>NZ_JBSGGK010000010.1:0-213229 GCF_053603855.1 Monashia sp. NPDC004114 | reverse complement strand
TTTGTCAGACTCCCCTACCCCTCTCAACACCCTTCTTTTTTTAAACCTTTTATTTTTATAACCGTCATGGGTTACGACTGCTCGGTGTGTTGCGGCGTGGATCGGGGTGCCTGGGCGCGGGCTGGATGCGGACGTGCGAACGGGGTGGTCGGGACCCCTCAAAGCCCCGGCCACCCCGTCCACCGTGGAGGACCTCAGGCGGTCCGGTGCAACCGCGTGAGGACGAACTCGCGGTGTCCGAGGACCTCGGCTGCCGCGACCCGCCCGGACGCGCAGTCGACGACGATCTCCTCGACCAGGTCGGCCGACTCGTCCAGCGTCATGTCCGCCGTGATGACCGCGGAGATGTCGAGGTCGATGTGCTCGGACATGGACTGCGCCGTGTGCGGGTTCGCGGTGAGCTTGAGCACCGGGACGATCGGGTTGCCGATGATGTTGCCCTGACCCGTGGTGAACAGGTGCAGCGCAGCCCCGCCGGCGGCGAAGAGCGTGATCGACTCCGCGGCCGCGCTGGAGGTGTCCATGAAGTGCAGGCCCGGACCCTTCGGGGCCTCTGCCATCTCCAGCACCTCGCTCACGTGGGCCCGCCCGATCTTCTGGATGTTGCCCAGCGCCTTCTCCTCGATCGTGCTCAGGCCGCCGGCGATGTTGCCCTCGGTCGGCTGGGAGCCGAGCAGGTCGGCCTCCTGAGCGAGGATGACCTGCTGGTGCTCGTCGAAGAGCCGCTCGAACTTCGCGCGCTGCACCGGGTCGTCGATGCGGTTCGCGACGATGTCCTCGCCGCCGGTGAGCTCGGAGGTCTCACCGAAGAAGAACGTGCCGCCGGCGGCCGTGAACCGCTCGGCGAACCGGCCGATCGTCGGGTTCGACCCCAGCCCGGAGGTGGTGTCGGACTCGCCGCACTTGGTGCTGATCAGCATCTCGGTGAGGCTGACCGGCTCACGCTGCAGGCTTGTCGCGTCCTGGACCAGGGCGATCGCCGCGCGGCTCGCCCGCTCGATCGTCTTGAGGTCACCGTTGCCCTCGATCGACAGCGCGACCACCGGCTTGCCGCTCTTGGCGATGCCGTCCGCCACGCGCTGCGTCCAGTTCGGCTCGATGCCGATGACGATCGCAGCAGCGACGTTGGGGTTGCAGCCGGTGCCGATGAGCGTCCGGAAGTGCAGCTCCAGGTCAGGGCCGAACTGCAGCCGGCCGTATGGGTGCGGCAGCGCGAGCACCCCGTTGACGACCTTGGCGACCGCCTCCGCGGCGGCGTTGGAGATGTCGTCGACCGGCAGCACGATGACGTGGTTGCGGCAGCCGACCGAGCCGTCAGGGCGACGGTAGCCGTAGAAAGTCCGGTCGCCGATCATTGCCAGCGCTCTCCCTTCAGGTTGTGCACGTGGACGAGCTGACCGGTCACAGTGGCCTGGGTGGCCCGGCCGATCGGCACGCCGTACTCGATGATGCGGTCGCCCTCGGCGATGTCCGCCAGAGCGATCTTGTGGCCCAGCGGGACGCGCTCGGTCACGATGAGCTGCACGCGCGCGTCGTCGTCCTGGTAACGACCGGACGCGTCGGTGCCGGGCTCGATGTCCGTCACTGCGACGCCGACCGAGTCCCCTGACTGGTGTACGAGAAAGTGTTGGGCCATCCATCACTCCTAAGTGGTAAGACCTCTGACGAGTCGTCATGCTAGATATGCCGTCTCGCGACTGTCAAGAGGAACGACCTCTTGCCACTGGCCGCGCCCATCTGCATAGTAGTCGGAGGTCTTACCACTACCACTGCATCCACCTTCATCAGGTTCACCATCTCAAGGAGGAGAAACGTGACCATCCCAACGTCACCCGCGCCGGGCCGGCGCTCGGTCCTACGAGCCGGGGCGCTCGGAGTCCTGTCCGCCGCTGTCCTGGCGCACCGGCCGGCGACCGCGTCCGCCGCCACCGCCGGGACCTCGGAGACCCCGGTTGCGACGACTCGCGGGGCGTCGGCGGTGACCGAGTCGCTCTGCGGCGGTTGGCGCTTCGGCCGCGCCCGCGCCGGGGGTCTGAGCCAGTCGTTCGACGACGGGACGCTCGCCCTGGTCACCCTCCCCCACACCGTCACCGCCCTGTCGTGGCGCAACTGGGACCCGAGGTCATGGTCCGGCTCGTGGCTCTACCGCCGGACCTTCGACCTGCCCCAGCAGCTCCAGGGCTTGCGCGTCTTCGCCGACTTCGAGGGCGTCATGACCCAGGCGACGCCGGTGTTCAACGGGCAGTCGCTGCCCACCCATACCGGTGGCTACCTCCCCTTCTCCCTCGAGCTGACGGACTACCTCAGGCCCACCGGGAACGTCCTCGCGCTCGAGGTCGACAGCACGTTCAGCGTCAACGTGCCCCCGAACCGCGGTGGCTCGGACGACCCGACGACCGTCGACTTCTGGCAACCAGGAGGCATCTACCGCCCGGTCCGCCTCCGGGGCGTCCCGACCGTCTTCATCGCCGACGTCTTCGCGAAGCCCGTCGACGTCCTCGGCACGGGCCGCCGCATCGAGGTGGAGGTCACCGTCGATGCCGGCGTGGTGCCGACCGCCGGCGCCTCGGTCGAGGTCGAGGTCGTTCAGGACGGCACGACCGTCGCCCGGGCGACCGGCGTGCTGGCGATCTCGGCGACCGGCCGCGTGACGACGACCGTGACTGTGGGCGACCTCCAGGCGCTGCGCCTCTGGTCCGTCGACGAGCCGAACCTGTGCCGGGTCGTCACGACCCTGAAGATCGACGATCAGCCGGTGCACGACCACCTGACCGTGGTCGGGCTGCGCGAGGCACGCTTCGAGACGGACGGTCTCTACCTCAACGGCAAGCGCCTGCAGGTCTTCGGCCTCAACCGGCACCAGGTGTTCCCGTTCGCGGGTGGCGCGCTCTCTGCTCGCGTCCAGCGCAAGGATGCGCAGATCCTGCGACAGGTCCTCAACTGCAATATGGTCCGCTGCTCGCACTACCCGCAGTCGCAGGACTTCTACGACGCCTGCGACGAGCTGGGTCTGCTCGTCTTCCTCGAGTCGCCGGGCTGGGGGCAGTACATCGGAGACGACGATTGGAAGCAGCGCGTCCGCGAGAACGTCCACGACATGGTCGTCGCCAACCGGAACCACCCCTCGGTCGTGCTGTGGGGCGCACGGCTCAACGAGGCCGGGTCCACGGCGGCCGGGATCACGCTCTTCACCGAGACCCGCGAGATCGTCCGTGGGCTCGATGACTCACGTCAGACGACCGGCGCCATGCTCGGCGGTGGGAAGAACCTCGCGGCCTTCGAGCAGGACGTCTTCGCCATCAACGAGTACGCCCGGACCAGCTCCGGCGAGGCCAACCTCACTGCCCCGCGCAACGTCGACGCCAAGCCCTACCTGGTCTCCGAGTGCGTCGGTGCCCTCAGCGGGCCCGCCTCGACGTACCGCCGCATCGACCCGGTCGCCGACCAGCAGGGGCAGGCGTACGCACACGCCCGGGTCCACCATGTCGGTGGGTCGTCGACCCGGTATGCCGGCGTGATCCCCTGGGCGGCCTTCGACTACCCGTCGGGGTCGGGTCGCCAGGTCGACGGCATCAAGCACGTGGGCGTCGTCGACCTGTTCCGCGAGCCGAAGCTGGGCGCCGCGATCTACCGGGCCCAGCTCGACCCGTCGAGGCACGTCGTGATCGAGCCGGCGTTCTACTGGGACTTCGGCCCCGGCTCGACCAACAACGGCCCCGGCAGCTCGGCCATGATCTGCTCCAACGCAGAGCGACTCGAGGTCTATGTCGCTGACGAGCATCGGGCCACGGTGGTTCCCGACCGTGCGCGCTTCGGCAACCTGCGCTTCCCGCCGTCCTTCGTCGACCTCTCCGGCATCGACGGCACGGACCGGCCCGAGCTCAGGATCGACGCCTACATCGGCGACGCCCTGGTCGCGTCGCGACGTCTTTCGTCGCAGGAGTCTGGCGACCGCCTCGAGGTGGTCGCGGATGACGACGAGATCGCCGCGGACGGTTCGGACGCGACGCGTGTCGTGTTCCGTGTCGTCGACCGGTACGGCGCGCCGCGGCCCTACGTCGGCGGCGAGGTGACGATCGACGTACAGGGTCCCGGCCGGCTGGTCGGGGACCGCACCTTCGACCTGGCCGCCGCCGGTGGCGTCGGGGCCGTCTGGCTGCGGACCCGGCCCAACGAGCCCGGACGCATCACCGTGACAGTCAGCCACCCGGCATACGGCTCGGTGTCGACAGCCCTCACCGGGCACGACGTCGCGCCCGGCGCACAGCCCATCGGCGAGACGGACCTACGCGTCTCGGCGGCACCATACATGGCAGCACCCGGGCAGCGCGTCGTCGTGTCCGCGCGGCTGACCAACTCGACCGAGGCCGCGATCCGGAACGTCCAGCTGCAGCTGCCTGCCGATGCGAGCTGGTCTCCGACGCCGATCACGCCGGTGACCGCGACGGTCGTGCAGCCCGGCGCCTTCTTCGACGCACAGTGGGAGCTCATCGTCGACGGGTCCGTCAAGCCCGGCACGCACTCGTTCCTCGCGACCGCGGTGTACGAGAGCCGGGCGATCCGTGCGGGTGCCGAGGCCGAGGTCTCCGTCGCCGTGCCGACGACGCTCGCCGCCTCCCGCAACAACGTCAGCATCACCGACGACGCAGACTGGACCACCGGGGACCTCGACGGCGTCGGGAACACGTTCTCCCTGCAAGCGCTCAGCGCCGCGGGGGTCGTGCCCGGCTCGCCGATCCCCGCGCCGGCCGACCGGGTGCCGCTGGTCTGGCCGGTGTCCGGGATCGGGGTGCCCGACAACGTGCTCGCCAACGGCCAGACCATCGCGGTGTCGGGGACCGGCACGCGCGTGGCCATCCTTGGCGCCACCAGCCGCGGCCCGCTCACCAAGGGCGGTGTCGTCCACTACGAGGACGGCACGACCGCCGTCTACCGTCTCACCGTCGACGACTACTTCAACCCGCCGTCGGCCAACCTGCAGGCGATCAAGATGCCGTACATGAACGCCAACAACAACAAGGCGGACAACGGCATCGGCGGTCGCCGGACGCGGAACACGTATCTGTTCTACGCCGAGATCCCGGTGCGCCCGGACGTCCGTGTGGTCGGCGTGACCCTGCCGGCCGTGGGCGACTCGGTCGTCGGCGGAGTGCCGGCCATGCACATCATCGACGTCGCCGTCGGCTGACCGGACCCCGCGTGGCGGCGGGCAGCACGCACCCGCCGCCACGCGGACACCGGCGAGCAGCCGGGCGCAGCCTCGCCCTAGCGCGTCGAGGGCCGGTCGCCGGCGGTCATTGCGCGCGCGGCCAGGCGGACGAGCGTCTCGCCGGATCCGGCCAGCGGCACGCCGATCGGCCACACCGCACGCAGCCGGCGTCCGAGGTCGAGACCCTCTAGCGGCACCCTCACAAGGACGCCGGTCGCCAGCTCCGACTCCACCGCCAGGGCGCTGAGCACGGCCGGGGCCGACCCGGTGGCGGCGGCCGACTTCACGGCGGCGGTGCTCGCCAGCTCCAGGTGGGTGTCGGGGAACGGCACGCCGGCGTCGTGCAGCGCCCGTGCCAGGGTCTGCCGGGTGCCGGAGCCGCTCTCGCGCATGACGAGGTCGCCCGCAGCCAGCTCGCCCGGAAGCACCGGCCTGCGACGGGTCGCCCACGGGTGCGTCGGGCCGACCACGACGACGAGCTCGTCGCGCGCCACCACCCGTGACGACACGGTCCGCGGCACGCTCGGCGACTCGACGAAACCCAGGGTGACGTCGCCGTGCGTCACCTGCTCGAGAACCTGGTCGGAGTTCGCCACCGCCAGGCTCACGCGCACCTCCGGCTGGACCTCCCGCAGCCGCGACAACCACACCGGCGCCAGATACTCGGCGATCGTCAGGCTCGCCGCGACATGCAGGCTCGCATTCTGCTGCGACGCAAGGCTTCTCGCGCCCGTGATGACACGGTCGACGGCCGCGACCGCCTCTCGCGCCCACTCGACGACCAGCACGCCCTCCGCTGTCAGGCTGGAACCGCTCGGGCCGCGGTGAACGAGAGGCACGGACAGCTGACGCTCGAGGCGCGTGAGCGACCGGCTGACGTTCGGCTGGGCCATCCCCACGGCCCGGGCGGCTGCGCTCAGCGACCCCGTCTCGGCGACTCGGACGAGCAGCTCGAGCGCTCGAAGGTCGGGTCGCGATGGAGGCACCGTTGAACGCTAGCGCCAGCGACCGGGCTATATCAACAGCGCATGGGGTCCTGCCGAATTGGCGTCTACTCCGCTGCTCGCTGCTCCAGCACAGTGGCCATCGTGGCCCAATCCGTCGCTGTCCCAGCCAAGCTCCACCACCCGCCGGTGCGCGGTGGCATCGTCCCAGGTGTCGCGCTGGCCGCGGCCGGAGGCGTGGCCGGTCTCGTCGTCCATGCGGAGCTCCCGCTGGTCAGCAGCGTCCTGGTCGCTATCGTCCTCGGCATCGCGCTCGGGTCGACGACCCGCCGCGCGCCTCGCCTGGCGCCCGGTCTCGCCTTCGCGGCCCGCCGGATCCTGCGCCTCGGCGTCGCCCTGCTGGGCTTCCAGCTCGTCGTGGGCCAGGTGCTCGGTCTCGGCTGGGGCACCGTGCTGTGCGTCGTGCTCGTCGTCGGTGGAGGGATCACCGGCACCATGCTGATCGGCGCCGCGCTCGGCGTCCCCGCGGCCAGGCGGGTGCTGATCGCGTGCGGCTTCTCCATCTGTGGTGCGGCCGCCGTGGCTGCCGCAGAGGGCGTGGTCGACGCCGAGGAGGAGGACGTCGCGAGCGCGCTAGGCCTGGTCGTCGCCTTCGGGACGGTTGCCATGCTCGCTCTGCCTGCCGCGGCAACACTGCTCGGACTCGGACCACGCGACGCGGGTGCGTGGATCGGCGGGAGTGTCCACGAGGTGGGTCAGGTGGTCGTCGCCGGCGGGATCATCGGCGGAGCGGCCCTCCAGGTTGCCGTCCTGGTGAAGCTGACCCGTGTGCTCATGCTCGGTCCGGTCCTCGTCGCCCTCTCGCTCCGGGCCCGCCGGTCCCAGGTCGAGACGACACGGGCCGCGCGTCCGCCGATCGTGCCCTTCTTCGTCGTCGCGTTCGCCGTCTTCGTCGTCATGAGCAGCGTCCTGCCGGTGCCCGAAGCGGTGCGCTCGGGAGTCGCCCACGTGCAGGAGTTCGCCCTGGCCACAGCGATGTTCGCGCTCGGCTGCGGAGTCGACATCCGTGCGCTGCGGCGCCTGGGGGGCGCTGACCTGCTGCTGGGGCTCCTGTCGTCGGTGCTCGTCGCGGGCCTCGCGCTCACGCTCGTCCTCGCGGCCTGAGCGCCCAACCAGAGGGTCTGCCACTGGCCTGGCACACACACTGTGGGGATGTATGCCGCCCCACCCCTCCGGCATACGCGCCCCCTCCCCAGTCGAGTGGTCACTTTGATACACAATCCCGCCCCCGAGCTGTGGGTGTCGAAGTGGCCACTCGACGGCGCTGGCGTGTCGAAGTGGCCACTCGACTCGTGTCCTTCGGTCGAGTGGCCACCTCGACACAACCCCGCCGGCCCCGGCTCGGGCCGTGTGTCGCAGTGGCCACTCGACCAGGGGAAGCGGCGAAGAGGGTCGGGGGTGGGGGTCAGGGGACGGGCTCAGAGACGGGCTCAAAGACGGACTCAGAGACCGGCTCAGGGATCGGCTCAGGGGACGGGCGCGAGGCGAGGAGCTGATGCCGTCCGCACCCGGTGGACCGGACGGCCAACCGCCCCGGTCCCGGTCAGCGCGAACACGGATCCGGCCATCGGCTGGTCGCGCAGCCTGGCAGCTGTACCACTCCACCGTCCAGTGGTGATGAACAGCGTGTCGAGACCTGGGCCGCCGAACGCCAGGCTCGTCACCGCCGGCGCGGGGACGTCGAGCTCGAGGCGCAGCTCGCCCGAGGGTGCGTGGCAGCGGACGGCGCCACCGCGCGCCATGGCGACCCAGAGGTCGCCGTTGGCGTCGACGCACAGCCCGTCGGGTCGTCCGTTCGCCGACGAGAGGTCGACGACGGTACGACGAGCGCGGATCGTCCCGCTGCCGAGCGTGAAGTCGAACGCCTCGACCCGCTCGAGCACCGTGTCGATGTAGTACATCGTCGACCCGTCGGGACTCCAGTCGATGCCGTTGGAGATGGTGACGCCGACGAGCCGTTCCGCGACAGTCGGGAACGGCCCGCCCAGGTCGACGAGGTAGAGCGCGGCCGAGCCGGGGCTGGCGTCTGCGGCGAGCGTCCCGATCCAGAACCGCCCCGCCGCGTCGACGGCACCGTCGTTCATCCGAGCCCCCATGCCGACCTGGGCCACCTCGGTGGGCGTGCCGCCCAGGTCGGCGAGCTCGAGGCAGGACATGCCCGCGGCGAGCACGACCCCTCCCGCCTCGCGTAGTGCGACGGCACCGACGGGGTCACGGAACCGGCGCGTCTCGCGCGCCCCGGACCGGCTCGACCAGCGGTGCACCTTCTTGCCGTGGATGTCGACCCACCACAGCGTGTCCGAGCGGTCGTCCCAGACGGGAGACTCGCCGAGCTCGTCACGGCCGGGGACGACGACATCGAGCCGCAGGCTCACGGCCGCGCCCCGCCCACTCCCAGCTCGGCGAGGCGGCCTCGCACGTCCGAGATCTCGCCGGTGCCGAGCCCGATGGCGGGCGGCACGAGCCCGGGCCCACAGACGCCGACCGCGTGAAGGGCGGCCTTCCACCCGGCCGGGGGGCTGCCCCGGCGGCAGGCGTAGACCACGGCGGTGAGCCGGTCCTGGACGCCGAGCGCCCCGGCCAGGTCGGTCTCGACGCTGTCGACAATGACCCGGCTGAGCTCCGGCACGAGGTTGACGCTGGCCGCGATGCAGCCGTCGGCGCCCGCGAGCAGGCTCGCCACGAGCAGCGTGTCGGTCCCCGTGAAGACCCGGAACGAGTCGTCGAGCCCCGCACGCCGCCGTGCCTCCAGCACCCGCCCGAGGTACTCGAGGTCGCGGCTGCTGTCCTTGATCCCCACGATGTTCGGGTGCGTCATCAGCTCGGCGACGACCCGGTCGCCCAGCGCCGACCGCGCGAACATCGGGATGTTGTAGAGCACGACCGGCACCGGTGAGCGGTCGGCGATCGAGCCGTATGCCGCCACGAGCTCGCTGTCCGTGGATGGGAAGTACGACGGTGGGGCGACCAGTGCGCCGTGGACTCCTATGTCTCCCAAGGCCTCCAGCTCTGCGTAGGCGTCCTGCAGGGCGTTCCACGAGATCCCGGCGACCACCGTCGCGGGGCTCGCGGCCACGACACTGCGGGTGACCTCGAGGCGCTGCTGGAGAGTGAGCCGGGGGCCTTCGCCGGTCGAGCCGCAGGGCGAGATGCCGTCGACGCCCCCGGCGACCACGCGTTCGACGAGCCGCTCGAGACCGTCGCGGTCCAGCGTGCCGTCGTCGGTCACGGGGGTGGCCAGAGCGGCATACGTCCCTCGGGGCAGGGTCACCATTCGGCCACCCTCCCGTCCGCGTGGCGCCAGTCGGGGTCCTCGAGCCGGAACGGCGGCGACTTCTCGACGGCGGGCTCGTCGATGTCGATGCCGAGGCCGGACCCGGTAAGGCGCGGCAGGTAGCCCCCCTCGGGCCGGAGCAGCGTCGGGTCGAGGAGGTAGTCGTGCATCTCGGCGGTCGGGAGGCCGGCATACCCGGCGTTGTAGTGCAGGCCGAGGCTCTGTTCCTGGACGATGACGTTCTCGAGGGCATAGCCCGCCTGGAGCGATGCGGCAAGCGAGATCGGGCCGTTCGGGCAGTGCGGCGCGACGCCGACACCGTAGGCCTCGGCGAGGTGCGCGATCTTCGCCAGCTCGTAGATGCCCGTCAGGCTGACGTCCGGCTGGACGACATCGACGACGCCGTGGCGCAGCAGCCGGGCGAACTGGATCCGGTTGAGCAGCCGCTCCCCTGTCGCGATCGGCACGGTGTACCCGGCCGGGATGACCGACGGCAGCTGGTCCTCCAGCCCCGGCGGCAGGATCTCCTCGAGCCAGAACGGCCGCAGTGGCTCCAGCTCCTTGAGCAGGACCTTGGCCATCGCACGGCTGACCCGGCCGTGGAAGTCGAGCGCGATGTCCACGGACGTGCCGAGCTCGCCGCGGATCTGCGCGACCCGGTCGACCGCCGCCTCGACCTTGTCGAAGCTGTCGATGTGGTCGAGCTCGGCGGTCGCGTTCATCTTGACCATCGTGAACCCCTGCTCGACGCGTCGGCGCACGTCGGGGACGGGATCGCTGGGCCGGTCTCCGGCAACCCACGCGTAAAGGCGGGTCCGCTCGCGCACCGGCCCGCCGAGGAACTCGTGCACCGGCAGGCCGTAGCGGCGGCCCTTGATGTCCCACAGCGCGTGCTCGACCGCGGCGGCCGCGGTGGCCAGGACCGGCCCGTCACGGAAGAAGCCGCCCTGCCGCATCCGGGTTGCCAGCTCCTCGATGCGTCCCGGGTCGTGGCCGACGAGGTTGTCTGCGAGGTCGGCGACCGCGCCCACTACGGCCCGGGCGCGCTTGGGGACGATCGCCTCGCCCCAGCCCGTCAGCCCGGCGGCCGTGGTCACCCGGACGAAGATCCAGCGGGGTGCGACGAGGTGCGTGGTGACGCTCTCGATGCGGTCCGAAGCCATCGTGCTCGTGCTCGTGCTCGTGCCGCTCACCCCACGTCCTCCCGGATGGCCTTTCCGGTCGCGGTGTCGAAGAAGTGGATGCCCTGGTCGTCGAGCTCGAACGTCGCCCGCGTGCCGACCTCCATCCGGTTGCGGCGCGGCAGCCGTGTGGTCAGCCGCGCGTCGTCGCACCGGATGATGACGTGCTGCTCGGCGCCCAGCGGCTCGATCACGTCGACCACGCCGTCGATCCGTGACGCATCGGAGCCGTTCGCCTCACCGGTGAGCGTGTAGCTCTCCGGGCGGACGCCGACGACGACCTCCGGCCGGCCATCGAGCAGGCGAGCCACCTCAGGTGGGACCCGCACGTCCAGCCAGTCCGACTTGGCGCGCGCCACGTCGCCGTCCCAGTGCACGACGGCCGTCACGAAGCCCATCGGCGGCGTGCCGATGAAGCCCGCGACGAACTGGTTCGCCGGCTTGTCGTAGAGCCGCTCGGGAGTGTCGATCTGCTGGATCACGCCGTCGCTCATCACCGCGATCCGGTCGCCCATGGTCAGGGCCTCGACCTGGTCGTGGGTCACATAGACGGCCGTCGCGGTCACCGACCGGTGGATCCGCAGGATCTCCGCGCGCATCTGGGTGCGCAGGTGCGCATCGAGGTTCGACAGCGGCTCGTCGAGCAGGAACACCGACGGGTCGCGCACGATAGCGCGGCCCAGGGCGACCCGCTGGCGCTGCCCACCGGAGAGCTGGCGTGGCCGTCTCTCGAGCATGGCGCCGATGCCGAGCAGCTCGGCCGCGGCACGCACCTTGGCGTCGATCTCCGGCTTGGAGATCTTGCGCCGCTTCAGGCCGAACGCCATGTTCTGGTAGACGGACATGTGCGGGTAGAGCCCGTAGTTCTGGAAGACCATCGCGATGTCGCGGTCGCCGACGTCCACCCCGTTGACCAGGCGGTCGTCGAAGTAGATGTCACCGGCCGTGGCCGTCTCCAGCCCGGAGATGATGCGCAGCAGCGTCGTCTTGCCGGACCCGGACGGGCCGACGAGGACGAGGAACTCGTGGTCCTCGATCTTCAGGTCGCACGACTTGAGAATGGGCTCGCCGCCGAAGTCCTTCTGGACGCCGACGAGGGTGATGCTGGCCACTAGGCGGATCCTTCCACGCGGGTTGGGGTGGGGTCGGCGGTGAGGCCGTCGGGTCGCCGGCTCATGCGCCGCCCCCCGTCGACGTGGAGCGCCGCCCCGGTGATGAACGAGGCGCCGTCGGACGCCAGGAAGAGCACGGCCTCGGCCACCTCGCTGGGCAAGCCCATGCGCCGAAGGAGGCTGGCGACGGGAGCGCTCGCCGGAGCGCCGGGCTGGGCGGTGCCGCCGCTCGTGTTGCCGACCGTTTCGCCGAACGTGTTGCGGTCGCGTTCGAGCTGCATCCCGGGTGACTCGATGCAGCCGGGCACGACGGAGTTGACCCGTATGCCGCGTGGCGCGAGCTCGACCGCCAGCGCCCGGGTCAGTGCCGAGACGCCACCCTTGCTCGCGATGTAGGAGATGTGTCCCTCCAGGGGCAGGTACTCCTGGATCGCCGAGACGTTGACGATGGTGGCGCCCGGGCGCATGACCGCAGCGGCGTCCTGGCTAAGGAATGCCGCCGCCTTGAGGTTCGTGGTCAGCACGCGGTCCCAGTCGTCCTCGGTGAGGTCACCGACGCCGAGCCGGTCGCCGACCGTCGCGGCGTTGTTGACGAGCACGTCGAGGCTTCCGTGCGCAGCAACGGTCCGCGCCACGACCTGGCCTCGCGCTGCGGCGTCGGCGAGGTCGACGCCGACCGTGTCGCAGACGCCGCCCGCGAGGGCGATCTCGTCAGCGGTTCGGGCGAGCGCGACCTCGTCGCGGTCGGCGATCGTGACGTGCGCGCCCTCGCGAGCGAAGCGGCGGGCGATCGCGGCCCCGATCCCGGCGGCGCCGCCGGTGACGAGCACGCTACGGCCGGCCAGGCCCGTGTCGATGGCCATCACGTGCCCCCGAGTGCGCCGGCGGTCATGCCGCGGACCATGTACCGCTGCACCGCGAAGAAGGCGATGACGAGCGGCAGGCTCGTGACCGTTGTCGCGGCCATCATCCCGCCCCAGTCGAACTGGAACTGTCCGTTGAAGGTCTGCATCAGGCCGGGCGGCAGCGTGAGCTTCTCCGTGTCGGTCATCAGGGTCAGCGGGTAGAGCAGGTTGTTCCACGAGTTGATGAAGATGATGACTGCGGTCGTGGCCAGGCCCGGCACCGTCAGCGGCAGCACGACCCGGAACAGGATCGCGATACGCGAGTAGCCGTCGACCCGAGCCGCCTCCTCGATCTCGATCGGGACCCCGTCGATGAAGCCCTTCATCATCCAGGCGCCGAACGGCAGGGCGAAGGTCGTGTAGCCGAGGATCAGGCCGAAGTAGGTGTTGAGCAGCCCGAGCTTGAGCATGAGCAGGTAGAGCGGACCGATGATAACGACGAAGGGCAGCATCTGGATCGCGAGCACCGACATGCTCAGCGTGCTGCGCAGCCGGTAGGCGCCTCGCGAGAAGCTGTAGCCCGCGAGAGCGCAGATCAGCGTGCCTCCGACCGCAGTCAGCAGCGACGTGACGACGCTGTTCGCGAAGAACGAGGTGAACGGCATACTGCCCGTGACGAGCCCCTGGTAGTTCTGCGTCGTCGGGTCGTGCGGGAAGAGGGTCGGCTGGAGCGCGGTCACCTCGGTCTGGGTCTTGAACGAGGCCGCGACCATCCAGTAGATCGGCCCGAGCACCATCCCCAGTCCGAGGGCGATGAGCAGCCCCGGGACCGCGCCGCGGCCGAGGCGGCGCCAGGGGCGAGCGCCGATGGGGGTCGCCGCGGACCCGGGTGACCTCGGGGGCGTCCCGGACGGGCCGGCCGGTCGGGCGTTCGTGTCGCCGGGCGCTGGCGTGCTCGACGTGGTGCGGGCCGTGGCGCTCATCGGGCTCCCGCCTTTCTGCGCTTGAGGAACACCGCGGTCACCAGGAGCATGATGACGAGCCAGACGACGCCGATGGCCGACGCGTAGCCGACGTTGTAGCTGACGAAGACGAGCCGGTAGAGGTAGATGGTCAGGGTCGTCGTGCTGTAGCCGGGCCCGCCCTGGGTCATCGCCCAGATGAGCGGGAACTGGTTGACGTTCTGCACCGTCATGATCACCGCGGCGATGACGCCCGGCGCAGCGAGGTAGGGCAGCTTGATCCGCCAGATCAGCGTCCACGGGCCCGACTTGTCGATGCGTGCCGCCTCGATGACCTCGTTGGGGACGCTGCGCAGGGCGGCGGTGAAGACGAGCAGGAAGAACGGCGCGGTCTGCCAGATGTTGGCGATGATCGTGGCCGTCAGGGCGTAGTCGCCGGAGGTCAGCCACGGGATCGGCTGGTCGATGATGCCCGTGGTCATGAGGGCGTCGTTGATGATGCCGCCGCGGTCGAGGAAGAGGTACTGGAACAGGAAGGCCGCGACGATGACGGGGATCGCCCACGGCGTGAGAAGGGCGCCGCGGACGAAGCGCCACTTGCCGCCGAGGTTCTCGGTCGCGAGCGCCAGGGCCAGCCCGACGAGCCCGCCGCCGATGAGGGACGCCACCGCGAAGTAGACGGTGTTGCGCACGGCCTGCCAGAAGATCGGGTCCTTGACGATCTGGGCGTAGTTGTCGAGGCCGACCGGGCGCGACCCGGCGTCGCCCGTGATGAGGCTGTACTCGGAGAAGGAGAGCATCACCGCCCGGACCACGGGGTACGCGACGACGACGATGAGGATCACCACCGTCGGCACGACCAGCCAGTCGAGCCAGGGCGTCCGGCGAGGCTTCGGTGCGCCGGAGCGTTGCTGGCCTCGCTTTCGCTCGATTGCCACAGACACTGCTACTTCAACTCCCTTGTCGAGTTCGTGCTTCACGTGGGCTGGCCGTGGAAGCGGCCGGTGCCCAGGCAGGGGCTGTGCCTGGGCACCGACCGGGTCCGTGCGTCCGGACGCGCGCCGGGGACCTTACTTCAGCGCGGTCGAGAGACTGGTCTGGATCTGGTCCGCGATCGCATCCACGGAGCTCGTCGTCGTCATCATCTGCTGCACGCCGACCATGATGGGCTCGTAGGCCTTGGCGTACTTCGGGCCCCACGGCGGCCGGATGACCGTCGGCACGACCTGGTCACGGAACGCGACCAGCGCGGGGTCCGCGTCGACCTTCGCCTGCACCGAGGCCGGCGGCTTGTTCGTGGGCGGCAGGGCCCCCTTGTCGGCGACGACGTGGTCGAGAGCCGCCTCGTTGCGGGTCAGCCAGTCGACGAAGGTCCAGGCGGCCTCCTTGTTCTTGGCCGTCTTGGAGATCGCGAGCGCGTGGTCCTGCGGGACGGAGTACGACTGGCCGCCGGCTGCGGTCGGCAGGGTCGTGACGCCCCAGGTCGTGTTGAACGTCGACTTCGTGCCGGGCGCGGCGGCCTTCACGGTCGGCTCGAGGATCGGCTGGTCCCAGATGAAGGCCACCTTGTCCTGGGCCGCGAGCGGGCGGAAGTAGCCGATCTTCTGGTTGACCTCGGTGAGCTTCTCGGTGGCCAGGGTCCGCATGAAGCTGAGGTAGTTCTTCATCTCGGGCGTGGTGACGTTGGCGGCGCCGTCCTTGACCGGCTCGGCACCGAACGCCCGCATCCACGGCCAGCTGACGTCCAGGCCGAACACGCGGTTCGTGGAGTCGATGCCCAGCGGGATCACGTCCGGGATGCTCTTGAGCTTGCGTAGGGCCGCGAGCAGGTCGTCGATCGTCTTCGGCGGCGAGTTCGGGTCGAGGCCGGCCTTGGCGAGCAGCGTCTTGTTGTACCAGAAGCCCACGGGCTGCAGAGCCCACGGCACCGAGTACAGGTTGCCGTCGATCTTGCCCACATCGGCGACCGCGGGCGTCACGTCGCTGAGGTAGCTGCCCCCGGCCATGGTGTTGAGCGGCTCGAGCGCGCCCGCCGCCGCGAAGTTGGCGGTGTAGTTGCCGGACGTCTGGAGCACGTCGGGTGCCGAGCCGCTCTGGACCTGGAGCAGGACCTTCTGCTCGAAGTCGCTGAACGGGATCGGGGTGAGATTCACCTTGATGCTGGGGTGCTCCGACTCGAACTTCTTGACGAGCGCCAGTGTGGAGTCGCGCGTTGCGGCCTCTGCGGCGTCCCAGGACGCGAACGTCAGGGTTGCCTGGCCATCGGACGAGGCGGCGTCCGACGACGACGAGCATGCGGCAAGCGGGACGACGGCTGTCATGGCAACAGCCGCGGCAACGGCCGAGAAGGATCCTCGCCGACGGCGCAGGGACTGCGTCGTCCGGAGAGGGCCATCCACTGCGTGCCTGGTCATTCGGCCTCCAATGTGAGGATGGGTGGTGAGAAGGGTGGTGGTCTGACCTCTGGTCACCTTAGGTTGCCGCGTCGGGGCGGCCCTGTCAATGGTTTCCTCGACGATTCGCGAGGACCGTGGACCGGGAGCTCCGCGTGGCATACTGATCTATCACTGGCTAGAGGTCAGTCCACTTACGTCATTCCTGGAGGTCGCATGTCCCATCTTGCCTCTCACCTCATCGACGGCTCCTGGGTCGACACCGGAGCGCGTCGCGAGGTGCTCTCCCCCGTCGACGGGTCGGTCATCGGGCACCTGGCCTACGACGGCCCCGAGCTGGCGACCGAGGCAGCGGATGCGGCGGCCTCGGCGTTCCCGGCCTGGTCCGGGCTGACCGCGCGCCAGCGCGCCACCGTGCTGCACGCCGCAGCCGACCTGATCGACTCACGCGGCTCGACCATCGCCCTGCTGCTCGCCCGCGAGAGCGGCAAGCTGCTGTCCGACGCCACCGCCGAGGTGCGGCTCTCGGCAGACTACTTCCGATGGTTCGCCGAGGAGATCCGCCGCCCGCACGGGTCGCTCTACCCGCAGGAGAACCCGCAGGTGCGGCACCTGAGCCTGCATTCGCCCGCCGGCGTCGTCCTCAGCCTGACACCGTGGAACTTCCCGTGCTCCATCCAGGCGCGCAAGCTCGCCCCGGCCCTCGCCGCGGGATGCACCGTCGTCGCCCGGGTGTCCGAGAAGTGCCCCCTCGCCGTGACCGAGATGATCGCCTGTCTCCACGATGCAGGTGTACCGCATGGGGTCATCAACCTCGTGCACGGCCCTGCCGGCGCGACGACGTCCACCCTGCTCGAGCACCCGGCCGTGCGCGTGGTGACGTTCACCGGGTCGACGCCGGTCGGCCGTTCGATCATGGCTCAGGCGGCCGCACGAGTGGTGCGGCCGCTGCTCGAGCTCGGCGGCGACGCACCCTTCATCGTCATGCCGGACGCCGACCTCGATGCCGCCGTCTCGGGGGCGATGCTCGCCAAGTTCCGCAACAACGGCCAGTCGTGCATCGCCGCGAACCGGTTCTTCGTGCACGACGACGTCTTCGACGAGTTCGTCGGGAGGATGGCCAAGCAGGTCGACGCCATGACACTGGGCGACCCGGCAGGCGACCCGGCTCCTGACCTCGGCCCGCTCATCGACGAGGCCCGGGGGGCCGAGGTGTCCGCCATCGTCCAGGACGCGCTCGACCAGGGAGGGCGCCTCGCGACCCAGGACCGGGAGACCCCCGGCGGGTCGTTCTGCGCGCCCGGGCTCGTGGTCGACGCGCCCGACACGTGCCGGCTGGCTCGCGAGGAGGTCTTCGGGCCGGCAGCAGGGGTGTTCCGGTTCACCGACACCGCAGACGTCGTGCGCCGGGCCAACGACACGGAGATGGGCCTCGCGGCATACCTCTACACGCGGGACGTGTCACGCGCGGCGACGCTGACCGCACAGCTGCAGGCGGGCATCATCGGGCTCAACCACGCCCTGCCGACGGCGACCTTCGCGCCGATGGGCGGGGTCAAGCAGTCCGGCCTCGGTCGCGAGGGCGGGGCCTTCGGGCTCGCCGAGTTCCAGGAGGTCACCTACGTCGCGATGGGCGTTGGAGCCCCGTAGCCGCCGCCGGGTGACGTCACTACCCGGGTATGCCGGCCGGTCGCGCTGAGCGGCCGGCCGGCATACGTCGGTGGGTGGGTCAGCCTGCTGTCGCGTCCGCCTCGTGCCGGGCCAGGCGGAGCCAGGTCTCGACGACGGTGTCGGGGTTGAGCGACATCGACTCGATGCCCTGGTCGAGCAGCCACTCCGCGAGGTCGGGGTGGTCGGACGGGCCTTGGCCGCAGATTCCGACGTACTTCCCCCGGGCCCGGCAGGCCGAGATCGCCAGCGACAGCATCTTCTTCACGGCCGGGTCGCGCTCGTCGAACGAGCCGGCGACCAGCGAGGAGTCACGGTCCAGGCCGAGGGTCAGCTGGGTCATGTCGTTGGACCCGATCGAGAAACCGTCGAAGTGGTCGAGGAACTCGTCGGCGTTGACCGCGTTCGAGGGCACCTCGCACATCATCACGACCTGCAGGTCGTTGACGCCACGGGCCAGCCCGTGCGCCGCGAGCAGGTCGATGACGCCGGCGCCCTCGGCAACGGTGCGCACGAACGGGATCATGATCTTGACGTTGGTCAGGCCCATCTCGTCGCGGACGTACTTCAGGGCCTCGCACTCCATCGCGAAGCACTCGGCGAAGTCGGCCGACAGGTATCGGGCGGCGCCGCGGTAGCCGATCATCGGGTTCTCCTCGTGCGGCTCGTACCGCTCCCCACCGAGCAGGCCGGCATACTCGTTGGACTTGAAGTCCGACATCCGCACGATGACCGGCTCGGGCGCGAAAGCCGCCGCGATGGTCGCGACGCCCTCGGCGACGCGCTGGACGAAGAACTCACGCGGGCTCGCGTATGCCGCGATGTGCGCAGCGATCTCGGCCCGGACCGCGGGCTCCTGGTCGTCGAGCTCGAGCAGCGCCCTCGGGTGGATGCCGATCTGGCGGTTGATGATGAACTCGAGCCGAGCCAGGCCCACACCCTTGTTCGGCAGCCGCGAGAACTCGAACGCCTGCTCGGGGGTGCCGACGTTCATCATGATCTTGACCGGCACCTCGGGCAGCTCGTCGAGTGCCGTCTCGCTGACCGTGAACTTGCGCAGCCCGTCGTAGACGAAGCCGGTGTCCCCCTCGGCGCACGACACCGTGACCTCCTGGCCCTCGGCGAGCGACCTCGTCGCTGAGCCGGTGCCCACGACCGCGGGGATGCCGAGCTCGCGGGCGATGATCGCGGCGTGGCAGGTGCGCCCGCCTCGGTTGGTGACGATCGCGCTGGCGCGCTTCATGATCGGCTCCCAGTCGGGGTCGGTCATGTCGGCGACAAGCACCTGGCCGGCCTCGAAGTCGTGCATGGCCTCGATCGAGTCGAGCACCCGCACCGCCCCGGCGCCGATCTTCTGCCCGATGGCCCGCCCTTCGGCGACCACCGGGCCGCGCTCGTCCATCCGGAACCGGCGCATCGTCGACCCGCTCTGCCGCGACTGCACCGTCTCCGGGCGGGCCTGCAGGATGTAGACCTTGCCGTCGACACCGTCCTTGCCCCACTCGATGTCCATCGGACGGCCGTAGTGCTCCTCGATGCGCAGCGCGTGGCGGGCGAGCTCGGTGACGTCGTCGTCGGTGATCGACAGCAGCGCGCGGTCCGGCTCCGGCACCGGGACGAAGTCGATGGTGCGCCCGACGCTCGAGTCGCTCGTGTAGACCATCTTGGTCGCCTTGCCGCCCACCCCGCGCTTGAGGATCGCGGGGCGGCCGGCCCGCAGGGCGGGCTTGTAGACGTAGAACTCGTCGGGGTTCACGGCACCCTGCACGACCGCCTCGCCCAGCCCGTAGCTGCTCGTGATGAACACCGCGTCACGGAACCCGGACTCGGTGTCCATCGTGAACATCACGCCCGAGGCGCCGACGTCCGAGCGCACCATGCGCTGCACGCCCGCCGACAGCGCCACCACCGAGTGGTCGAAGTCGCTGTGCACGCGGTACGCGATGGCGCGGTCGTTGTAGAGCGAGGCGAAGACGAGCTTGATCGCGTGCAGCACGTTGTCGATGCCCCGCACGTTGAGGAACGTCTCCTGCTGCCCGGCGAACGAGGCGTCCGGCAGGTCCTCCGCCGTCGCGCTCGACCGGACGGCGAAGCTGGCGTCAGCCTCGTGCTCACCCGAAAGCGCTTCGTATGCCGCCCTGACGTCCTTCTCGAGGTCGGCCGGGAAGGCCTGCGCCTCCACCTGCGCGCGGATGCTCGCCCCGACCTCGGTCAGCCGGCGAGTGTCATCGACGTCGAGGTCGGCCAGCAGCGCGTTGATCCGGTCGGCGAGGCCGTCCTCAGCCAGGAACCGCCGGTAGGCGTCGGTCGTGGTGGCGAACCCGTCCGGCACCGACACGCCCGCAGCAGACAGGTGCTGCACCATCTCGCCGAGGGAGGCGTTCTTGCCACCCACCAGCTCGACATCGTCCAGTCCGAGGTCGGCGAACCTCATCACGTTCTCGGTCACACTTGGTCCTTCCGTCGTGCGCGCTGCGGGGTCGCGCCTGTCGTGTTCTGTGTGCGATTCGTGCGTGTGGTCGAGCATGCGGGTCGGGCGTGCGGGTCGGGGCTGCGGGCCGGGGCTGCTGCCGGCTCAGCCGACGTCGTCGAGATGCCGAGTCTGCATGATGATCGCCGCGATCTCCTCGACGGACATCGCGGACGAGTTGACGACGGGCACGCGGTGGGCGCGGTACATCGCCTCGGCCCGGCGCAGCTCGTAGCTGCACTGCGCGAGGCTGGCGTACCGCGAGTTCGGGCGGCGCTCGCCGCGCACCTGGCTGAGCCGGGCAGGCGTCGATGACAGCCCGTAGCACTTGGCGGCATACGAACGGACGGGTCGCGGGAGCTCGCTGGACTCGAAGTCCTCCTCGACGAGGGGGTAGTTCGCGACCTTGATGCCGTGCTGCAGGGCGAGGTAGATCGACGTCGGCGTCTTGCCGCACCGGGAGGGCGCGATGAGGATCAGGTCGGCCTTCGCCAGGTTGCGCATGCTCTGCCCGTCGTCGTGCTCCATCGCGAACTCGACGGCGCGCATCCGGGCCTCGTATCGGCCCAGGTCACCGACGCCGTGCAGGGCGCCGACATGCCCGGCGGCGTTGACGTGCAGGACGTGCTCGACGGTCGCCAGGTGCGAGCCGAAGAGGTCGATGAAGGCGCACCGCGTCTTCTGCAGCTCGGCCCGCACGTCCTCGTCGGACACCGTCGAGAACACGAGCGGGGTCACCGAGTCGGTCATCGCGGCGTCGAGCTCGGCCACGACCTCCCGGGCCCGGTCGACGCTCATGATGAACGGGATCTTGCGGCGCAGGAAGGCGACCGTCGGGAACCGCTGCAGCATCATGTTGCCGAGCGTCTCGGCGGAGATGCCCGTTCCCCCGGCCAGGAAGAAGGCCGGCGTTGGCGCGAGCGTCGACGGTGCCACGGCCCCACTGTGGCACAGGCCGGGCCGACCATGACACGATCGGTCAGGTGAGCACGAGTCCCGCCGACGAGCAGCGGCTGCGCGACCTGGCGCTGCTGCGGCGGGTGCGTGACCGGATCGACCGCGAGTACGCCCAGCCGCTGGACGTCGAGGCGCTCGCCCGCGGCGTGCATATCTCCGCGGGCCACCTGAGCCGGCAGTTCCGCCTCGCCTACGGCGAGTCGCCCTACTCCTACCTCATGACCCGCCGCATCGAGCGGGCGATGGCGCTGCTGCGCCGGGGCGACCTCAGTGTGACCGAGGTGTGCTTCGAGGTCGGCTGCTCGTCCCTCGGGACGTTCAGCACCCGCTTCGCCGAGCTGGTCGGTATGTCGCCGAGCACCTACCGCAGCGAGGCGGCGCGCGCGACCGCCGGGATGCCGTCGTGCGTCTCGAAACAGGTCACCAGACCGGTCAGGAATCGAGAAGCGCCGGCCGACTCGCCGAACGTAGCGTGAGCCCCATGGACGTCACCATTCACGCCAGCTTCCTCCCCCACAACGACCCCGACGCCGCCCTCGCCTTCTACCGCGACACCCTCGGGTTCGAGGTCCGCCAGGACGTCGGCTACAAGGGCCTGCGCTGGCTCACCGTCGGCCCGCCCGACCAGCCGGCCACCTCGATCGTGCTGCACCCGCCGGGCGTCGACCCGGGCGTCACCGAGGAGGAGCGCAGCACCATCGTCGAGATGATGGCCAAGGGCACGTATGCCGGCATCCTGCTTGCCACCAGCGACCTCGAGAGCATGTTCGACCGGCTTCAAGCCAGCGACGCAGAGGTCGTGCAGGAGCCGACCGACCAGCCGTACGGCGTGCGCGACTGCGCTGTGCGCGACCCTGCCGGCAACCTGATCCGGATCCAGCAGATCCGCTGACCCGGGCTATGGCACCGGGCCATGCGGCATACCCCGTTCGAGCCGGTCCGGCGTATGCCGGACGGCCGGGTCGCGGCTCAGGCGGGCTTCGCGTCGGCGCGGAGCCTGTCGGCGCCCGGTCCGTCCAGCTGCTCGAGCGCCACGGCGCGCCCGGTGAGGAGGAGAAGGAGGGCGCCGACCGGCCCGCTGACCTCGGGCCCGGTCCCGCGCGCCCACTCGGCGTCCGTCGCGGTGAGGCGGTAGCCGTCGAGGGGAAGCTTGCGGAACACCGACGCCATCCAGGTGCGGCGCGTGTCCCAGGCGCGTGAGGCTGCGACGGCCGTTGCGGGAGTGAGCATCTCGAGGTCGGCACCGAGCGGAATGGCGATGTCCTGACCGTGCACGAGGATGTCGGTCAGGGTCTCGCGGTGCGTGACGAAGGCGTTGTGCCTGCGCGAGCCGATCATGGCCCTGATCCGCCCGACGATCTCGTCCGAGGGCATCTGGGACCGGATCACGGCTGAGTCGTGGATGGTCCGGTTCAGGGTGACCGAGCGAAGCAGACGCGGGTGCCGCGCCGTGAAGGCGGCGACGTCGCGGACCCGCATCTGCTGCAGGGTCAGATGCGCAGCCACGTGGCGGATCGTCCACCCCTCGCAGAGTGAGGGGTGCTGCCACTGTTGCGGCGTCAGCGTCTCGAGGAGGTCGGCCGTGCGCCGGCGCTGGTCGTCGATCGCGGCCCACACCGCAGGTTCGTCGAGCTGCGTTGTCTGGTCGGGGGTCTCGCGCATGTCGGCCTCCTTCAGGTGTAGACGGGCGGGCGCACCCGAGTGCGCTTGAGCTCGAAGAACTCGGGGTAGCCGGCGAGGAGCCGCGCTCCCTCGAAGACCCGGACCGCGTCGTCACCGCGTGGGATGGCGTTGAGGACCGGCCCGTAGAAGGCGACTCCGTCGATGTGGGTCGTGGGCGTGCCGACGTCGCCACCGACGGTAGCTGTCCCCGCCTCGTGGCTCCTGCGCAGCAGCCCGTCGTGCGCCTCGGACTCCATCGCCTCCTCGAGGTCCGCAGGCAGGCCGGTGGCGGCCAGCGCCCCCCGGATCGCCTGGTGGTACTCCTCGCCGCTCGGGTAGCGCCATCGGTCGAAGATCGCCTCGCCGAAAGCGGTGTAGAAGTCGGGCAGCACGCCCTCGCCGAACCGCGCCGCCGCGGCCATCGCGACCCGAGACGGCCCGCGTGAGGTCTCGACGACGTGCCGGTAGCCGGGGCTGATGTCCGTGCGGTGCTCGTTGAGCAGGTAGAGGCTCATGAGGTGGTACCGCACCTCGAGCGGCATACGTCCCGCTACCTCCCTGAGCCAGCGCGACGCCGTCCAGGAGTATGGGCAGACCGGGTCGAACCAGAGATCGACGACGGTGGTTCGATCGCTCATGTCGCACACATCGCTCATGTCGCACGCATCGCTCGTGTCGCTCATGGCTGCCTCCCCCGGCTAAGATAGTTCGATGTTAGGACCAATATAGTTCGAAGATAGGACTACTTCAAGGGGGTTCGGTGACGAGGCAGCTACCTGTAGCGCTGCTCATGTTCATCGCCGCGCGCGACATGGAGAACCACGTGCAGGAGGCGATGCGCCGGGCGGGAGTCACCGACATCACGCTCGCCCAGAGCCGGATCGCTGCACGAATCGGCCCGCGGGGCACACGGCTGTCGGATCTCGCCGAGCAGGCGCAGGTGTCGAAGCAGACCGCCACGGCGCTCGTCGACCGGCTCGAGCAGGCCGGATACGTCGAGCGCGTCCCTGACCCGCTCGACGGGCGAGCCCGCCTCGTGCGCTTCTCCGCGAAGGGCGAGTCGTTCCTGCCGGTCGCGCGCGCCGAGGAGGAGCGGGTCGAGCGGGAGTGGGAGCGCCACCTCGGGACCCGTCGGATGCGCGAGCTGCGCGAGGCGTTGACCCTGTTGCGCGAGATCACCGACCCGTACCAGAACCCGGACACCTGAGGTCCGCGAAAACCCTTACGGCGCGGGGTGACTCGCCAGCCAGTTCTGCGCACGCCTTGCGGAGGCGCGGGACAGCCAGGCGTCCTCGACGAGCTCGATGATCTCTGACCTGGTGGTCTCATGCAGCCGGCTGCCACGCACGAGCACGGACGGGTGCCCGTCGAAGTGGCTGGTGGTGAAGTAGGGCGTCGACCGGTCCTGCACGAGCGCCTGCTTGTCGGCCTCGTCGGGCACCCAGATGACGATGACGTCGTCCCACCGTTCGCCCGTGTCGGGGTCGAAGGCATCGGGTCGCGGGGTGCGGAAGAAGACGAACGACTTCCCGCCGACCTGGTAGACGAGGTTGCCCTTCTTGCCCTCGATCACCTTGACGAACGGCATCCGCCGAGCGGCGTCATGCACGTCCTCGGAACGACCGGGTCGGTCGCGAGCCATCCCCCAAACCTAGTCGCCTGGACGACGTGTCGAACGGGCCACTCGACCGTCACCTGCCGGTCAGCCATTGCCGGTCGGTCCACTACCGGTCGGTGCGCACGCGCGGGTCAGCCGAAGCGCTCGAGGAGGACGCCATGGCGCAGCCCGCGGTCACTCACCGTGAAGGAGTCCACGCCGAGCTTGGCCAGGACGGTGCGCACGATGCACGTGCCGGCAAGGATGATGTCCGCGCGCTGCGGCTGCAGGCCCACGACCTCGCGCCGCCCGGCGGCGTCGCGGCTGCGGTAGAGCTCGATCTGCCGGTCGATCTCGGCGCGGTCGAGCACGGTGCCCTGCACCACCTCGGGGTCGTAGTGGGCGAGCCCGTGCTTGACCGCCGCGAGGTTCGTGACGGCACCGCCCATGGCGACGAGCGCGTCGGGCGCGGGCCGTCCGTCGAGCCGCGAGAGGTCGGCCGCGATCGCGTCGAGGGCCTCGTTGAGCACATCGGGTGTGACGGCGCCCGCCAGGCCGTAGCGCTCCGTGAACCGCACCGCGCCGACGTCGACGCTGAAGCGCTCGTCGATCTGGTCCCCGTGCCCGAAGGTGAACTGCGAGCTGCCGCCACCGGTGTCGAAGACCACCCGGGACCCTGGTGCCGCACCGATGCCCGACTGCGCACCCAGGTACGCGAGCCGGCTCTCCTCGTCGCCCGAGATGACCTCGACCGTCACGCCACAGCGATCGCGGACGGCTGTGATGAAGTCCGCGCTGTTCGGGGCGATCCGCAGACCGGCGGTCCCGACCGCGGCGATGTGTCCGGCCCCGACGGCGCGTGCCTGCTCGGCCATGCCGGCGACGGCATCCACCGTTCGCGCCATCGGCTCGGGGTTGAGCCGGCCCGTCTCCTGCAGGCCGTCGCCGAGTCGCGTCGTCTCCGCGCGGTCCACGACGGTGCGCCATGCGCCGTCCGCCCCACGCTCGCCGATGTGGAACTTCACCGAGTTCGTGCCCACGTCGATGACGGCATACCGCTCGGTGCCGAAACGGACGAGCCGCCTCAGGCCACTGGCGAAGCTGACGTTCGGCCGCAACGGCAGACCGAGGTCGCGCACGGCGGCGACGACTCGCTCGGCGTCCTCCGACTCGATGGCTATGGTGCGCGTGGAGGCCTCCCCCGCACGCACCTCGGTCACCTCCGAGATACAGCCGCCGATGGTGTATCGCACGCGCCTCTTGTGCACCTCGACCGCGATGAGGTCGGAGCTCGGGACCACCACCTCGTCCATCAGGTCGGCAAGGGTGTACGTGGTGCGAAGGTTGGACGCCGCGGACGAAATGCCAAGCGCCGCAAGCATTTCCTTCACGTCGGCCGTTGTCATGGGGAAGGCCGCCTTCATGACGGGGACCCACTGCTCGAGACCGTCGGCATTCACCTGCACGAGGTGCTTGACGTCCATCAGGTCGTCACGGACCTTGACGGCGTCCGTGCCGGTCGAGGACAGCAGGTAGATCTCGTCGCTCTCCTGCACGCGGTCGGGCGTGAGCGAGTCGATGCGCGCCTCGGCGGCCCCGAAGCGCTCGCCGAAGCACCGCCACTCCCAGCGGGGGATGATCACGGCCACTGTCTGACCACCTTCGTCGTCGTACGCGTCGCGAGACGAGCGTATTGTGCGTCAGCCATCCCGCGAGGCAACACACCCGGATGGAGCCGGCGCTCTGCGCCGGAGCGGCAGCTCGCCCCGGTTGCAACCGTGCGGAGATGCGGGTTTCCGGGTGTGTCGCCGGGTTCGCCGAACGACCCCGGGTGTGTTGCCTCGGGACTGGCCGGGTGTGTTGCCGGTCAGCCGCCGCCACTCATGACGTTCCTGCCATCGGACAGGACCGGCGAGATGAGCCCGAACACGTTGCCGTCAGGGTCCAGCAGGTAGCCGACACGTCCGATGCCCTCCATGTCCGCGAGGGGAAGCGCCTCGATGCCGCCGAGGTCCAGCCCCTTCTTGAACACGTCGTCGACGTTGCCGTCCACCCCGATCACGATGTCGCACCCCGTGACGGGTGCTCCGGGCTCCGGTGCCGGGCCCTGGCGCTGGGTCAGCCCGCCGTTGATGCCGCTGCCGGGCTCGTTCATCTTCATGGAGCCCTCGCCGGTGTCGATGGACCAGTACGGCATGTCTCCGAACTGACTGAAGGTCCAGCCGAGCAGCTGGCCGTAGAAGTCGATGAGCCGCTGCGGCTCTGATGCGTGGATCTCGAAATGCACGACGAGGTTCGCCATGTCTCCTCCCTTTCATCAGTCCACATCACGCTACGCCGACACCGTCTCGCCCTCTACGGGCCGCCGCGTCCCTTCAGTGCTCGTCAGGATCACCAGCTGCTGGGTCGCCCGGGTCATGGAGACGTAGCGGTCGACCGCCCCTTCGATGCCGGTGCCGAACGACTCAGGGTCGACCAGCACGACCAGGTCGAACTCCAGCCCCTTGGCCAGCTCCGGACTCAGCGAACGCACTCGTGATGTCCCGGCGAACGTGGGATCGCCTATGACACAAGCGACTCCCTCTCCATGCGTGGCGAGCCAGGCGTCGAGGAGCTGGTCCCGATCCGCGGTCGAGGCGTGCACCACGGGGGCTCCGGCGTCGCGGATCGAGGTCGGCACATTGGCGTCCGGGATGGCTGCACGGATCACCGGCTCGGCCTCGGCCATCACCTCCGTGGGCGTCCGGTAGTTGATGGTCAGCGACGCGAGCGTGTGGCGGTCGAGGCCGACCTGATCGAGGCGCTCCTGCCAGGTCTCGGTGAAGCCGTGCCGCGCCTGGGCGCGGTCGCCGACGATGGTGACGCTCCGTGACGGGCACCGGAGCAGCAGCATCTGCCACTCGGCATCGGTGAGCTCCTGGGCCTCGTCCACGACGATGTGGGCGAACGGCCCTGTCAGCCGGTCGAGCTCGCCGTTGTCGAGTCCCGACTCGTCGACCAGAGCGTCCGCGAGGTCCTGCCCGCGCAGCATCGACATCACGTGCATCTCCGAGTCGTCGGACGCGATGAGGTCGTCCACCACCCGCGCCATCTGCTCGCGCTCGGCCGACACGACAGCGTCGCGACGGGCCTTGCGCCCGGAGGCCTCTGCGTCGCCGAGCCGCTGACGCGCGGCGTCGATCAGCGGCAGGTCGGACACCGTCCACGCCTGCACGTCGGCGCGCTGAAGCATGCGGACCTCCTCGACGCTCAGCCACGGGGCGCAGCGGCGCAGGTAGGCCGGCACCGACCACAGGTCGCCGACGAGGTCGGTCGCCTCGAGCGTTGGCCACGCCTGGTTGAGCGCGGTCACCAGCTCCCGGTTCTGCCGCAACGAGGCGCGCATCCGCTCCGGCGTACGGTCTTCGCGGTCCTCGTCAAGGTCCTCGTCAAGGTCCTCGTCAAGGTCCTCGTCATGGTCCTCGTCAAGGTCCTCGTCATCGAACTCGTCGTCGTGCCTGTCGGCGATGATCGAGACGAGCTCGTCCCAGATCTGGTCGCGTGCCTCGTTGTGCGGGGTGCCCGGTTCCACGGCCCGGAAGGCCTGCGCCCAGTCGTCGGCGCCGAGCCACACGTGCGCCCAGGGCGTCTCGACGGTCATCCCTTCGGTGGGCGGCTCCTCGCAGAGCAGCACAGCCGGCTCGATCGCCGTCACCATCGCGGCCGACGACTTCAGGCGCGCGACCTCCGGGTCCGTCTCGGCGCTCGCGGTCGCCCCCTCCGGGACGAGGTCGCGCAGCGTGCAGGTCAGAACGCCTTCCTCACCGAGGCTGGGCAGGACGTCGGACACGTAGGCGAGGTACGGCTCGTGCGGGCCGACGAAGAGGACGCCGCCGCGCCGGTGTCCCAGGCGCGGGTCGGAGTAGAGCAGGTATGCCGTCCGGTGCAGTGCGACGACCGTCTTGCCGGTGCCGGGCCCTCCGTCCACGACGAGCGGGCCGCGCGAGCCCGCCCGGATGATGGCGTCCTGGTCGGCCTGGATCGTGCTCAGCACGTCGCGCATCCGGGACGTGCGAGACCCGCCGAGGCTGGCGATGAAGGCGGACTGGTCATCGAGTGCGGCGTGGTGGTCCACCCCGTCCGGGGCGAACACCTCGTCCCAGAAGTCGTTGACCCGTCCACGGGCCCAGCGGTACCGGCGACGGCTCGTCAGGCCCATCGGGTTGGCGTGGGTCGCGCCGAAGAACGGCTCCGCGGCCGGAGCGCGCCAGTCCACGAGGAGCTGGCGTCCCGCGCTGTCCTTGAGCCCGAGGCGTCCGATGTAGACGGGGTCCGGGTCGTCGGCCGTGACCAGGCGCCCGAGACAGAGGTCGAGCCCGAACCGGCGCAGGGTGCGCAGGCGTGCGGTCAGCCGGTGAACCTCCTGGTCGCGGTCCAAGGCCTGTTGCCCCGCTCCGCCGGGTGCTCGGCGCGCGGCATCGAGACGCTCGGACAGGTCGGTGATGGTGCGCTCGAGGCTGTCGGCGACGGCGGCGAACTGCCGCTCGTCGGCCGCGATGAGCGCCGGGTCCGCCTTGGCGGCGAGGTGGTCGGGAAGGTCGAAGGCGCTGGTGGTCAAGGGGGTCACGTCATCGGCTCCGTTCGCGTGGCCGCTGGATCTGGCCTCGGCCGGCAATTCTCCGACGGCGAGGGGGCCTTGCCGCAAGACCCCCTGTGCGTTATACGTTGAAAGTGGAGAGGCACGGACCTCTCCATCTCCGTGTCGTGGCCACGCCCCTTGAGGGGCCGCTCTCAGTGCCCGCTGACGTTCTCGAGCACCACCGCAAGCCCCTGTCCGACGCCGATGCAGATGCAGGCGACGCCCCAGCGCTCGCCGGTGCGCTGCAGGTCACGGGCCAGCGTGCCGAGGATGCGGCCGCCGGAGGCACCGAGCGGGTGGCCGATCGCGATCGCGCCGCCGTGCCGGTTGACGATCTCGGCATCGATCTGCCAGGCGTCGAGGCACGCCAGGGACTGCGCGGCGAAGGCCTCGTTCAGCTCGACCGCAGACACGTCCGCCCACGTGATGCCCGCACGGGCGAGAGCCTGGTTGGCCGCGTCGACGGGGGCGTAGCCGAAGTACTGCGGCTCGAGCGCGCTCGACCCGCGCCCCGCGATCCGCGCGAGCGGGTCCAGGCCGATGTCGTCGCGGGCACCCTCGCTGCCGAGCAGGACCGCGGACGCGCCGTCGTTGAGGGGCGAGGCGTTGCCCGCGGTCACCGTGCCTCCCTCCTTGCGGAAGGAGGTCTTCAGCCCGGCCAGCCGCTCGGCGGTTGTGCCCGGGCGGATCGACTCGTCACGGGCCAGGTCAACACCCGGCACCGACACGACCAGGTCCTCGTACCAGCCCTGCGTCCACGCCTCGTCGGCGAGCCGGTGCGAGCGCTCGGCGAAGGCGTCCTGCCGGTCGCGGGTGATGCCGTACTTCTCCCGCAGCTGCTCGGTCGCCTCCCCCAGCGAGACGGTCCACTCCGACGGCATCGCCGGGTTGACCAGCCGCCAACCCAACGTCGTCGACACTAGCGCGAGATCGCCTGCGGGATAAGGCTTCTCGGTCTTCGGCAGGACCCACGGCGCGCGGCTCATCGACTCGACCCCACCGGTCACGACGATGTCAGCGTCGCCCGTCTCGATCGAGCGCGAGGCCACCATCGCGGCGTCCAGGCTCGACCCGCACAGCCGGTTCACCGTCGAGCCGGGCACGCTCGTCGGCAGCCCAGCCAGGAGCGTCGCCATGCGGGCCACGTTGCGGTTCTCCTCCCCCGCGCCGTTGGCGTTGCCGAGCACGACCTCGTCGACCCGCGCCCCGAAGCCGTTGCCCGCCAGCCCCGGCGCCCGGCTCACCAGCTGCTTGACCACATGGGCCGCGAGGTCGTCCGGCCGGGTGCCGGCCAGCGCGCCACCGAACCGGCCGAACGGGGTCCGCACCGCGTCATAGACGAAGGCTGCGGTTGTCATGGGCGGTCTCCTTCGATTCGCCGCGCGCGCTCAGACGCGGATCCGGGCACTGGTCGGGTCGTACATCGGCCGCAGCGACACCTCGGCCGGGTGGCGGACCCCCGCGATGTCGACCTCCCACGCACCGCTCGACAGCCAGTCCGGTGTCACCGGCTCGCCGCCGCCCTCGACCATGGCCAGCCCGACGGCCGAGCCGAGGGTCCACCCGTAGGAGCCGGCCCTCACGTAGCCGACCGGCCTCCCGTCGCGCAGCACGATCTCAGCGTGGAAGAGGAGGGGCTCCGGATCCAGCACGCGCACCTGGACCAGGCGACGCGGCATACCGCCCGCGGCAGCGTTCGCGGTCTTGCGCGCCAGGACTGCGTCGCGACCGACGAACGCCGTCGGCTTGTCCAGCGCCAACGCGAAGCCCAGCCCCGCCTCCAGCGGGCAGTCCGTGTTGTCGATGTCGTGGCCGAAGTCGCGGTAGGCCTTCTCCATCCGCAGCGACGCGAGTGCCTTGAGCCCCACCGGTCGCAGGTCGTATGCCGCGCCGGCCGACTGGAGGGCGTCGTACACTCCCAGCGCCTCCCGCGCGGGGATGTACAGCTCATACCCGAGCTCGCCGAGGTAGGTGATCCGCGCGAGCAGCAGCCGCACGCCCCCAAGCTCGACCCAGCCGGCGCTGCGGAAGCCGAATGCCTCGGTGGACAGGTCGGCGTCCGTGAGACCCGACAGGACGTCCCGCGAGCGCGGGCCCTGGACGTTGAGCTGGGCGAGCTCGGCCGTCACGTCGGTGACCGAGACGGACGGCTCGGCGAACCGGTGCAGCCGCGCACGGACGTGACCGTGCGCCGTGTCGGAAGCCACGACGAAGAAGTCGTCGTGATCGAGCTTCGTCACGGTCAGGTCGGCCTCGATCCGGCCGTCGTCGTTGAGCCACTGGGTGTACGTGATGACGCCGGGCTCGCCGTCGACGGCACCGGCCGAGAGCCGGTCGAGCGTCGCGCCGGCCCCGGGACCGCGGACCCGGAACTTCGCCATGAACGACATGTCCATCAGGCCGACGGACTCGCGGACCGTGCGGTGCTCCTGCTCCCACTGCTCGAACCACGGCGCGTGCCCCCAGGTCGGCTCGGCCTCGGGGCTGCGGCCCGCCCCGGCGAACCAGTCAGCGCCCTCCCAGCCCGATACCTCGCGCAGGTAACCGCCCTGCTTGACGAGCCGCTCGTGCACTGGCGACAGCAGGCGGTCGCGCGCGGTGCGCAGCTGCTTGCCCGGGGTGTGGGCGGCATACACCGTGCCGAGGATCTCGGTGGTGCGCGAGGCGCGGTACGCCGGCTCGAGCTGGTCTGCGCGGAAGCGGTCGACGTTGAAGCCGGTGACGTCGACGTCCGGCTCGCCGGTCGTGATCCAGTGGGCGAGCACGCGACCCAGACCACCGGCCGACAGCACGCCGACGGAGTTCATCCCGGCGGCGACGAAGTAGCCGCGGATCCCCGGCGCCTCGCCGACCGCGGGCGCGAGGTCCGGCGTGAAGGACTCCGGCCCGCAGAAGAACGTGCGGACGCCGACCTCCATGGTGACGGGCACGCGGGCCATCGCCTTCTCGAGGAACGGCGCCATCCGGTCCCAGTCGGGCGGCAGCGTGCCGAACGAGAAGTCGGTGGGGATTCCGCCGACCTTCCAGGCGGCCGCCTCGGGCTCGAAGAGCCCGACCATCATGCCGCCGCCCTCCTCGCGGTAGTAGCCGTAGGAGGACGGGTCCTCGAAGATCGGGGCGTTCGGGTCGATCCCCTCGATCGTGTCGGTGATGAGGTAGTAGTGCTCGGCCGCCTGGTTGGGGATCACGAGCCCGTTCTGCTCGCCCAACTGGCGGGCCCACATCCCTGTGCAGTTCACGACGTACTCGCACTCGATCGTCTGCCCGGCCGCCCTGACCCCGGTGACGGCATCGCGCACGGTCAGTACGTCGCTCACGGCCACGCCCTCGATGACCCGGACGCCGAGGGCGCGCGCCCCCTTCGCCAGCGACATCGTCAGGTCGACCGGGTTCACCCGGCCGTCTCCGGGCACGAGGAAGCCGGCCAGCAGGTCATCCGTGCGCGCCCACGGAAAGCGGTCGGCGATCTCCCCGGGCGAGATCTCGTGGATCTCGAGCCCGAGGTGCCGCTGGAAGGCGGCGACCCGTCGGTACTCCTCCAGCCGGTCCCGGTCGGCGGCGGCCTCGATCATGCCCACCGGGCGGAAACCCGTCGCCTGTCCCGTCTCCGCCTCGAGCCGCGCGTACAGGTCGCGGGAGTAGAGCCGGATCGCGGTGCTCGTCTCCGAGGTCGACCCGAAGCAGGTCATCAGGCCGGCCGCGTGCCACGTCGTGCCGGAGGTCAGGCGGTCGCGCTCGAGCACGACGACGTCCGTCCAACCGGCATGGGCGAGGTGGTAGGCCACGGACGTGCCGATGACCCCGCCACCGATGACGACGACCCGCGCCCGTGCGGGCAGTTCAACAGTCACCCGCACAACCTAGCCCCGGGCCCCGCGTCACCACCCGTCACCCGGTCGATCCAGCGCATGCACCGGGGCCCTTGGAGGCCCTCGGCGCGTTCCGAGCTGACCACGCGACTGGGATCTGTGGTCGGAGGCAAACACCAACATTGAGGTTCACAGGGTGGTAACGGCTGGTGAACAGTTCGTCGAATCTCGTTGTCCTACAGGCGACTTCGGGATTCCGGGCCGCCGTCGCGGCCTAGGCTGTATTCGGCTGTCATTCGCCCCGGCCGGGTGCGCTCGGCCGGATGAGGAGGACTTCGTGAGACCGATCGGCGCGGGCTTTGCTGTCGCCGTTGCGCTGGGGCTCGTCGCGGTCGGGCAGGGTGCCCCTCAGGCACGAGCGGACGACGGCAGCGGGGTCATCACGGTCACGGTGCCGGCCGTCCCATACTCCGGAATCGCCGACACCTTCGTCGTCGGGCCATTGACCAGCCGCCTGCACGTGCTCGCGAACGATACCGGCCGGCCCGACCCGGCGTCCGTGCGGCTGGTGTCCCCGAAGGGGGCGGTGTCGCGGCTGGACGCGTCCGGCATCGGCACCCTGACGCTCGGTCCTGAGGGCACCATCGACCTCGTTCCCGACAAGCGCCAGGCGCCGTCGGCGAGCACGTTCCGCTACCGCGCCCGCTCCACGAACGGTGCCACCCAGGACGTGACGGTCACGGTGCGGCGGCATACCCAGGTGCTGTCTGCGGTGGATGACCAGGTCACGCTGCGTGGGGACGTGCCGCCCGAGGTCGTCATCGACCAGGCCGCCAACGACACGCTGCTCGTGCCCGGCGCCGTGACGTCCTGCCCGCCGACCTTGAGCACAGGGTCACCGGAGCCGCTCGCGACACCGGTCGACGTGCAGCCCGAGCCGACCCGGCCGGACCCGCTCACGTGCCCCGAGCCCGAGACGGTGACGACCTCGCTCGGAGACTGGTCGGTGCGCGACGGAAAGGTCGTGTTCGCGCCGGCGCCCGGGTTCCACGGCAAGGCCACGATCCGATACGCCCAGCGGACCGACCTGCCGACGTCGCAGGCGACCGCGACGATCACGGTCCAGGTCGCGGCGCCGCCAGCGGGGGCTGGGTCCTCGGGATCCGCCGACGGCGGCAGCTCGTCGCCCGGTTCGGCAGGCGACGGCTCGGGCGGCCCGACGAACGGCGGGTCCGGCGGCACAGGAAGCAGCCCGGGGGGCACGAGCCCCACCGGCGGGTCGGGCGTCGCCGGTGGGGCTGGCGCGTCGGGCAGCCCGGGGGGATCCGGCGGTCTGCCGCAGACGACTCTCGGGCGCTGGCTGAGCGGCACGATCTCGAGCCCCGGCTGGTGGCTGCTCTGGCCGATCCTCCCGGCCGCCGTCGTCGCAGGCCTCCACGTCGGCCTGGTGCGCCGACGCCGCACCGCCCTCGACCCCACACCCCTCCAGCCCCAGGTCGAGTGAGCGCCCCGTCCCACCAGCCCCACGCCACCCTCACAGTCGAGTGGGCGCTTGGTCACTCCAGCCCCACGCCAGCCCCCGGTCGAGTGGGCGCTCGGTCTCTCCAGCCCCACGCGCCACGTGACGGGAGTGACAGGTCGCCCACTCGACCAGATGGAACGTGGGCGTTGGGCCGCCCGGCGCGAAACGCCCCCGACGACATGTGACCCCGGCGCGACAACAGCCCCGGTCGAGTGGGCGCTTGGTCACTCCAGCCCCACGCGTCACGTGACAGGAGTGACCAGGCGCCCACTCGACCTGATGGGAACGGGAGCGGGCCTGGTCACTCCGGGCCCGCGGGTCACGTGACGGGAGTGACAGGGCGCTCACTCAGCCGTGGGGGTGGGTGACCGGCGGGTTGCGGAGCGACGACGGGGGGTTGAATCCCTTGCAGGTCAGCCAGATTCAGCGCCTCCCGACACCAGCGGCCGCCTAGGGTCGGGTCGTGAGACCTCGCTTCACCCACCGACCCGCGCTGCTGGTGGCCGCATCCGCAACCTGGGCCGCGTTGAGCCTCGCGTCCTGCGCCGGGCCGGGCACGCCGCAGACAGCGGACCGCACGACGCTCTCGACACAACAGACGGCACCGCCCACAGCGGCGGGCCAGCGGACGACACCGGGCCCGACGGCATACGCGGGGAACGTGACGCCACCGGCGACCGTGTCGACCACGTCCGTCGACAAGGACCGTGCGGTGGACTTCCTGCTGACCTGGGTCGACGTGCTCAACTACGGCTTCGCCACCGGCGACGCTGACCCGTTGCGGCGTTCGACCGCGATGGGCTGTTACACGTGCGCGAACTGGATCATCGACGTGCAGACCCAGCGTGACAAGCAGCTGACCCGCGACGGAGGGCGGGTGCGCATCGACAGCGCCGTGTTCAGGGGCACCACCGACGGGCTCTTCTTCTTCCGCGCGTCGCTGACCCAGGACGCCGGTAGCCTCAGCGACGGGCGCGGAAAGATCGTCCCGATCCCCGCGAGCGGGCCCGAGGTCGTTGACCTCGCCGTGGGGATCTCGACCTCCAGCGTTACCGGTGCGAAGTCGTGGACCATGAAGTCCATCGAGGCACCGAGCCGCTGACGCCTTCCGCGTCAGCGCCGCTCAGCCGAACTGGCCGGCGACGTAGGACAGGGTGCGCGGGTCGCGCGGGTCCTCGAAGACCTGCTTCGTCTCTCCCTGCTCGACGATGGCGCCCGGAACGCCTTGCTCCGCAAGGAAGAATGCCGTCCGGTGGGACACGCGTGCTGCCTGCTGCATGTTGTGCGTGACGATGACGACCGTGATCTCCGAGACCAGCTCCCCGATCGTCTCCTCGATCCGGCGGGTCGAGGTGGGATCGAGGGCAGAGCACGGCTCGTCCATGAGCAGCACACGCGGCCTCACCGCGATCGACCGGGCGATGCAAAGGCGCTGCTGCTGGCCGCCGGAAAGCGCACCTCCGGGCGATCGAAGCCGGTCGCGGACCTCCTTCCAGAGGCCGGCCTTGACCAGGCTCTCCTCGATGAGGTCGTCCTTCTCGTCGCGGCTCGCCTTGGTGCCGGTCAGCCGGAGCCCGGCCAGGACGTTGTCGTAGATGGACATCGCGGGGAAGGGGTTGGGCTTCTGGAAAACCATCCCGATGTGCCGGCGGGCCTCGGTGAGGCGCTTGCGTTCGGAGTAGATATCGTCGCCGTCGAGGAGCACCTCACCGGCCATCGAGGCGGACGGCACCATCTCGTGCATCCGGTTGAGGATCCGCAGGAAGGTCGACTTCCCGCAGCCGGACGGGCCGATGAGCGCGGTGACCCGGTTGGCCGGCATGAGCAGGCTCACCCGGTCGAGGACCTTGTGCTCGCCGAACCACGCCGACACGTTGCGGGCGTCCAGCTGGCCCTGGCTGGGCAGTCCTCCGACGGGAGTCATGGGCTGCGTCGGCTGGCTCGATCCCGGGCCGGGGAGCGCTGCCGCGGGCCCGCGAGGCCCTGAGATCGAGGAGACGGCAACGATCCCGGCGGTTTCGGGCGCAGTTGCGCCTGCCGCGGTGTCGGGCACAGCCGCGCCTGTCGCGGCGCCGGTCGCGCCGCTCCGGGTCAGCTCGTCCGTGTCGGTCATCGTGGGGTCCTTCTCGGGTGTGGCGGTCACAGCAGGTTGGGCAGGAGCGTGGCGACGCTGTCGGCGAGCCCGAGGCCGAGAGCGGTGATGAGCGGCACGCCGACGAGCCACGCCTGACGCGGGCCCCAGCGGCGCCGCGCCCAAGCGACCCCGGCGGCGGCGACCGCGACCGCCTGGGACCAGAGGACGATCGCGAACCACCCGGACGGGTCGCCCTGCATCGGGTCGGATGCGGGCTCGTCGGGGAAGACCGCGGCCGCGCCGACCGGCTGCGCGTCAGAGCGCAGCACCGCGTCAACGATGACGGGCTGGTCGGGCATGAAGGCCCGCCCGTCGGCGGTCATCAGAACCAGGCGCCCCTGGCCGGCCTCGCGCCGGGGCACGGGGTCGCCAGGCTTGCGGAAGCCGGTGACTTCGTACCGGTGCTCGCCCTGGCCCGTCGTGACGAGGATGTCGTCCCCGACGAGGAGGTCGGGCAGGTCGCGGAACGGCGCTCCGTAGGCCCAGCGACGACCGAGGATCTGGCTCCAGCCCATCTGGCCCGGCATCGCGCTCGACCTCGTGTGGCCGGGCCCGTCTCGCGTCACGGCCGACGTCGTGTCCTCGAGGACGACGAGACCCCGTACCCCGATAGCCGGGATGCTGAGCAACGCGACCGGCGTGCCGGCTGGGAGCAGCATCGGCTGCGGCGCCTGCTGCTCGGGCGCTTGCGTGGACGAGCCGCCTTGTGCCGCAGTCTCATCCGTCGGCACCTGCGCACCCTCGACCTCCGGCTCCTCGACGAACGTCGGCCCGACGGGTGCAGTCCCCGCGGACAGCGCGGCCCGGAAGTCGTCGTACGCCAGCTGCTGCGCACGGGAGAAGGAGAGCTGGCTCACCACGGCGATGTAGAAGCAGAACGAGACGAGGATCAGCCCGACGAGGCTCAGCACCGCGCCGGGCAGCCACAGCTTGCTCTGCTCGGGCTCAGGCCCGTCGACGGGGTATGCCGCAGGGTCGGCTGGCAGGCCGGCCGCGGACCCGTCGGCCGGCTCGGCGGCCGGCTCGACGAGGGCGCCCGCCGAACCATCGGTCGTGATCGTCATGCGTGGCTGCGGCTCGTGCTCAGGGCGTGACGTCGAGACGTCGCCGGACGAACAGCATCGTGCCGCCCGTCCCGACCAGTCCGAGACCAAGCGTGCCGAGCAGGAAGACCGAGGCCCCCGTGTCGGCGAGCTGCCCGCCCATGCCCGAGTCGTCCGAGCTCGCCGAGCCGTCGGGCTCCGAGGAGCTCGGCTCGTCGGTCTCGCTCGAGTCCGTCGTCGTGGTGGGCTTGGTCGAAGTGGTGGTGGTCGCGGGCGACGTGGAGGTCGTCGGCTTCGTCGTCGAGGTGGTGGGCGGCGGTGTGGCGCCGGTCGCCTTCCACTCCGTCGGCGACGTGAAGGTCACGGTCCCCTGGAACCGGTCGTAGACCACGTTGCCGAGGTTGTTGGTGCAGCGCAGCTCGAGGGTCCAGACACCCGGCACGATCGGGGCGTGGTACTGGTCGGACCACTGCTGCATCGTCTGCGACGAGAAGACCGAGAGCGGGCCGGGCAGGCCTACGGACGTGGGCGTGTAGAGGTTCTGGTCGGCCCACTGGTCCGCGACCGCCTGGTCGGCCGAGCTGCTCGGCTGGATCTTGGCGACGAGGAGCTTGTGCTTGGTCGCCTCGGCGCTGCAGGCCTTGGAGGCCGTCACCATGATGGAGTCGTTGTTCGTGCCGTGCGGCGTCGTCTCGTCGGACTGCTTGACGATGCTCGACAGCGGCTGGACGGCCGGGAGCCCGTCTGCTGCGGCGACCTGCGGTGCCGCGGACGCAGCGCCGCTCGCCGCGGCAGGACCCCCGGCGGCGATGACCACGGCGGCGGCGACCGCCATGAGTCCTGACCCGGTCAGGGCGAGGGGGAGGACGTTCTTGTTCACTATGGTCCTTCGGGTTCGGATGGGAACGGAGCGCGGGTTCCTTCCGCCGCGGTCAACCTAGGGACCGCGCGCGGCCACCGGCTCGTGGGCAGGTGAACAGGCGACGAACGGGGACCGGAGGGCACATCAGGGTCAGCCCACCGTGAAGGTGATGGTCGTCGTGTAGCGGCCGGGGAGCGTCGAGGTGGGCACGTCCTTCAGCACCAGTCGGGCGCGCACGTCAACGGACCCGGTGCCGGCTCCGGGGGCTGCACGGGCGAACTCGACGGGCCCGGACAGGCGGTTCGCCGCCGGCGGGATGTCCCGGACGTCGAGCGTCGTGATCGCGTCGCCGGGCACGTAGGCCGGGGTCACGTCCACGAACCCGGCGTATGCCGCCGAGATCCGGTCCGCACCACGCCCCCCGACGAGGTCGGCGAGGACGAGCGATGCCGACCAGCCCGGGTTCCCGGCCCGCGTGTCCGTGACGCGGACGGCGTCGAACGGCGCCGCGGCCGAGTACGCCCGCCCGTCCGCGGACAGCACGAGGCTGCCGAGATCAAGCGGGTTGGCCGGCGTGTAGGGAGTGAAGATCGCCAGCGACCCCGTCGGCACGGTCGTGGTGATCGATCCCGTCGCACCCTGCGCGTCAGCTGCTGCCGGAGCGCCGTATGCCGCGTCGACGGGTCGTGAGTCCAGCGGAGTCGTCGACCCCGCCGGGACGATGCTCACCGCGAAGGTGTGCGCGCCGTGCGCAAAGGCGGACGACACGAAGACACAGCTGCCCGAGGCATCGAGCGGAACCGAGCCTATCGTGGCACCGACGTCACTGAACGTGCACTGCCCGCCGGAGCCCGGTGGCTGGATAGACCCCGTGAGCCGAACCTGTTGGTATGCAGGGCCGTTCGTCGGGCTGACCGTCAGGGAGACACCCTCAGGGGATGTCGACGAGGTCGTGCTCGTGCCCCCGCCCGTGGCTGTGCTCGACGGCACAGAACCCGAGGTGTCGCCCGTCTTCGCTCCCGCCGATGGCGTGAGCACCGGCGCGACGGTCGACGGCCCAGAGGCAGCCGGAAGCGGGTCGGCCGTCCAGTGGGCGGCACTGTCGAAGGTCACGCTGCCCCGCCAGTCGTCGACCAGGTTGCCGTTCGCGTCCTGGCAGGCCAGGAGCAGGTCCCAGCGACCTGCGACGATCTGGTGGGTCAGCGTGTCGGCGAGGTCGACGAACGAGCTGAGCCGAACGACGACCACGTCCGACTGCGGCGGGGACGTCTGCGCGTAGACCAGCTCGCCACGCCAGGCATCGGCGCGCGGCTGGTCGGCAGGGACTGCTGCCGTGACCGTGCTGACCATGACGACCGACCGGGCCGCCGACGCGCTGCACGGCCCGCCCGCAGTGAGCAGGAGCGGGTCCGTGGCCGCCCCGTCGGTGCGGGAGTTGTTGTCGGCGTTCGCGATCGACGCGAGAGACCCGGTCGCCGCCGGGGCCGCGGGAGCGAGACTCAGCTGCATGCCCATGACCGCGAACGCGGTCGCCGCCGTGAGCAGGCCGCGTCTGGTCCGGGAGCGACCGTGCATGGTCAGACGCCGACGAGCTCGCGCTCGTCGCTCCGCTTGCGCGTGCGCTTCGTCGCCCGGGCGGTGCCGCGATCCGTGCCGGAAGGGCGCAGCCGTCGCCACAGAATGCGGGCAAGCAGGCCCAGCCCGACGAGGATGAGGACGACGAGCCACCAGGCGAGGGCGACGAAGCCACGAGACTCGGTTACCTGGCCCAGGTTCGGCTTCGCTGCCGCCACCGCGGCCTGCGGCGTGGCCGTGACGCGGGCGTCGGCCCACAGGGTCGGCCAGACGCCGGTCACCTTCTGGGTGAAGGTCTGCGAGTTGTGCGGTAGCAGCTCGGCGACGGGGTCGAGGTCGATGGTCTGGCCGCCGAGGCCGAGCGGCCCGGCGACGCGTATCGCTGGGTCGAAGCCCATCCGCACGTTGCCGCTGTTGACGACCGTGTACGTGACCGTCGCGTCGCCCGACTGCCAGGGCAGGGTGGGCGCCTGGTAGTCGACGTCGAGTTCGGACACCATGAGGCCCGGCTTCACGTCACCGGCGACGGTGACGTAGACGCGGGCCGCGACGCGCTGCTCGAGCTTGACGTTCTGCCCCTGCGGGTTCTTGCTCATCGTGGTGAGGATCGCGACGACGGCGGCGCCGTGATCACCCGGGTCGGCGTTCTTCGGGACCGTGATCGTCACCGGAAGGATCACGCTGCCCGGGGCGCCCGAGCGGGAACGACCGGGCACCGTGACGGCCTTGTTCCCACCCTTGATGCTGATCCACGCCCCGAGGTCGTGCGGCTGCTCGCCCGTGGGCTGGACCGCGAAGCCGCCCTCGTTGCTGTTGAGCGCGTCGGCTGCGGCGATGCCGAGGACCAGCGGCCGGTCGCTGTAGTTGACCAGTGCCACGTGGTCGAACGCGGTCGCTCCGGGCACCAGGCCGTACGAGAAGAAGGCGCGCTGGTCGATCCCCTTCGGGGTGGCCGGCACGACGCCGAAGCCGACCCGCTTGGGGTCCTCGGCGGTGACCGCGGCGGCCGTCCCGGAGGGACGCACGGTCGCGTGCGCCGGGGTCTGGGGGGCCACGGCCGTCAGGCTGGCGACGGTGACGGGCGGGGTCGGGCTCCCGAGCACGGGCGCCGCGGGCATGAGCGACGCAGTCGCGGCGAGCGCGGCTCCGACGACGAGGACGCGAGACGCGCGAAGATCACGAACGGGGCGCAGGATGCTCACGGTTCTTCCAATCAGGCTGTGCGACAAGGGATTCCGCCCGCCATGCTGGGCCCGCGCCAAGGCGCGGACCCAGCTGGACGGCATAAGGGTGGTGCTGGGTCAGCCCACCGTGAAGGTCACGGTGGTGGTGTAGAGACCCGGCTTCGTCGACGTGGGCACGTCCTTGAGGACGAAGTTGCCCTTGATGTCGACCGAACCGGTGCCGTGGCCCGGGAGGGCCTGGGCGAACTGCGCCGGAGCGGCGACGTATGCCGGGTCGTTGGCCGGGACGTCGGTGACGTTGATGCTCTGGACCGCGTTGCCCGAGATGTACGACGGCGCGACACCGACGAAGCCGGAGTACTTCGCGTCGATCTTGTCGGCCGGGTTGGCACCGACGAAGTCCGCGCGGAGCAACGAGGCCGCCCAGCCCGGGTTGCCGGCGCGGGTGTCGGTCACCGTCACCTTGTCGAACGGGGCAGACGCCGAGTAGCTCGAGCCGTTCGCCGCAAGCACCATGTCACCCAGGTTGAGGGGGTTGGCCGGCGTGTACGGCGTGAAGATCGACAGGTTGCCGGCCGGGACGGTGACGACGATCGACTGCTCGTCCGGCGTGGCCGTCGGAGCGTCGAAGGTGGCCGCCACGTCGGCCGACGTCGCCGACTTGAACACCGAGGCGTCGGCCGGGACGAACTTCATCGAGAACGTGTGCGCACCGGCGCCGAAGGTCGCCGCCGCGAACGTGCACGCACCGGTGGCGCTTACCGGAGCCGAGCCGACCTTCTGCGAGCCGTCGTAGAAGTCGCACGCACCGACCGGGATGACGGCCGGGCTCGAGGTGTTCGCGACGGTCCCGCTGAAGGAGACGGTCTGGTATGCCGCTCCCGCCAGGGGGGATGCGGAGAGCGTTGCCGTCGTGTCGGCAGCTGGTGCCGCGTTGACGGTCAGGGTGACTGCGGCCGACGTCGAGCCCGAGTAGCCCGAGTCGCCGAGGTACTTGGCGGTGATGCTGCGCGAGCCCGCGGCGAACGCCTTGGCCAGGGTAGCCTGGCCCGACGCGTCGATCGCGCTCGTGCCGAGCGACAGGGCACCGTCGAAGAACTCGACCGAGCCGGTGAGCGGGGCGACCTGCGACGGGTCGCCCTTGGTGACGTTGGCCGTCAGGGTCACGTTCTGGCCGGTGGTCGCCGGGTTCGGCGACACGGCAACGGTGGTCGACGTGGCCGGCAGCGACGGGAGGTAGCCCGTCCACGACGTCGCCGAGTTGATCGTCAGCGAGCCGGAGAACGTGTTGTAGACGGTGTTGCCGAGGTTGTTCTGGCAGACGAGGCTCAGCGTCATCGTGCCGGGCACGATCTGGGCGGAAAGCAGGTCCGCCTTCTGCTGGAGCGTCGTCGAGGAGAAGACCGTCAGCGGGCCGGGCAGGCCCACGGCGATCGGCGAGTAGAGGTTCTGGGTCTTCCACTTGTCGGCCTCGGCCTGCTGGGCCGCGTCCGTCGCGACATAGTCGGCGACGAACAGCTTGTGCCGGGTCGCCAGCGGGTCACACGGGGCCGGAGCCTTGACCTCGATGGCGTTGTTCTGCGTTCCCGACGCGGTCTGCGGCGAGACGGCATAGGCGGCGATGTAGACGAGATCGCCCGGAGCTGCCGACGCCGACGGTGCAGCGACGAACGTCCCACCGGCGGCGGCCGCGATGACGGCCCCCGCGGTGATGACGCGCTTCACCATGGTGCGCATGGTTGTCCTTTCACGTTTTCGCTTCTCTGGAGGTGGAGCGACCCGGTGCGTTCGGCACCGAGGATCTGGGACCCGGGCGGCGCTCGGCGGCGCCACCCGGGTGGACGTCGTCCGTCAGCAGGTGCTGGGGATGAAGCCGAACTTGTTGATGACGGCCTTGCCCTGGGTGCAGAGCGCCGACTTGCCGCTGCCGTCGTTGACGAAGACCTTGTAGCCCAGCGACGCGGTGTCGTTGAAGGTCTGCGTCGGCAGGATGTTGCCGACCGTGCGCAGGGTGGTCTGAGCCGGGTTCTGGATCAGCGGGCTGACGCCGTCGATGGTGCCGAGCTGGGCCGAGCCGCGACGGTCGGGCACGACGCCGAACATCTGCGACAAGTACTGCGCGACCGAGATCGGGACGATGTCCTTCTTGCTGGTCAGGACCAGGCCGCTGTGCTCCTGGATCGGCACACCACCGATGGTGTCCTTGACGCACGACGGCAGGGTCGTCGCGTTGATGCCCATCAGCGTGGCCCAGCTGGTCCGAGTGCCCGAGCCCGACTGCGGGATGAGCGGCTGGAACGTGCCCACGATCGAGGGGTCGCACTTGTAGATGAGCTGGAGGTCGCTCAGCGAGGACGACGAGCCGATGTCGCCACCGTTCGGGTAGGCGTACGTGAGGCCGTCCGAGGCCATCGGCACGAAGGTCTGGTTCGCGTTGACCGACGTGCTCGACGAGCGTGCGAAGTCGATGCAGCCGGACAGCGGGTCGGTCGGCGTCATCGCCTTGGTCAGCAGGTCGCGGCCGGCGCCCGAGCCGTTGGCGCGGGGAGTGCCGCCGCCGTTGGTGGTGTTGCAGTTCGGCAGCTGGGCCTCGGTCTTGGTGGAGACGAGCTGGTTGGCGGGCGTCGGGTCGTACGAGCCGAAGGCCTTGGAGCCGTTGATGACGACGACCTCGGACAGGCCGTTCATGACCTCGAAGGTCGTGTCGGACCCCATGCCGGCGAGCGGACGGTAGGTGCCGACGGGGTCACCGACCGGGTCGGCCGATGCCGGGGAGGCCGACGCGACGAAGGCCGCGGTGAGGCCGATGGCAGCGAGGGCCATTCCCTTGTGCAGCTTCACGATTTCTCCTTGTGGCTGGTGCTTCTCTGGAGGAGGGCCGTGGCACCGAAGGCCTCGACCGACCCGTGCGGCTGGTGGCCGCCGGGAGCTGGGGTGAGGTCACGCACGGCGGCGACCTCCGTTTGCCCGCCAGACCATGACCCGTCCTGCACCGCCGGCGAGCAGTCCCACGGCGGCGAGGACCGGCAGCAGGGCGGGGCTCAGCGCGTACAGGACACGTCTGGTAAAGGCGACTGGACCGGTCGAGGGTGCAGCAGGTGCGGCAGGCGCTGCGGGGGCGGCCGGCGGCACCGCGCCAGGGACCGCAGGCGCGGCGACCGGTGGCGCCGCCACAGGCGGCGCCCCGTCGTCCCCCGGAGGCGTGATCGGCGATGGCGGTCCCTCGTTCGGTATGGGCCCGTCCGTTGCCGGCGAACCCGAGGGCGGCGATACAGGTGGCTCGGACGCCGGCGGCGTCAGACCCTTCGCGGTCCGGATCGCCTGCGCAGCGTTGACCGCCTGCACCTGGTACGGACCGCTGAGCGGCGTGTAGCCGGCCGGAAGGTCCCCGGGCTCGATGCCGGGCCGCTGGCCATCGGTGGCGACCACGTCGAGGAAGTTGGCGTAGTCCTTGCGCGCATGCGGGTCCAGGCGCGCCGGGTTGGTCATCGCGTAGGACAGCCGGGTCAGCGGGTACCCGGCCCCCTTGACCGCCGTGGGGTCGATCCGCTTGACGCCGGTGGTCTTGGTGGCCACCGCCTGGGCGAGCGCAGCGCGCATCGCGTCCGATGTCGGGGTGACGTACGCACCGTCCTTGTTGCGCAACGACGCTGACACGAGGCCGCGCCGGGCCGCTGACGGGGTGTCGGTGAGCGCGATCAGCGCCCGCTGTCCGACCAGCTGAGGCTCGGGCTTGGCCTGCTTGATGGTCCCGACGTCGTCGACGAAGGACTCGCTGCCGCTGGGCTGGCCGCGCGAGGTGAGCGCGGCTGCCTGGTCGAGCGAGTTGACGTAGGGCGCGGCGTCGAGCGCGCAGAGGCGCTGGGTGTTCCCGCTGCCGTTGCCGATCGCGACGTCGGTGCAGTCCTCCTCGAGGCGCGGGATGTTGCTCAGCACGTCGCCGGCGCTGTCATAGCGGCTCAGGCCCTCGTAGTACGAGTTGACGGTCATCCCCCACTCATCCGGCTTGCCGTTGAGGAAGGCACGAGCATCCGCGTCGCCGAGGATCCACTCCCACAGCTCCTTGACGCCGTCGGACGCGTCGGGGGCGACATAGATCCGCGCGAGCTCACGCCGGTCATTGCGGATCTCCGTGACGTCGTCGGCAAGGATGCTCGTGGCATTGAGCGCCTTGAACTCCGGGTCGTCGATGAGCGACAGCGGCGCCTTGTCGAGGTGGGCCGGACCGCCGCCGGTGATCCACGTGCTGTAGCGGTAGGACTCGGTGAGCAGCTTGGCCACGAGACGCTGGTTGAGCTTGAGGTGCTCCACGCGAGTGCCGCCGAAGGGTCGCAGCTCGGGTCGGCTCGCCGAGTTGTAGGCGCGCTCGATGAAGACGCTGATCGTCATCCCGGACACCGCGACCGGCGCGTAGACCACCTTGCCCTCCTCGGGTGGGATCGCGTCGGGCGCAAGCGGATCCGTTGCGATCGAGAGCTTGGGCAGGTCGGTGCGCGCCGTCGCCCGAGCGATGTCGTCCGTCGTCGTCGCGTAGAAGTAGCCCTGCCCGCCCGCGCAGAGTGGGATCTGCCATGAGGACATCGCGACGCTCAGCGACTCCTGACCGACGACGGGTCGCTCGACGCCACCGAGCGCGCAGGGCTCCCGCACCGGAAGGAAGTCGAGCGGGAAGGTGATCCGGCTGGCCCAGTTGGACAGGCTCAACGGCGAGGAGTAGAGCACTCGCTCCGAACCACCCGGACGGGTGACCACGTCGTCGCCGTTGGAGTCGATGCGGTCGCGAGGCACGACGACGAGCCAGCAGCCGCGGCCCTTGACCCCGGTCGCCGTCCCGGGCGCGGGCTGGCGAGCACCGCAGCCGAGGAACTGTGACTCGTAGGTCGTCTGCGTCTCGAAGAACACCGAGCCGGTGCCGTCGCCGTTCGTCCGGGCGAGGGGCACCTCGTTGGTGCCGAAGCGGTCGAAGAACTTCGAGGTCACAGAGTCCGTGTCGACCTCGCCTTCAGGGAAGGAGGTGGTGGGGCTCGCGTGCATCGGGACGATGCCGGCGGTGAGGCGGCCGTTGACGGACCTGGCCGGGTAGCCGTGGGCGGTGTCTGCGGTCTCGGCCGGGTCCGTCGACAGCGTCACGGCTTGGCCGAAGACGTTCACCGGCGAGACCACTCGGCTCACGGCATACGCCCGTTCGTCGTTGTTGAACGGCGTGACGCGCGTGTTGATGCCGTCGATGAGGCTGAACTGGCCGCCGTACTGGCACTGTTCTCGTGACGGCCCGCTCGGGTCGTCACCCCAGCACTGGAAGATGCTGAGGTAGTTGTACGACCACTGCGTATCCGACTGTGTCGCATGCGAACCCGGGTCGCTGCCGCCCCACTTCCAGGAGACCTTGACGGCCTCGTCGGTGAGGTTGGTCGTCTTGCCGACCGTGACCGACAGGTCGGCGAAGCGGCCCTTGCCGCCCTTGGTGAGGGCCGACTCGGTGACGAAGGGGTCGCCAGCCGCCGCGCGTGCCGAGCTTGCTGCGAGTGCCGGGAGGGCGACGATGAGGGCCGCCGTCAGGGCTGCGGCAGCTCTCGTGAGGTGACGCCGGGTCGAGCCCGCGTCGGGCGCGGGGCGCCGACGCCATGCCGGGCGTATGCCGTGAGCCCGGGGGCGTGGGTAGGCGCGCATGGCCTTCACTTCCGTCCCGGCCTGCGGCTGAGCAGGGGTGGGCCGAGGGTCGCGGCGAGCAGCGCCAGCCCGGCGATGAGCATCAGGGTGTGCTCACCGCGCCAGCCCTTGCGGGCCGCGACCTCCTGCGAGACGGCCTGGGCGAGCACCGCGCCGTCCCCACTGCCACCGCCGGCGGCCACGGTCTCGCCGAACTCGTTGACCGCCGGGGTCACCGCACCGCCCGGGCCCGGTGCTCCGACCGAGCCGGTGCCTCCGGTCGTGCCCGGCGTGGCACCCGTGCCCGAGCCGGTCCCGCCGGTCGCACCCGGGCGGCCGTTCGAGCCGGTGCCGGCGCCGTTCGTGCCGTTGCCGCTGGAGCCGTTGCCGCTCGAGCCGTTCGAGCCGTTCGTGCCGTTGCCGTTGGAGCCGTTGGTGCCCTGCCCGGCCGCCGGGCTGCGCTCGGCGACGGTCCCGCACTGGAGCGGGCCGGCCTTGTCGCACTGCTGCGGCATCGTGGCGGTCTTCGCGAGGGTGTTCTCGCCGCTCGCGCTGAAGGTCGGGTTGTTGCACTTGCTGACGTCGATGCGCTGGACGTCGACACCGGGGATCCGCCGGACCTGCGCCAGTCCCGCCTTGACGAGGTTGATCGGCAGCGGCGAGTAGCCGAGGACGTCGGCCTGCTGCTGTCCGGCGCAGAGGAAGTAGTAGGCGAAGTCGCCGAGGGTCTTGCCCTTGTCGGTCGTGAAGTTCGCCTCGACGGCGGTCGGCAGGATCATGTACGAGTACGACGAGAGCGGGTAGGCGCGCGGGTCGGCGTTGTTGTAGACGCCGGCGAGCTTCTGGGTCAGGTAGACCGACGGGTTCGTGTTCCTCGTCTCGATCTGAGCGCCGAGCAGGCCGACCGCGACGTTCTCCGCGGTGGGCAGCGTGTAGTAGCCGGCGCGGTTGAGCACCTTGACGACCGGGAAGCCGGCGTTCTTGGCGTAGGAGTACTCGACGTAGGTGATCGCGCCGTCGTTCTGAGCCTGCCGGACGAACCCGGCCACGCCGTTGGACCCTGACTTCGACTGGAAGCCCCCGCCCGGAGGCACCGGGTAGTTCGACGTCTGGGTGCACGGGCTCTTGCCGACCTTCCGGCAGAACACGCCGTAGACGGAGCCTTGCTGTGCCACCATCCAGGCCGTGAACTGCGCCGACGTGCCCGAGCCGTCGGACCGCACGACGGGCACGATCCGCTTGGCCGGTAGCCGCAGACCGGGGTTCTCGCTCGCGATCTGCGGGTCGTTCCAGCGCGTGATGGCGCCGGTGAAGATCTTCGCGACGCTGTTGCCCGACAGGCGCAGGGCGGTGAGCCTCCGCCCCCCGACGGTGAGGTTGTACATGAACGACGTGCCACCGGCGACGATGGGCATGTACGCGAACTTCCGTGGTGGGATCGGGTCCTGGCTCGCGCCGTCCGGGACCCCGTACGGGATCTCCGAGACCGCGAAGTCGACGGTGCCGTTGGCGAACTGCTGACGCCCGACGCTCGACCCGGTGTCGCTGTAGTCGACCGTCATGCCGTACTGCCGCACGTTGGCGATCCACTGCTGCAGCGCGTTGGCACTCCACGTGGACCCCGAGCCTGACACGCGTTTATAGGTGTCGGCGTATGCCGGTGCCACCAGTCCCACACTGCCTGCGCCGGTCACGAGGGTCGCCACGAACAGCGCCACCAGGGCGCGCCGGAGCGTCGCGGTCGTCATCGGTCTCCCTTGTCGTCGGTGTGGTCTGTCGCCGGTGGGGCGAGCTCGGGCTCGAGCCGCTCGTCGGCGCCTTGTGAGGCCGCCTCCTTGACGGCCTCCTCGCGCTGGCGGGCCAGCTCGGCGTCGGCCGCCGCGAGCTCGTCGAAGTATGCGAGGTCCTCGGCCGAGCGCTGCGCGCGCCGCCGGCGTTGCCGCTTGGTCAGGTCTCCGGGCGCCCGCCCGCCCAGCACCCGCGCGGCGACGAAGAGCAGCAGGACGAGGACCATGAGCACGGTCGCGGCGCCGAAACCTCTTGCGACATAACCGGGCTCGGGCGACTTGGTCATGCTGAAGGTGAGCAGCGGCAGGGACACCATCGGCCCGTGGAGCGGGTCGACGTTGAAGCCGGTGGTATATCCGGCCGTGAGGAGCACGGGAGAGGTCTCGCCGATGCCTCGGGCCGTGCCGAGGATGATCGCCGTCATCAGGCCGGACCGGGCGGTGGGCAGGACGACATGCCAGATGACCTTCCAGCGGGGCGCGCCGAGTGCCTCAGCGGCCTCCTTGAGGTTGCCGGGCACGAGCCGCAGCACCACGTCGGCGGCGCGGATCATGATCGGCAGCATCATCACGGACAGTGCGACCGAGGCCGCGAGACCCGACGTGCTCCCCCAGTGGAAGCGCTCCTGCAGGGTGATGATCGCGGCGTAGACGAAGAGCCCGGCGACGACCGACGGCAGAGCCGTCATCGCCTCCACGATCGTGCGGACGAACCGTGCGAACGGGCTCCGGCTCTCGGACAGGAAGACCGCGCAGACGACGGCGAGAGGGATGGTGATCGCGAGCGCGATCGTGATCATGACGAGCGTGCCGACGATGGCGTGCTTGACGCCTCCCGACGAGAGCGGCGCGAGCGGCCCTGTCTCCGCCATGTCCTCGGTGTAGAAGTTCGATTGGGTGAGCACGCTGAGGCCCTGCCAGAGCGCGAAGGCGACGACCACGACGAGACCGAGGAGCATCACCAGGCCGAGGCTGTGCGCCAGGACGGACGCCACCCGGTCCTTGACGAGCTCACGGTCGCCGTCCATCCGGACCAGCAGCACGTAGCAGCCGAGGAACGCACCGAACGCGAGCACGATGAAGCCGAGCGTGCCGGAGAACGGGGCGATGACGTAGTAGGTGATCGCGGCCAGCCCGACACCCGCACCGAGCGCCCCCAGCACCGCGAGGACGTCCTCCTGCCGGACGCCCCTGGCGGTGCGACGCACCTCAGCACGTCCCGATACCCCTTGTCCTGCAACGGAGTTCGCAGGGACGCCACCAGACGCGAGGGAAGCCTCCGAAGGCGCCGCGCCGGACGGCATACCCTCGTCGGCGGTCTCGGCGGCGCGGACGCCGACGCTCATCCCTCGCTCACCGCCCCGGAGCGGCTCCGCGCGATCGCGGCGGACGCCGAGAAGTTGATGACGAGCGTCATCACGAACAGCGTGAGGCCCGCGGCCATCAGGGCCGAGGTGGCGAAGGGTGACGCCTCGCCGTACCGCAGGGCGATGAGGCTGGAGATCGACGAGGTGCCGGCCTCGAGGATGTGCGGTTGTACGGCGAAGACGACCGAGATCACCATGAAGACGGCGATCGTCTCGCCGAGGGCCCGGCCGAGGCCGAGCATCGTCCCGCCGATGATGCCACCGAGGCCGAACGGCAGCACGACGACGCGGATCATCCCCCAGCGGGTCGAGCCGAGTGCGTAGGCGCCCTCCCGCTCGCCGAGCGGCGCCTGCGAGAAGGTCTCGCGCATGATCGAGCAGGTGATCGGCGCGACCATCATCGCGACGACGATCCCGGCGACGAAGGTCGACGACGTGAAGAGCGAGCCCGACAGCTGCGGGTCATCGGGGTTGAACGGCTGACCGTCCTGGTCGACGCGAAAGAGCGGGAACCAGCCGAGATACGTCGCGAGCCAGCGCGGCAGCCCCTCACCGGTCGGTCCGCTCACGAGCACGTCCGGCTGGAGCATGAACGCGCCCCAGAGCCCGTAGACGACGCTCGGCACCGCGGCCATGAGGTCGACGAGGTTGACGAGCAGCCGCTTGATCGAGGGCGGCGCGAACTCGGAGATGTAGAGCGCCGTGCCGAGCGCCAGGGGAACGGCGATCGCGATCGCCGTCAGCCCGATGAGCACGGTGCCCAGCAGGACTCCGGCGATGCCGAAGTTGCGCCCGTCCGGGTCCCACCCGGCGGTCGTGAAGAAGCTCGGCCCCGCCGTCTTGAGCGCCGTGGTCGCGCGGCCGAGCAGGAACAGCCCGATGAGGACCATGATCGCGAGGACGAGCACCCCGCCACCGCGGAGCACCCATCGGAAGCCGACGTCCGAGGCGGTATGCCGCTGGACCAGCCTGCGCGGCACGTCGGCGACACGCGTGCCTGTGCTGTCCAGCGAATCCATCTGTGCGACAACCGATCCCTAGGCTCCCGAAGCCCCCCGCTCCGTTTGACGCGTGAAGTCTCCTGAGCCCCGTGGGCCATGGCGCCTCAGGTCCGTGAACGACAGACGACCGACCTGTGGACGCGCGGGGCACAGCCCACGCCTGTCGGTTGGCGCCGGTCGCCGCTCCGCGGCTAGCCTGAAGCTGCTTTCTCTGGAGGAAAGCGGTGAGGCCCCCGCACCACGTGCGGGGGCCTCACGCTGTGAGCGCCCCTCAGGAGGCTGCGGTGAGCGCCTGCCCGTCCGCGAGCCGCCGTCCAGGTGGGCGGGAGCGCGCCGACTGGTCGAAGGTCCGCAGCTGCGGGTTCACCACAGACTCGGCCGCGAGCACGACGAACTGCTTGACGCTCAGCTCGCACTCGATGCGCCGCCGGTAGCCACGGCTCGCGCGCGCCACCGGCTCGTCGTCGAGCAGCAGCGTCCAGCGCCACAGCCCGTCGTCGACGCCGCAGGCCAGCGCCCGCTCCAGTCGCTCGAGGCCCGCGAGGAGCACCCTGATCGAGGTGACGGCCCCGATCGCGTCGGCGAAGAACTCCGCGCTGCGCCCGAGGTCGCGGTGGTTGGCCGTGATCAGCCGCCACCGGACGTCACCTGTCGACGGGCCCCCGCTCCCGCGCGTGTACACCTGGAACTGTGCCCCAGCCATCGTTCTGACAACCCTCCCCTACCGACCCGTCCGGCACTGGCGACGTGCGGAGGGACCAACGGCTGGACCTTCTCGCGGCTGGTGCATCCGGCGGAACCATGTGGGGCCAGCAACAGACGAACGGCGGGTTAACCCATCGGTTCGGCGGCGCCGACGGTCTGCTCGTTGAGCGGTATCGAGCGCGCCACGAGCGGGAAGACCCACTCGAAGCACACAGCCACGAGCGCTACGACCAGTGCCACGACGACCAGGCCGCGCAGCCAGGTGGGGCCCGGGAGCCGGTGCCAGAGGGCGGCGATCACAGCTGGCCTCCTGCCGAGGAGTACCACTGACGCGGGTCCCACTGCTCCCGCGGCACGGCTGCCTCGAGCCGGCCGTGGACGATCCACCGCCAGGTGGAGGCGTACTTCGGGTGGCAGGCCGTCAGGGTGATGGACGCGACGGTCGGCCTGGCTCCGGGCCTCTCCGGCACCGGGGCGATCGCGGCGATGTGGCTCGGGTCGACGATGGTGTGCTTGCCCATCGTGTAGACGTAGTAGGTCGTCGCGGTCTCGATGATGACGCGGTCCCCCGGCAGCACGCGCTCGATGTCGCGGAACGGGCCGCCGTACGTCATCCGGTGGCCGGCGAGGGCGAAGTTGCCCACTTGGCCGGGCCACGCGGTCCCGCGGTAGTGGCCGATGCCCTGCTCGAGGTCACTGCGCTTGGTCCCCTCGACGACGGGGACGGCATAGTCGGGGCCGAGTCGGGGGATGCGGACGATGGCGTACACCGTGCCCTCGGGGGGCGCCTCGACGCTTCGGGCCACGACGGGGATCCGGGCCACATGGCCCTTGCCCGACGGCACGGGCGGAGCGGTCTGGCCCGGCAGGCGCGGCGCGGCACCGTCCTTGAACTCGCCCTCGAGCTGCTGCACCGACCGCTGGTGCGCGGCACCCGCGTCGACATCGGTCCACCAGACCTGCCAGACGGCATACAGCAGCACGAGCACCCCGAGCGCGACGAGGCTCTCACCTGCGAGCCCCAGGTACCGCCGGCCCGTGCGCCGGCGCGGCCGGTCGGGCCCGCGCGCTGCCCGCGCCGAGGTCAGCGGGTCGGCCGGCGGGCCGTCCGCATCTGAGCGCGCTGGAGTAACGGTCGACATGTGTTCCCTCTCTGCCGATGTCTGCAACGGGACGGGTCGCGGGGTGTGGAGGGTTGTGGTCGCCCGGACCGCTCAAACCATCCACAACCGGCTAGCGCGTAGCCCGCCGCGCCGGAGGCGGACGGCCACGACGGCCAGCCCGACCAGCACCGCGAGGAGCAGGAGCAGCGTCCAGGGCACCGCCCACCCGGTCGCCGACGTGTCGATTGGCGCGAGCGGTGCGGTCGACCCGGCCGGGTCGGTGAGCAAGGGCGTCAGGGTCACCGTCGCGGTTGCGCCGACGGACGGGACCACACCCTGGACGGGCACGGTGACGGGCCACGTCTCACCGGGCAGGAGCGCCGGAGAGTCGGGGACCGCACTGCCGCGAACCGGCCACTGCCCGAGCAGGCCGGCGATACCGACGGACTGCCGTGCGCGGAGCACCGCGTTCCCGGTGTTGCGGATCGTGTAGGTGACGACGGCGCTGCCCTTGCCGAACGGGTTCGCGGTGCCGGCGTAGGCCACGTTCAGGTCCTCGGTCGCGAGGCGCGGCTCGAAGGCGCCGCCGACGCGCAGCTGGATGCGCAGGCCGACCCGGCGCTCGACGTCCGGGCCGCCGGAGCCCTCTGAGCTCGGCTGAGTGCGCGAGGCGACGATCCCGCCGAGGTGGTCACCCGCCCGGGCGTCCTTCGGGACCGCGAGAGTGAACGGGACCGTGACGGACGATCCCGGCTCGACGGTCACCGCCGACCTGGCGGGAGTCACCCAGGCGCCGATGCTCTTCGACGCCGTGCCCTCGGCGCGCAGGTCGAGGTCGCCGGCCGACGTGGTGTAGCCGTCAGCGGCATACAGTCTCAGGCTGATCGGGGTGCCGCCCTGGTTGCTCACGACGATCGCGTCCTCGAGCCGCCCTCCGGGGTTGGCGACGTACGCATAGTTCCGCCGGGCGCTGCCGAAGTGGTTCGACGCCGTCGCGACCGTCCACGTCGCGGCCCCGTCGGCCGTCGCCGTAGCGCGGCCTGCGGCGGTCGCTGCGAGGCCACCACCGGCGATGCCGCTCAGGGCGAGCGCCAGGGTGAGCGCCACGGTGAGCGCCACGGTGAGCGCCACGGTGAGCGCCACGGTGAGCGCCACGGTGAGCACCGGTCGGAGGAGGGCCGATTCGCGGCCGGCACCGACCATGGGTCGGGTGGATCGTGGGTGCATCCGGGCTCCTGGGAAGCGGATGTGCGCTGGTGGGTGACCGCACCTCGGGGCGGCCACCCACCAGTCACGCTGGGGTCTTGCTGAAGCGGTATGCCGTCAGCTCAGGGAGGTGACCGTCGTCGCGGCGCCCTGGCCCGAGGTCACCGACGCCGAGTCGTTCGGCCCGGCGGTCGGGATGTCGAGCGCGCCACGACCCCGGTAGGGGTGGATGACGACCTGGTCCTGGACCGAGCCGACGGGCAGGGCCGCGTTCACGCCCTTCTCCGGGCCGCACCAGGAGACCCGGCCGAGCTCGACCGCGGCGTTCGGGGCCGCGCACGTGCCACTGCGGACGTTCTGAACCGTGAGGGCGTTCTTGCCGACACTGACCTTGACGTAGGTGCGGACGTGCTCCTGGTTCTCCACCGAGTTCGCCCAGTGGCTGGACGGGTTCAGCGGGTCAGGGCCGAAGTCCGAGCCCGGGATCGGCGCCGTCAGGTCGTAGTACTTCGAGCCGGATGAGGAGTTGGCCGTCACGTAGATGACGCCACCGGGGCCTTCGGCCACCTGGGTCTGAGCGGGCTGCTCGTCCGGGTTGGCCTTCTGCCCGTTCTTGATGGCGTAGCTGCGCGAGTAGCTGTGGTCGTGGCCCTGGAGCACCAGGTCGACGCCGAGCTCGGAGAACGCCGTCGGGAAGTCGAGGCGGCGCTTCTTGTTGTCGGAGTCGTTGGCGTGGTCGGCCGGGGAGTAGATCGAGTGGTGGTAGACCAGCACGGTGTACTTGGCCTCGGCGCCGTGGGCGTTGACGACGTCGCGGATGTAGGCGACGTGGGCCTCGTCGCTGCCGTTGTTGTAGGCGTTGCTGTTGAGGTCGATGAACAGCACACCCTTGTAGATGTACCAGTAGTCACCGCCGGAGCGCGTCGCGGCGGCACCGTTGTAGAAGGGCGCGGACCGGTCGGTGTTCGGCGTCCAGAAGTGCTGCTCGTAGGCCCGGCCGCCCACGTCGTGGTTGCCGATCGTCGCCGCCCACGGGTAGGAGCGCAGCTCGTCGGGGGCGAGGAAGGTGTTCCACTGCGACTCGGTGTTCGCGGTCTCGACCTGGTCGCCGCCGGACACGAGGAGCTCGGCGTCCGGGTTGGCCTTCAGCGCGACGGAGAGGGTGTCGGCCCAGCCCTCGCCGTCCTTCGCGACGTTGCCCGAGGACCCGATCTGCGGGTCGCCGAAGAACAGGAAGTCGAAGGCGCCGGAGAAGGACTGGGTCTTGAAGGAGTACGCAGAGGACCAGGCGCCCTCGCTGCCGACCCGGTACGAGTAGGCAGTGTTCTGCTGCAGGCCGTCGATGGTGACGTGGCCGTTGTAGCCGCCGTTGACGGTGTTGGCCGCCACGACGGCCGGGATGGTGACGGCGTCGGCCGGGAACTCGCCGTTGACGACGTTCGCGGTCGGCGCGACCTGGACGCTCTTGGGACTGCCGTCCGTGGCGTACCACGACACGACGCGCTGGGACTCGCTGGCCCCGACGCCGAGCACGATGCCCGAGGTCGTGGACACGCCGTCGGCGTGAGCAGCGGTGGCGAAGAGCCCGGTGCCCAGGGCGGCCGAGCCGCCGAGCACCACGGCGACGCCGCAGGAAGCCAGCCGGCGCCGGGCGCCGTGCTGACCGTGCCTCAAACTGGAGAACTTCACAATGTCCGTCCGTTTCAGAGGGGATTGATGGCGGTCTCAGGTTTCTCAGGGCGGGTGTCCTCGCGGTGAACGACTGCAGCACGCGCAATGGCCCGCTGCGTAAGTCCTGCCGAGGCGAAGGGTCCGGCTCAGATCGAGAGCGCGCGCTGGGTGAACCAGACCAGACCCATCGCACACACCCCCGCCGCCGCGACGCCGGTGGCGCGCAGCCCCAGGACCGGTGCCCGGTCCCGGAGGAAGGCGAGGGCCGGGAAGACGGCGAGGATGATGCCGACCTGGACCGCCTCGATGCCGACGTTGAAGACGAGCAGCGACCAGAGCAGGGTCCACGACCAGGCCTGCTCGATCCCCAGCGCTGACGCGAAGCCGAGCCCGTGCACGAGGCCGAAGCAGAAGACGATGGCAAGCCGGGTCACTCCGACGCGGTCGAGACCGAGCCGTCCCAGCCGGACCTGCTCGAGGTCACGGCCACCGGCTCGGGGGCGCATCATGCGCCACAGCGGGACCGCCGCCACCACCGCGATCGACAGTGCGATGACAGGTTCGACCACGGCAGCCGGGACGTGGACTACGCCGAGCGCCGCGAGGATAAAGGTCACCGAGTGCGCAACTGTGAAAGTGGTTGCGGCAAAGACGATCTCGCGCAGACTGCGTGACCCGGCGATCAGCGCGACGAGGAACAGGATGTGGTCGAGCCCTCCGAGCAGATGCTCGGCACCAAGGCGGAAGAACGCCCAGAACCGCTCCGGGACGGACTGCGACGTCGTGAAGGTCCGCTGTTGGGCGTCGAGTGCCGCGCTGCCGCTGCGCAGGTCGAGGTCGTAGGTCACGATGGTCTTGGTGTCGCGGACGTAACCCTCGGTGTCGGGGAACAGCATGCTCGTCAGGTCGTGCGACACCGCGGACGGGTCGCACCGGTAGTCGAGGACCAGCCTGGCGTACGGCACGCTGTCACGCTGGGTCATCGTGACCGGCTCGAGCATCGACGCCGTGCATTGACCGGCCGAGGTCGAGACGCGGAATCCCTTTGAGACATAAGCGATCACGCTTGCCTTGTGCCTTTGAAGCGCAACGGCCTGCTCCGCGGCGTCGCCGTCCTCGAAGGCCGCGGTGCCGGCGCGGAAGAGGGCGTCGTCCCGCCCGGCGTCGGCGGCCGACACGACGAGCAGGTCGTACTCGAGCTCCATGCTCGCGCGCACCTGGCCCGCCGAGGGCGAGCCGAGATCGACGTATGCCGTCGAGGTGAACCCGTGGGCCGAGCTGGCTCCCGGGGTGAGCAGGAGCGCCGCCGCGGCGGCGACCAGGATGGCCACGACCCGGCATACGGGACGGCACACGGTGCGGCATACCGTGCGGTGCTCGGTGTGCGGTGCGATGCGGCGTGCGGTGCGGCGTGCGGTGCGGCTTCCCAGCGCTGCGAGCCGGCTCCAGGCGTTGGACACAGGTGCGCTCCTCAGTGGTCTGCGGACGAAATCTGCTCCCTCCACGCGAACGGCAGCGGGTGCGAAGGCGACATCACCGTGAACTGACGACGTCGCACCGCTTCTGGGTGTCTGCCGGCACCGCGGGATGAGGTAGGAAGTAGGCGCCCTCTCCCCCAGCTCGGACGGACCCCATGCCTGCTCAGCCTCGGCGCACGGTCGCCGCCCTGCTCGCGACCCTGGCTGCGGCGGCGTTGCTCGGAGGGTGCGGGCAGCAGGACGACTGGTCCGGGCCGCACGACGGGCCGACCGCGATCGGCTCGCTCGGTCCGGGTTTCGTGGACCCCTCGGCGCCCCCGTCACCCGAGGCGACGATCAGCCCGGAGCCGGGCTCCTGGGACGGGGTTCGGCCGGCGCCGGGCTACCGCGTGGTGCTGCTCAGGGCAGGGACGGACGCGCCGACCGCGACGACCGCCAAGGCGGTCACCGACTGGGCGCAGCAACAGGACGTCAGCCTGAAGACGATCACTGCCACGAGCGCGGACCACTACATCGGGAGCATCACGGGGGCCCTCGACCTGGCCCCGGACCTCGTCATCTGCGTCGGCAACGACCTCCTCGACGCGCTCGCGCTCGTGACGGCGAACCACCTGGACCAGCAGTTCCTCGTCGTCGGCGCGGAGCTGGCCGAGCCGACTGCCAACGTCACGGCTGCCAACTGGACGGGCGCCTCGTTCCGCGGCGAAGGACTCCACATGGCAACGTCATTCGACCCCGCGACCTTCACTCCGGAGCGGGTCTCGCGCGCGGTCCGTGCCGGTGTGGCCGCGGTGCTGCACGGGCGGACGGGCATCGTTATCCGCGTGAGCTGACCGACCGTTCGGGCGGCGTTTCGGGAGCGTCGAGCGCGTCGCCACCGCTGTTCTGCCGGCCGCGACCGAGGCGGACGTCACTGGTGATGACTGCCATCTGTCGATATGATGAATCCATCATGCCATTCAGCCGCAGCGAGCGCCCGCTCTACGAGGTGAAGGCGGGCTTGTTCAAGGGCCTGTCCCACCCGTTCCGCATCCGTGTCCTCGAGCTCCTCGCCGACGGTGACGAGCACAGCGTCGCCGAGCTCCAGGAGCGCACCGGCCTCGAGGCCTCGCACCTGTCGCAACACCTGTCCGTGCTGCGCCGCCATCGCCTCGTCGTGTCCGACCGTCGCGCCAGCCACGTCTACTACCGGATCGCCTACCCGGAGGTCGCCGAGCTGCTGGCCGTGGCCCGCCGCCTGCTCGTCGAGATCGTCACCAACGACAGTGCACGGCTGCGAGCCGTAGGGGCGCTGCCGGACATCTCCGTCCGGTGAGGCCCCTCGCCGCGCACCTGCGCAGCCTGCTCCCTGCGCGCCGCGACTACGCGGACCTGCCGAGGTCCTGGCGATCCGACCTGCTCGCCGGGTTCACCGTCGGCATCGTGGCGCTTCCCCTCGCACTGGGGTTCGGGATCTCCTCGGGTGCCGGCGCGGAGGCGGGCCTCGTCACGGCCGTCGTCGCCGGGCTCGTCGCGGCCGTCTTCGGCGGCTCGCACGTGCAGGTGTCCGGACCGACCGGAGCGATGGTCGTCGTCCTCGGCCCGATCGTGGCGACCAACGGGGTCGGCGCGGTCGCGCTCGTCAGCCTGCTGGCCGGCCTGGTCGTGCTCGCGGCCGGCCTGCTGAGGCTGGGCCGGGCCGTCTCCTTCATCCCCTGGCCTGTGATCGAGGGCTTCACGCTCGGGATCGCGGTCATCATCTTCCTGCAGCAGGTGCCGGTGCTCACCGGGCCGGGAGACCACGGTGCGTCGCACACGAATGTCGTTGTCGCTGCCGTCTCCTCACTGTTCTCGGCGGACGCGGTCTACCTGCTGTGGTCGCTCGGCGCGGTCGCGGTCGTCGCCGCGGCCATGATCCTGCTGCCCCGCTGGAAGGCCGCGCTGCCGGGGTCGCTCGTCGGGATCGTCGCGACGACCCTGCTGGTCCTGATCCTGCCGTCACCGCTGTCGACCATCGGCACGCTCCCGCACTCCCTGCCTGCGCCAGCGCTCCCGCCGTTCGACCCCGACACGGTCTCGCACCTGACGACCGCGGCGCTGACCGTGGCTGCCCTCGCGGCGATCGAGTCGCTGCTGTCCGCGCGGGTCGCCGCGTCGCTGGCCGACACCGGGGACTACGACCCCGACCGAGAGCTCGTCGGACAGGGCCTGGCCTCGATCGGGTCGGGGCTGTTCGGCGGTATGCCGGCCACCGGGGCCATCGCACGCACCGCAGTGAACGTCCGTTCCGGGGGCAGGACGCGCGTCGCGGCGATGACCCACGCCGTCGTGCTGCTGCTGGTCGTCCTGGTCGCCGCCGGACCCGTGGGCCACATCCCGCTCGCCGCGCTGTCGGGCGTCCTCATGGTGACCGCAGTGCGGATGGTCCACGTCGCCACCGCGCGGTCCGTGCTGCGCTCGACGCGAGCGGACGCCGCGGCATACGTCATCACCGCGATCGTCACCGTCTCCGTCGACCTCATCGTCGCGGTGGCCATCGGGATGGTCGTCGCCGGGTTCTTCGCGCTGCGCGGCCTGGCGCGCGCCACCGGGGTCGAGCGCGAGCCGCTCGCCGAGGACCCACAGCCGGGCGACGAGCACATCGCAGTCATCCGGCTCGACGGCCCCCTGTTCTTCGCCGCCGCGGACCGCGTGCTCGACGCCGTCACCGGGATCGAGGGCGTGTCGGTCGTGATCCTGCGTATGTCGCAGCTCGAGCTCGTCGACGCCACGGGCGCGCACGTCCTGTCGGAGATCGTGCACCGCCTGGAGGCGCGCGGGGTCACGGTGCTCATCAAGGGTGTCCGCGAGGGGCATGTCGAGCTGTTCCGCACCGTCGGGGTCCTCTCCGCGTTGCGACACGACAACCACCTGTTCGCCGACCTCGACGCTGCGATCGACCACGCCCGCAGCCACGTCAGGCGCCTTTCGCTCAGCACGGGGTCAACCGGCTGACGGCGACCCTGCCGGGCCGCTCCCAGAGCCCCGGGTATGCCGTCGGCCCCCTCAACTCCCCACCCGACGGCATACCCGGCTTGCCTGGGAGGTGGCACAATTCGCTGGCCCCGGTCCGTGCGCGCAGGCGAGCATGATGACGTGGTGAGTGATCGGACGCTGCCGCTGCAAGGCGGACTGCCGCCTACGACTGGCGCGGGCGCGACTGGCGCGGGCGCAGCCGTCGTGGAGATCGCGTGCGACGAGTCCGGCTTCTCGGGCACCAACCTGCTCGATGCGGCAACGCCGGTCTTCGCCCACGCCAGTGTCGATCTCAGCGTCGAGGAGGCCATCGAGCTCGTCGCGCGCCTGCGGTCCGGCTTCCGGTGGTCGCTGAAGGAGCTCAAGTCCGGGCAGCTGCTGCGGGGGCCGCGCGCGCCCGAGGCGCTCGAGTGGATGCTCGGCGAGCTCGACGGGCGGGCCCATGTCCAGCTCGTCGACAAGGAGTACTTCCTGGTCACGAGGCTCGTCGACCTGTTCCTGGCCGAGCCGTCCTACGCGGCCGGGACATCTCTCACCCAGGACGACCGCGCACCTGCCCTCGCCGTCTACCGGGCGACGCGCGGTGGCGGCGCCGAGTGGAGCGCGTTCCTCGAGGCGTTCGTCGAGCTGGTCCGGACCAAGCGGCGGCGCCAGCCCGATCGCGGCGTGGTGAAGCGCTTCTTCCAGGCGCGCGACGGGCTGGCCGGCGTCGGGCTCGGTGCCGAGGCCGACGACGTTCTCGGATCCCTGAGCCGCACGAGGGTGCGGGCGGTCGTGACGCGGCTGGCCCACGACGACCGGACGATCCCGCCACCGCTCGAGCCGCTGCTGCCGGCTCTCGCCGAGACGGTCCTGTTCTGGAGCGGCGGGCGGCGGCAGGTGCTGGTGATCCACGACGAGCAGAGTGCTCTCACGGCGGGGAGGCTGATGCGCCTGCAGCAGGTCCTCGCCGATGGCGCCGAGGCACCTGACGCCCACGCGAATGGAGCCAGGGCCTTGCCGCCGATGGTCTCGCCCTTGGCCGGGCTCGTGACCGTCGACTCACGCGACGACCCGCGCGTCCAGGTCGCTGACCTCCTCGCGGGCGTGGCCCGGAGGTCGCCGGGCAACGACGGCGACGGCCTCCTCCGGCGCTTCATCTCCCCCACATCGCTCCGCGACCCAGAGCGATGATCACGGCCCCACGTCCCGCAACACACCGAGCAGTCGCAAAGTTCGACGGTTATTTCCGTCGGAGTTCGCGACTGCTCGGTGTGTTGCGCGCAGGTCAGGTGGTCGAAGCGGACCTCGCTGCGGCCTCGACCTGCGACCGGTAGTCGGCCCACCACTGCTCGTCGTGGGGCTCCACGTTGAGGTTGTCCGCTCTCAACCCGGTGCGCCCGTCGAGCTGTTCGCGCAGGATGTCGGCGTGCCCGGCGTGCCGCGCGGTCTCGGTGAGGACATGCACGAGCATCGTGTGCAGCGTGACGTCCGGGCGAGGCCACCATGGCACGTGGCCCAGGGCATCGAGGTCGAGCGCGCCGATCGTCTCGTCGGCGTGCGCGATGGCCGAGCGGTAGGTCCCGATGATGTCCTCGCGGGTCTCCGCGGCCGTCGCCCACATGTCAGCGCCTTCCTGCGCGTCGTCGTCCCACCACGGCAGGTGCGGCACGAACGGGCGATCGAAGACCTGCCCGAAGTACCACGCCTCCACGACCGACAGGTGCTTGACGAGTCCGAGCAGGTTGGTCCCGGTGGGTGTCAGTGGTCTCCGGACGTCGTACTCAGACAGCCCCTCGGCTTTCCAGAGGACCGCTTCGCGCGCCTTGCCGAGGTAGTCGTGGAGCCGTTCCTTGTGGTCGTCGCTCATGCGACCCACCATGCCCCACGTGGAGATCGAGGTGTGAGGCAGGCGGTTCCAGACCTGTTGCGGGCGTGACCGTCCACCGGGGCTAGGGTCCCGTGCGTGGATTCCGAACACGCCCGCACCGCGTATGCCGCACGCGCCGACGAGTACGCCCAGCTGTTCGGCTTCATGGAAGCCACTGCCGCGGCTGACCGCTCGCGGGTCGAGACGTGGGCGGCAGGCGTCGACGGCCGGATCCTGGACGCCGGCTGCGGGCCCGGGCACCCTGCGGATCATTCGATCCACGCTCACCCCGGGCGGACTGCGACTGCTGGGACTCTTCGACGGGCCAGACCTGGTGCCGTTTGCCCACGCTGTGACCGAGGCGCACTTCTGGCCGGTCGAACGCATGGCCGAGATCCTCGAGCTGGTCGGTTTCGACGTCCTCGAGACCGAGCAGCGCGCCGACGTCGGAGCTCGTCCTCATGCGGCCATCAGCGCGCGTTCGCGATGACCTACGAGCACGACGGCGGGCGGGCGCCGCGGGCCGGCGCCGCAGGCCCAGGGTCGCTCAAGCTGGGCCATCCAGCCGACTGGGCAGGCGGCATACCACTGGTGTCTGCTGCTGGCAGACAGAATGGGGCTGTGCTGGGCGCGATGTGGGGCGTGAGTCCCGAGGAGACGAAGCTGACCTTCGCCTGCGACGACTTCGTCCGCGCACCGGCGCTGACGGCCTGGCGAGGGGTCTCCGTCGATGCGCCAGGAGCCGAGGTCTGGACGTGGGTGACGCAGGTGCGCGTGGCGCCCTACTCGTACGACTGGATCGACAACGGCAGGCGGCTGTCTCCTCGCGAGGTCCTAGGCCTCCCGGAGCCGGTGGTCGGTGAGTCCTTCACCGCGTCGGCCGGGCGGAAGCTGGGACGCATCGTGCACGTGGAGCAAGGCCGATCTCTCACGGGCCACATCCTCGGCGCGTACATGACCTATCTGCTCGCGCCGCAGGCCGACAGCAGGACTCGCTTGCTGCTGAAGGTTGTCATGGAGACGAATCCCGTTGTCGCACAGGCACTTTGCGTTGGCGACCTGGTGATGGCACGACGGCAGCTGCTCACCATCAAGCGCCTTGCCGAGCTGAGGCACATCTCGACCTGAGGCTCGCCGCGCTACACGTCTCCGACATCCCGGGGCGGTCAAGCCATCAGGCCGCCCCACGACCAACGGGGGATCTGCAGGCCGGCAGGGACGTCGTCTGCGGACTCGTGATACTGCGCCATGGTCGTCGTGGTCGCCCAGGCGAAGTAGTCGTGCAAGACGCCGCGAAGCGGATCGTCGGAGAGGCCGACATCGGCCAACGCTTCGTCGAAGCACGCGATCGCCCGCTCGTTCATCTCCTCATGAGGGCCGTTCCCACTGTGCAGCCGGACCACGAAGGTCTCGTCTCCGTAGGTGTCTGAGTACGTCGCCGGTCCACCGAGCGCCTCGGCCCAGTAGGAGGCGAGCCGCTCGGTGTGGTCCGGACGGAACCCATGGCTGAATGCGTGGCTGACCACCTCGTCGTCCATGACCCGCGCGTGCCATGCGTGCGCCAGCCGGACCATTCCCTCATGGCCGCCTGCGGCCTCGTACACCGACTCCATCACCCCAGGATGGCAGCCACCCCCGACACCGATGCCCGGAGCGCGCTGACCGTTCAGGGCGCCGGCGGGAGACGGCCCGATCGACCGCCACGAACTGTCGCACCAGGGCGAGCTGGGCCCACCGACGATGGTCGTGGCGGTCCGTCGGGCACCATCGTGATCCAAGCCCCGCTTGCGTCGCGCAACACGCTCGTGCGGCGAGAACGGCTCTCCCATCAGCGCCCAGCGGCGCCGCCGCTCGCGTATGCCGCTGCGAGCTCCGTCCGTGACCAGCAGCCGCGCGTGCGGACGATGCCGCCGGGGTCGCGTTCGCCAGTGCACGGACCCGCAGCAGGTCAGGCTTCGTACTCGTCGTGCCGGCGCAGCCAGAGCTGGAAGCCTTGCGCCTCGTCGCGCCCTTTCGGCACCCGGTCGAGCACGCCGTAGTAGGGCATGACGACCTCGAGCCCGCGGCCCGTGGTCCAGTAGGTCTGGTAGATGGTGCCGTCCTCGAGGGCGAAGACGCTGAACACCGGTGACTCACAGAGGTATTCCAGGATCGTCGTCCCCGTCGCCGCGGCGTTGCGCGCGACCACCCGTGGCATCGGGCTCCCGAGCCACCCCTGCACCTCTTCTGGAGCGAAGGCCGCCCGAAGATCGCGGTTGAAGTCGCTGCCGGCACTCGACGCCCAGGGGATCGACCAGCCCATCCGCTCTCGGTAGCTCGTCAGCCTCTCGATCGGGGCGGACGAGACGAGGAGCAGGGTCACGTCGTGTGCGTTGAGGTGCGTGACCAGCGGGTCGAGCGCGTCGGCGATGGAGGAGTTGACGGGGCATCCCGCCGAGTAGGCAGCGCCGAACATGAAGTGGTAGACGACCAGCTGCGAGCGCCCGTCGAAGAGCTCGGCGAGCGAGCGCGGTCCGTCGGCGGTGTCGAGGACGTAGTCCTTCTCGACGGCCACCCACGGCAGCTCGGCGCGCTGGCGCGCCAGCGTGTCGGCCGCCCGTGTGTGTTCCTTCTCCAGGCGAAGGAGCCCCTCGCGTGCCGCGTCCCACTGCTCTCGGCTGACGATGGTGTGCGCGTTCATGATGTATGCCGCCTTCTGGCCTCTGCGTCACCCGTTGCGACGCTCTACCGGTACAGACCAGGGACGAGCGGCGGAATCGTCGCGCGGCGAGCGAGCTGACGAGATCTCTTCACGGTCACCCCGCAAGAACGGTGGGCAGCCCCAGCGTCGCGAGATCGTCCGGGTCCGAGAAGGCCGTGATGCGTGCGATGCCGGCGTCGTCGAGCTCGAGCACCTGGAGGGCATGGAGCACGAGACCTTCACCGACACGCCGGTAGACGATGAGGGCGGGCTGGGCGTTCGCCCCGGTCGGGACCAGGCGGAGCTGGCCCGGTGCGCCGAGCAGGGAGCCCTGGACGAACTCGGTCACCACATCGCGCCCGGCGAACCACGTCAGGAACGGCGGCATCTCGAGGACGATGTCCTCGCGCAGCAGCTCCGCCATGGCACTCGCGTCTCCCGCCTCGACGGCCGCGGCGAACCTTTCCACGATGACTCTTCTGGCGGCGTCGACGGGCTCGGAGACCTGGTCACTGGCGACCCTCGACCGAGCCAGCTGCTCGCGTGCCCGCCGAAGCCCGCTGTTGACTGCCGTCGTCGTGGTCTCGAGCAGCTCGGCCACCTCGGCGGCCGGCATACCCAGCACGTCCCGCAGGATGAGGATGGCGCGCTGCCGCGCGGACAGCTGCTGCAGCGCGGCGACGAAGGCGAGCCGTATGCCGGCCCGGGCGGACGTGACGGCGGCCGGGTCCGACGGTGGCGCAGCGAGCAGCGCGTCCGGGAACGGTTGCAGCCAGGGGACCTCGGTGCCGAGCTCGAGCGGGGTCGAGGGGTCGTCGGCGGGCGCGCCCAGCCCGGACGGCAACGGCCGGCGGCCGCGCTTGCCGATGGCTGTCAGGCAGACGTTCGTCGCGATCCGGTAGAGCCAGGTCCGCTCGGTGGAGCGGCCCTCGAACCCGGCATACGCGCGCCAGGCGCGAAGGAAGGTCTCCTGCACGGCATCCTCGGCCTCGTCGACCGAGCCGAGCATCCGGTAGCAGTGCGCGAGCAGCTCGCGGCGGTGCCGGCCGACGAGCTCGTCGAAGACCTCTGGAACCTCTGCGGCCACGACGCCCGGCCCTTTCTCGGGTCCTTACAGAACCGCAGTAGACCACGTCGGATGCGGTCGCGCCACCGGACCGCTCGTGGTATGAACATGACCATGCAGAAATAGGCTCGAGTTCCGGCCCGCGTCATGGGACCGAAACATGATTGTTATGGTCCAGTCTGAGCCGTTAGGTATACAATGTGGTGAATAGCGGACGGGGGGAGGGCGATGTCGACCGAGCAGGCGGGGCATTCTGCATCTAGGGCTGCAGAAATCCGCAAGCTGACCGTGCGGGAGCTGTATGGCGAAGGCGCGCACGACCTCGAGAACCCCAAGGCCATCGGCCCGCGTTCCCGGTATGCCGTCCGGACCTATTCCGAATACCCCCACCGGCGGGCACGGCGTGAGCTGGCGTTCGGTCGCGAGGACCTCTACCCCGACCCCGAGCCCGAGTTCCGGGTGGACGTCCCGAGAGAGTTCGGGGACCTGCACCACCGCGCGCCGACCTACCATCGCGTCCGCATCAGCCAGGCCGTGCGGGACGGCAGCCCGATCGAGCCCAGACGGCGCAGCGGCCGGCTGGCCCTGGCGATGTCCGGCGTGCTGACGCTGTCGCTGCTCACGTGGACGGCGAGCTGCAACGAGGCGGTCAAGCAGCGGATCAACCAGGCGCTTTCCCTGCAGTCGGACTACCAGACCATGCCCACGCGCACGGAAGAGCCGCAGAGCCTGGCCAGCAACCCGGCGATCGCGCCCTTCCCGATCCCCAGCGTGCCTTCGGACCTCCCGCTGCAGGTCGACCCGCCCAAGCCGTCGGCGTCCCTGAAGCCGGTCGTGAAGTCGACGTCCGTCGCCAAGCCCAAGCAGCTCGCCTGCATCGACAAATGGGTGCTCGAGCGAATGGTCGGACAGCTGGTCATATTGCCGCTGGACGAGAATGGCATTTACGCCCTCGCCTCTGCAAAATCAAAAGCGGACCCGGTGCAGGCAAAAGCAACAACTATTCGGGTGATGCACGAGCTGCATATCGGCGGCATTCTTCTGACCAGTGGCACGCCGGCACAGAAAGCTGCCATCATCAAGGAGTTCTCAGCCCCCGGTGCATTTGAAGCTCCTTTGCTGATCGGTGATGTCGCAACCGACGACTGGTATGGCTTCAACAAGCCCACGCTCGTCACGTCTGCCGACATGGGCGCGCCGGCCCTGCCCGGCGACAAGCAGCTGACCATTGCTCAGAGGTTCGTGCTGGAGCTGAAGGCGGGGACGAACGCGCCGGTGTTCCTCACCGACACCGTCAACAAGAAGAGCCCGAAGACCGTCTACGACCAGGTGTTCGACATGCGCAGCACCGCGGTCCAGGCAGTGATGCACGCCCAGATCGACCCCACCGTGCTCACCGAGGAGGTCGCCGAGAACTTCATGGCTCGCGGCGACAAGGGCGCCGACCCGTGTGCGGTGAAGCTCAACAGATGACCTTCCCCGGCCAAACCGGCGAATAGCCCTGATCGTGAGACGTACTATCCCGATTCGCCCACAATGGACGTATGCCGTACCCGCGCAGCCGCGTCATGGTGGGCCGCGACACCGAGCTGTCACACCTGCTGGACCTGGCGGAGGACGCACGGGATAGCCGAGGGTCGGTCGTCATCGTCAGCGGTGAGGCCGGAGTCGGCAAGTCGCGCCTCGTCGCGGAGCTCACCGACCGGATCCGCGGACGCGACCTCGTCGTCTTCGGGCACGGCGTCGACCTCGCCGAGGGCGATGTGCCGTTCGGCGTCCTGGCGGACTCCGTGCGGGACATCGTCCGGCAGGTGGGCCCGGACGAGGTGCGACGGCGCCTCGGCCACGCGGCCGAGCACCTGTCGGGGATCGTCCCTTCGCTCGGTGGGGGCACCACGCTGGACCGGGTGCTCGTGCTCGGGGCAGCCCTGACCCTCATCGACCAGCTGTCGGCGGACCGGATGCTGTGCTGGGTCGTCGAGGACCTGCAGTGGGCGGACCGGATGAGCCGTGACCTGTTCACGGTCGCTGCCCGCTCCGTCGGGGCCCGCAGGCAGCTGCTCGTCGGCTCGGTCCGGGCGGCCGCGGCATACCCGGAGTCCGTGGGCTCGATGCTCGCCGACGTGCAGTCGCAACCCCACGCTCACACCATCCATCTCGGACGGCTCGACGAGGCCCGCGTTCGGGAGCAGATCTCGGGCATCGGACGACCCGACATGACCCGGCCGCTCACGGAGCGGATCGTCGGCCTGGCACGGGGCCTACCGCTTCACGTCGAGCAGCTCGTCGCCAGTCTCGACGATGTCGACTCCCAGCTCCCGCTCTCGCTTCGCCAGATCGTCCTGGCCCGGCTCCCCCGCCTCTCGGCCCCGGCGCGCAGGCTGGTCGAGGCCGCCGCTCTGGCCGGCGGGCCCCTGGACCTCGTGGGACTGAGGTCCGCCACGGGCCTCTCCGAGGTGGACTTCGACGCCAGCATCGACGAGGCGGTCCGGAGCGGCGTGCTCGGGGTGTCGCACCAGACCGCCTCGATCACCTTCGTCCACGCCCTGGTGAGCGAGGCGGTCGCAGCCACGGTGCTGCCCAGTCGGCGTCGCGAGCTGCACCGGGCCTGGGCGCGTGCCATCGAGGGCAGGGTCAGGACCGACGCGGCCGCGGTGTTCGCCCTGGCGCACCACTGGTTCCAGGCCGGGGACGCTCCGGCGGCCCTGGATGCCGCATGTCGCGCGGCCCTCGCAGCCGCAGAGATCGGCGACGCGGCGCTGGAGTCGCTCCACTGGACGCGGGCCCTGGACCTGTGGCCGCAGGTGCCGGACGCGGAGGCCGTGGCCGGCATCGGACGGAACGAGATCCTCTACGGCCTCGCGATCGCGACCATGGCGAGCGGTCACTGGGCCGAGCTCCTCGAGATCGTGAACCGCGAGCGGGCATTGACGAGGGGCGAGGCCGACCCGGTGGGCCAGCTCTGGCTGACCCTCTGTGCGGAGGGTGCCAGGGCCCGGCTCGAAGGGCCGGTCTCGGTCGACCACACCACGACGAGGGACCGCGCGACGACGCTCCTGGGCGCTGCGCCGGACCTCAGGGCGGCGGACGCGCTGCAGCGAAATGCGAGGGCGGCCAGGCGGTTCGACCCTCGGCTCGCGGACGAGCAGCATCGGGTCGCGCTCGACATGGCCGAGGCACTGGGACATCGGAAGGCGCGGCTGCGGGCCGCGGTGTTCGTCGGCTTCGACGCCCAGGTGCGGGCGCGGCCGCGGCCGGAGGCCGACCGGATGGCTGCGCTGGCCGCGCAGTTCCAGGACGCACCGGTCGCTGACCGGCTGCTCATCTCGACAGTCCAGCTCGTGCTTCTCGTCGGCTCCGGCTACTCGCGCGAGGCGATCGACCTCGCCGAGCGCGTCCTCGCCCCGATCCGGGCGCCCCACCTCATCCCCGTCCGATACGCGACCCTGACGTTCCTGCTGGCCAGGGCGCACCTCGACGTCGGCGACTGGACGGCCGCGCAGCAGCTGGTCGACGTGCTACGCACCGTTCCCGGCTTCGACGACGAGGCCGACACCACCGCCATGCGCCTGCTGGTCACGCGAGGCGACATCGCCGGTGTCCCCGAGCTCCTGGGCCGGGTCGAGCCGATCCTGCAGGTGGATGCCGACCCGTTCGAGGACGGGCCCTTCCTGGGCGACGTGGTGCTCGCGCTCTACGCGGTCGGGCGCGCAGCGGTCGCCCGTCGACTGCTCTGCGCGCTCGAAGGCGACCCCGGCGCCTGGCGCGCGGCGACGGTGTGGCCGGCGCTCAACGCCAGCCTTCGCGCCGAGACGGCCGCTCACACCGCGCGTCCGGCGGATCCTGCGCCGCACGGCTTCGTCGAGCGCATCGACTCGATCGCGGCGCGCCTGCAGTGGGACTGTCCGGCGGCCGACGCGTTCCGCGCCGAGCACGCGGCCCTGATGGCGAGCCATCGCGGTGCCCACGTGCCCGCCGACTGGGCTGCCGCAGCAGATGCGTGGGCGCTCATCGGGTGGAGCTGGGACGAAGCCGTATGCCGTCTGCGGGTCGCCGAGTCCCTCGCCGCGGTCGGCGACCGTCACCGCGCGCTCGCCGAGACCCTCAGAGCCCTGGGCACCGCGGACCGGCTCGGGGCCGCACCGCTGCGGACGGAGATCCTCGCCTTCGCCCGCCGGGCCCGCCTTCCCCTTCCCAGCGATGCCGGCGAGCGGCCGACCGGACCGGACCACCTGACTGTGCGCGAGCGCGAGGTGCTGTCGCTCGTCGCCGACGGACGCAGCAACAACGAGATCGCGCACGAGCTGAACATGTCGCCCAAGACCGCCAGCGTGCACGTCTCGCGGATCCTCGCCAAGCTGCATGCGAGCAACCGCACCGAGGCAGCGGCCATCGCCCGCCGCACGCTGCTCATCGACTGAGCCACGACTGAGCCACCGACTGAGCCACCGACTGAGCCACCGACTGAGCCACCGACTGACCCATCGAGTCGCTGATCGGCTCGCCGGACGCACCCGTTCCGAGCGGTGCTGCCAGAGATAAGGCAAACGCCAGATGTGTGGCACGCGGCTTACCGCAACCGTGGAACCTGCCACCCGACCGGGTCCGGCACGAGGGAGGACTCCATGAACACGCACCATCACGTCTCGCCCCGGCGACCGAGCCGGACACGGCTGCTCGCAGCGGCGGCGCTCACCCTGGTCGCATCGGCGCTCGGTGCCGCATACGCGCCTTCGACGTCAGCCGTCGGGCGGACCGACGCAGCCACTGAGGCTTGGACGGTAGGAAGGCTCGACCTCACCGGGGTGGTCACCCACGAGGTCGATCCGACGGCGACGATCCCGACCCGGGAGCTCCGGTTCGTCGGCACGATGGCCGTGGCCGGTGGACGGGTCTGGGCCGCGTCGCCCGACGGGCTCGTGGCGATCGACCCGACGACCGACGAGGTCACTGTCGTCAGCGGCGACCCCGGCGCCAACGTGACCGGCGGAGGGGACACGATCGTGCGCGCCGTCTTCGGCACCGACCACGTCGAGAAGTGGAACGCGAGGACAGGGCAGCTCGAGTGGTCCGTGGCCAGCGACGCGCCGTCGGGGTCGGCCATCGTGGGCGACGAGATCTGGGTCGCCGGCCACCACAGCGGCACGCTGTCCATCCTTCGTGCGACGGACGGCGCGCTGCTCGACCAGGTGAAGGTCGGAAATCGCAGCGCCTACGGACCGGCCACGCCGATCGAGGTCAACGGGACCGTGTGGGTCACCGACTACCGCAACCATCGCTTCGTCGCTGTCGACACCGCCACCCGCGAGGTGACCACCCGCGTCCAGGTGCCCACTGCGGTCCAGTTCTGTGACCAGCAACCAGTGGTCACCGCGACCGCGCTCTGGATCAGCGACTGCTCGTCGCTGATCACGCGCCTCGACCTCGTGACCCGGGAGGCGACGATCACCGATGCGGGCACGTCCGTCGGGAGCCCCGTCGTGATCGCCGGTGAGGTCTGGGTGCCGATGGACGGCCGGTTCGTCCATCTGCGTGACGACCTGACCGCGGACCGTGCCGTGTCAGTCGCCGGGCAGCCACTCGTATTCGGCGGAGTCGTCGCCTTCGGTTCGCTGTGGGCCAACGTCGGCTTCGGCACGGTGGCCAGTCTCCCGTCACCAGAGGGCTGGTGAGCACCAGAGGCCAGGATGGCGCGGCCGTCCACCAGCGGTCTGCTGCGGTGGCGGCCCCGGTCATCCACCTGCAGGTCCGATGACGGACCCGAGCACGAGGAGACCGACCGTGGACGTCGAGTGGACGGTCGCCCAGCCGATCCCCGGCCGGACCGCCGAGGTCGCCGGGACCGCCGAGGCCGCAGGGACCCCCGGGGTCGTCGGGGCACGGACGGTCTCCGACGACGCGGCATACCAGCAGCTGCTGGACTCCCTGCTGGAGCTGAGGTCGGGCTACACGGAGGTGTCCAGGGCCGGCTCGGACTCCCCGTTGCTCGGTCTGTCGATCAACGGCGACCTGGGCGTCGTCCGCCGTCGCGACGAGGGCGGCCGGTGGCTTGTCCTGCAGGGGTCCGGGCTGGTCGGTGCCGACGAGACCTACGACTTCGCTGTTCCCGATCGTGCCCAGTTCGCCGGCGAGTTCATCTCGACCTCTGTTCGGGCGGCGGAGGCGCTGCGCGCGTTCGCCCGCGGCGCAGACGTCGACGAGCTGGGCACCTGGGTCCAGCTGGCTGACGACCCACCGGCAACCTGACGACACCGCTGGCCCTACTCTGAGCAGATGCCTGTGCTGGGCACCAAGCTGCACCTGCCCTCGCCTCGTCGTCGCCTGGTGCAGCGGGACCGCCTCACCGACCGGCTGGCAGCGGACGGGGGCGCGACGCCACGGCTCGTCCTCGTCGCGGCTCCGGCCGGGTTCGGCAAGACCACGCTCCTGACCCAGTGGCTCGCTGCCGAGCGGGGGCGGCGCGCGGTGGCCTGGCTGGCCCTGGACGGTGCCGACGCCGACCTGCGACAGTTCCTGACCCACCTCGTCGCCGCGATCCGCACGGCCGAACCCGACGCCGGCGCCGAGGCGCTCGCCCTGCTGGATGCGAGCGACGGGACTCCGCCAGACGCCGTCCTGGTCAGCCTGGTCAACGACCTCGACGTGCTGGCCGGCCCCATGGTGATGGCGCTCGACGACTATCACGTCATCGACGGGGCAGCGGTCCACGACGCGGTGACCTTCCTCGTGGACAACCTTCCGCCGCACGTCACCCTGGCCATGACCACCCGGGCCGATCCGCCACTTCCCCTCTCCCGTCTGCGCGCTCGCGGCGAGCTCGTGGAGGTGCGGGCAGCGGACCTGCGGTTCACCGACGCGGAGGCCCAGGCGTTCCTGAACGACGTGATGGGGCTCCAGCTAGGGCCCGACCTCGTCGCCGACCTCGAGGCTCGGACCGAGGGGTGGGCTGTCGGGCTCCAGCTGGCCGCGCTCGCGGCCCGGGCCCACTCGGGGCCCGGCACCGAGTACCGCCAGCGGTCCCGCACCGAGTCCCGCGACCGGTCCGGCACCGCGTCCCGCGACACGCCCCCTGACCGGCCTGGCGACGTCGCCGGGTTCGTGGAGGCGTTCTCCGGCAGCCACCGGTTCGTCCTCGACTACCTCGTCGAGGAGGTGCTCGACCGGCAGCGGGACGAGGTGCGCGACTTCCTGCTGGACACCTCCGTGCTCGACCAGCTGTGCGGCGGTCTCTGCGACGCCCTCACTGGCCGCACCGACGGCCAGCAGCTTCTCGAGACCCTCGACCGCGAGAACCTGTTCCTCGTCCCGCTCGACAGCGAGCGCCGGTGGTACCGCTACCACCACCTGTTCGCCGACGCGCTGCGCGCCCGGCTGACCGCGCGCAGCCCCGCCGCCAGCCCCGCCAGCCCCGTCGACCCGCATACCGACCCGCATACCGACCGGCATACCGTCGGCGAGCTGCATGCCGCGGCGAGCCGGTGGCTCGCCGAGAACGGGCAGCTCATCGACGCCGTGCCGCACGCGATCGCGAGCGGTGACCACGAGCACGCCGCCGACCTCGTCGAGCTCGCGGTGGCCGGCCTGCGCAGGCAGCGCCAGGACCGCATCCTTCGGCACTGGCTCGGCGCGCTGCCCGACGACGTCGTCAGGCGCCGACCACTGCTCGCCACGGTGATGGGCTGGAGCCAGCTGTCCACCGGCAACCTCGATGCGGTGGAGCCATGGCTCGCCGATGCCGCGGACTCCTTGGATGCGGCTTCGCCCGCGACCATCGCCACTCCGCGAGCGCTCGCCGATGCCGCCAAAGGCCGAGACGGTGAGCTCCGTTCTCTCCCATCGATGGTCGCTGTCTATCGTGCCTCCGTCGCGCAGGCGCGGGGCGACGTGGAGGGCACCGTCGCGCACGCGCGCCGGGCTCTCGCCCTGGCTGGACCGGATGACCACTTCCCCCGTGGTGCAGCCGCAGGGTTCGTCGGTCTGGCAGCCTGGGCCGCCGGCGACCTCGGCACGGCCGTCGACACCTTCACCGAGGCCGTCGCCAGCCTCCACGCCGCCGGCATGCTGGCCGACGAGCTCGGCGCGACCGTCGTGCTGGGCAACATGTGGCTGGGGCGCGGACGCCCGGTCGAGGCGCGCCGACTGTATGAGCGCGCGCTCGCCGCCGCCGAGAGCCACCCCGGCCCGGTGCTCCCGACGACGGGAGACCTGCATGTCGGCCTTGCCGACGTCCTTCGCGAGCAGGGCGAGCTGTATGCCGCGCAGGAGCACCTCGAGGTGGCGCGCGAGCTGGGCGACCGGGCGTCGTTGCTGGAGAACCGGTTTCGGTGGTTCACCGCGGCAGCCGCGCTGCTGCAGGCTCGAGGCGACCTCGACGGTGCAGGCTCGATGCTCGACGAGGCAGAGCCGCTCTTCCTGCCCGGCTACTTTCCGGACGTGCGTCCCATCGCGGCGTCCCGCGCACGAGTCCGGATCCGGCAGGGCCGCCTCGACGACGCCCGGGAGTGGGCGCGAGACCGCGGGGTCGCGCCGACGGACCTGCCCGTCTACCTCGCCGAGCACGACCAGCTGACCCTCGCGAGACTGCTTGTCGCCGAAGGTGACCCGCGCGCGGCGCTCGACCTGGTCGACCGGCTCCTCGACGTCGCGCGGGCCGCGGGCCGGGACGGCAGCATCGTCGAGGGGCTCACGGTGCGGGCGCTGGCACGCCAGGCGAACGATGACGTCTCGGCGACGACGGACCTGGCCGCTGCCCTCCTCGACGGCGTGCCGGCCGGGTACGTCCGCCTCTTCCTCGACGAGGGAGAGCCGATGACCACGCTGCTCGAGCAGGTCGCCCGCAGCGAGGCGCCGGAGGCGCAAGCGCAGGCCAGGCGCCTGCTGGCTGCCGCGGCGGCCGAGCCGAGCGCGACTGGGCCCGGACGCGACGGACCTGGACGCACGGCAGGGCAAGGGAACGAGGAGCTGAGCGAGCGCGAGCTGGAGGTGCTGCGGCTCCTCGCGACGGACCTCAGCGGGCCGGAGATCGCGCGACGGCTCTTCGTCTCGGTGAACACGTTGCGCACGCACACCAAGCACATCTTCACCAAGCTCGGCGTGAACACCCGTCGAGCAGCGGTCCGCCGAGCCGCCGACCTCGGCCTCGTCTGACGGCGGCCCGCCGACCCGCCACGGGCGCACCACGAGTCTCGCCACAAAGTCTCGTCAGAAGGCTCACCACCGGAGTCACATCATCTGGTGATGTGGCCTCACCACGTCGGTTCCTAGCGTTGCGACATCGCCGGGCAGCACGTCCGGCACCGGAACGAAGGAGCCTGACATGAGCATCACCACCAGTCGCCTCACGGCTGCTGCCGGCATCTGCGCCGTGGCCGCGGGCGCCCTCTTCATCGGCGTCCAGGTCAACCACCCGCCCCTGGACGCGGCCTCGATCCAGACCACCGAGATGGCCGTCCGCGACACCCTCAAGGTCCTCATGGCGGTGCTGTCCCTGGTCGGGATCACCGGCATGTACCTCAGCCAGGTGCGCCGCAACGGCGTGCTCGGCCTCGTCGGCTACCTCGTCCTCAGCGCCGGCTACCTCATGATCATGAGCACGGCATTCGTCGCCGCTTTCGTGATGCCGACCGTCGCAGCCATCAGCCCCTCCTACGCCAACGACGTCATCGCCGCGACGACCGGCGGCTCGCCGGTGGGTGACATCGGGGCGCTGGCCACCATGGCCAAGCTCCAGGGCGCTGCCTACCTGCTGGGCGGTCTGGTCTTCGGCATCGCACTCTTCCGCGCCCACGTGCTCGCTCGCTGGGCGGCCGTGCTGCTCGCGGTCAGCGGCGTCGTCAGCGCCGCCTTGGCGGTGATGCCGGATGCGTTCTACCGCCTCCTCGCGTTCCCGAACGGCATCGCGATGATCGGGCTCGGCGTCTCGCTCTTCCGCCTGGCCCGGCGAGGGGCAGACTCGAGCGAGACCGACACAGCGCGCACCGACGTCGCCACCGTCCGATGAGCACCCGGGAGCGGGGCCGGCCGGTGACGACGGCACCGTCCAGGCAACCAGAAAGGGCTCCCGTGCACCCTTCCCCGACGACCTACACGATCCGCGTCGATGGTCACCTCGACGACCACTGGTCGACCTGGCTCGGCGAGCTCGACCTGGCTCGCGCCTCCGACGGCACCACCACGGTGACGGTCGCAGTCGCCGACCAGGCCCAGCTGCACGGCATACTCGCCGGACTCCGGGACATCGGCGCCGTCCTGCTCGACCTGCGCGCCGCCGGCGCACCGTCCCCCGAGCGCCGCTCGGCCCTGGAGCGCCCGTTGCGCACCGAGCGCCTCACCCTCCGTCCCTCCACCGTCGACGACACCGAGCCGACGTGGAGGTTCCGGCGGCTCGAGGAGGTCAACGGGTGGCTGACGGGCAGCCCCGCCGATCTCGAGGGCTACCGCGCGCTCTTCTGCGACCCCGCCCGGCTCGCGACGACCCTCGTCATCACTCTCGGCGGCATCTCGGGGCCGGTCATCGGCGACCTCATGCTCCGCCGCGAGGATGCGTGGGCCCAGCGTGAGGTCGCCGACCAGGCGCACGACGTCCAGGCCGAGCTCGGCTGGGTCCTCGATCCGGCCTACACCGGGCACGGCTACGCCACCGAAGCCGTGCGCGAGATCCTCCGATACTGCTTCGACGACCTCGGCCTGCGCCGCGTCACCGCTGCGGCCTTCCTCGCCAACGAGCCCTCGTGGCGCCTTATGGAGCGCGTCGGCATGCGCCGCGAGGTGCACGGGGTGCGCGACTCGCTGCACCGGTCCGGGCGATGGCTCGACTCGGTCGGCTACGCGATCCTCGACGACGAGTGGTCGGCAGCGGCCGAGCCGCGTCGCGAGGCCTGAGCCGCGAGCGTATGCCGCGTGGGCGGCTAGGTTGGGCAGCGTGACCGCGCGTCTGCTCGTCGTCCACCACACGCCGTCGCCCGCGACCCAGGAGCTGCTCGAGAGCGTCCTCGCCGGAACCGGCGCCGAGGGCATCGAGGGCGTCACGGTCGACCTCCACCCCGCGCTGTCCGCCACGGTGAGCGACCTGCTCGGAGCCGACGGCATACTCCTTGGCACCACGGCGAACATCGGCTACATGAGCGGGGCGCTCAAGCACTTCTTCGACACGGTGTACTACCCGACGCTGGAAGCCAAGCGCGGAATGCCGTACGGCTACTGGGTGCACGGCAACAACGACACGGCCGGTGCGAGCCGCGCCATCGAGTCGATCGCCGGGGCGCTGGGCTGGGTCCGCTCGGCGAGCCCGCTGCTGGTGACCGGACCGGTCGACCGCGACGTCCGAGACGCAGCCTTCGAGCTCGGCGGCACCCTGGCGGCCCTGCTCGCCGAGTGAGCATGCGGCGACGGTCGCGTCCTCGTTCCTGCTGCTCGGGATCGCGCTCGTCGCGGGCATGCTCCTTCGCCGCGCGCCGTCAAGCAGCTCTTCTACGAGCCTTTCCTCGCTGGGCCGAGCCGATGAGACGCGGTGTTCAGTCGGCGAGCGCGGGCAGGGCCTCGCCCAGTTCGAGGAGGACCTGGCCCTGATGCTGGGGCTCTACCAGGACGCCCTGCGGTCGCTGCAGCCCGACGCCACACCACAGCTGCGCCGATGGCCACCAGTCGTGGTCGCAAGCGGCATACCGGCACGACAGCTGCGCAGGCGCTCACTTGTGGTGGCCCGCGGGCCACGTCGATCAGCCGTCGAGGGCTCGCCCCAGAGCCTCGTCGACGAGCATGACCGTGCGCCTGACCTCGGCCGAGAGGTCCGTCGACTCGGGGGCGGTCACGATCACGCCGTAGATCACCCGCTGCAGCAGGATCACGTCGTGCGCCGTGAGGTCGGCGCGGACGAGCCCGGCGGCCTGGGCCCGCGCGAGGGGTGCGCTCACGATCGCCTCGAGCCGGTCGGCGCCGGCCCAGTCGGGCATCGGCTCGGCCCGGACCAGCAGGTCGACGAACGCCGTCGACTCGAGGGTCTGGTGGACGATCCTGCGCCACAGCGAAAGGAAGCCTCCCTCGTCGTCGTCGGCGGCCGCGGTCCGCTCGAGCTCGTCGATGTTGTCGGAGAACACCGCGAGCGCGAGCGCGACCCGGCTGGGGAAGTGCCGGTAGAGCACGCCCTGCCCGACCCCGGCCGCCCGCGCGATGGCGCTCATCGGGACGTCGTAGCCATCGCGGGCGAACAGCTCGCGGCCCGCCTCGACCAACGCGGCTCGGTTGGCGGCTGCGGCCGCGGGACCGCGGTTCGGCCGACCGGCGGATCCACGGTTCTGCTCGGGACTCTTGCGTGGGGTCTGCGGAGCAGGCATCCTTCACTGTATCGAACCGGACAGCATTGTCCGGATAGTGGAGGTTGAACCATGCAGAACGTCTGGGACCACACATACGACCTCGTCGTCGCCGGAACCGGCGCGGCAGCCTTCTCGGCGGCGATCACCGCCGCCGACGCGGGGCTGACCGTGCTGATGCTGGAGGCGACGGACCGCTGGGGTGGCAGCAGCTCGATGTCGGGTGGGGGCCTGTGGCTCCCGACGAACCCGCTGATGCGCCGTGCCGGCGCCGCGGACTCGCGCGAGGAGGCCCTGGCCTACCTCGAGGTCACCGTCGGAGACGCCGGTCCCGCATCCTCACCCGAGCGGCGTGAGGCCTTCGTCGACAGTGTCGAGGGCTTTGTGACCCTCGCCGAGCGGCTGGGCGTGCGCTTCTGCCGCGCCGCGGAGTATCCCGACTACTACCCCGAGCAGCCGGGCGGCAAGATCGGCCGGGCGCTGGAGGTCCAGCCCTTCGACACCCGCAGGCTCGGTTCCTGGTGGGCGACGGCGCGCGGCCAGGACGGCGTGCCTGCACCCGTCAAGACGGACGACTTCTGGCTGCTGTCGCGGGCCTGGACCACACCGGACGGCGCCGCCCGCGGCGCCCGCGTCGTCGGTCGGGTCCTCGGTGGGCTGGTGCGCGGCAAGCGGCTGGTCGGGATGGGCGCGGCGCTGACCGCCTCACTCCTGAACGTCGCCCTGCGGCAGGGGACCACCGTCTGGCTGTCCGCCCCGGTCGAGGAGCTGGTCGTCGAGGACGGCCGGGTCGTCGGGGTCCGTACGACCCGCGGCGGCGCCACACAACGCATCCGGGCGCGGCACGGCGTGGTGCTCGGGGCCGGGGGCTTCGACCACAACCGGGAGTGGCGTCAGCGCTACCAGGGCGTCGACGGCACGGCCTCGTCGGGCTCGAAGGGCAATGTCGGCACCGGCATCGACGTAGCGGTGAGGATCGGGGCGGCCCTCGAGCTCATGGACGACTGCTGGTGGGGCGCATCGATCCCGCCGTCGGCGGTCGGGGGCACCGCGGCGTTCCTGGTCAGCGAGCGCTCGATGCCGCACACCATCATCGTCGACGGGCGCGGCGACCGGTTCGCCAACGAGTCCGAGTCCTACGTCGACCTCGGCCACCACATGCTCGAGCATTGCGAGACGGTGCCCGGGAGGTACTGGATGATCGCCGACGTCCGGCATGCACGCCGCTACCTGCGGTCCTACGCCCTCGATCCGCGCGCGACGAAGGCGATGGCGGCGGCCGGCATCCTGCACAAGGCCGGCACCCTTGACGATCTCGCCCACGCGATCGGCGTGGACCCGGGCCGCCTGGCGACCACCGTCGACCGGTTCAACGGGTTCGCGCGAACCGGCATCGACCACGACCACGGGCGCGGGAACTCGGCATACGACCGCTACTACGGCGACCCCGGCTCCCGCCCCAACCCCAACCTGGGGACTCTCGAGAAGGGTCCGTTCACTGCGGTCGAGGTGGTCGCAGGTGACCTCGGCACCAAGGGCGGTGTCCTCACCGACGTGGATGCCCGGGTTCTGCGCGAGGACGGGACCGTCATCGACGGCCTGTATGCGGCCGGCAACACCTCCGCGTCGGTGATGGGCCGTACCTACCCGGGGCCGGGGTCGACACTCGGTCCGGCCTGCGTCTTCGGGTACATCGCCGCCAAGCACGCAGCCCGGCAGCCTGCCGTGGCGAGCTGATCTCGAGAGCAAGGAAGAACACATGAGAATCTCCGGCAAGGTGTTGGTCGTCACCGGCGGCGGCAGCGGGATCGGCCGCGCGGTCGTCCTGGCGCTCCTCGCGCGCGGCGCCCGAGTGGCCGCGGTCGACCTGCGGCCCGAAGGCCTCGAGGAGACGGCCCGTCTGGCAGGACCTGCGGCGGAGCGGCTCTCGAGCCACACCGTGGACGTGACCGACCTCGACCGGGTCGCCGCCCTGCCGCAGGAGGTGATGGCCGTCCACGGACAGGTCGACGGCCTGCTCAACGTGGCCGGGATCATCCAGCGCTTCGTCCCGTTCGCCGAGCTCGCCCGAGCCGACGTGGAGAAGGTGATGGCGGTCAACTTCTGGGGCGTCGTCAACACGGTCCAGGCGTTCCTGCCGGTGCTGCTCGCGAGGCCGGAGGCGGCGCTCGTCAACGTCTCGAGCATGGGCGCGTTCGTCCCGGTCCCCGGCCAGACGGTCTACGGAGCCAGCAAGGCGGCCGTGCAGCTGCTCACGGAAGGGCTCTACGCGGAGCTACGGACCACGAATGTCTCTGTCACCGTGGTGCATCCGGGAGGCGTGGCCACCCCGATCACCGAGAACAGCGGTGTCGCCATCCCGGGGATGGAGGCCATGGACCCGGCCCAGGCCGCGTCGCTCACCACACCGGAGGACGCCGCCCGCCAGATCATCGAGAGCGGCGTGGAGAAGGGCCACTACCGCGTCGTCGTCGGCAAGGACGCCCGCATGCTCGACCGGCTGACCCGGCTCAGCCCCCGCCGCGCCACGGACCTCGTCGCCAAGCGGATGGCGAGCCTGCTGGACACAGGGGCGCGCCGCTAGCCGACACAAGTGGGGGGCGTATGCCGCCCTCTCCGGCATACGCCCCACCGTCTTGGGACCCGCGGTCCGCGCGGTCAGCTCACGGCGGGCTCTGGCCGGGCGGCATACTGCGTCAGGTTTTCCCCGCTGGCGGGGTCGAATATGTGGGCCTGCTCGCTGTCGAACCAGAGATCGGTCGTCATGCCGCTCTTGATCCGGCTCTGGGCGTCGAGCGACACGACCAGCTGGGTGCGCATCTGCTCGCTGTCCAGCTCGCGCTGCAGCTCCTTGAGCTGTTGCGTCACGTCATGGGGCGCCTCGTACGGCACGTAGGCGTACAGCTCGTCGCCCAGCCACTCGGTCACGTCGACCGTCGCCGAGAACGTGTGGCCACGCGCCCTCACGGTCGGTTCGAGGAGCGAGGCGTCCTCGAAGTGCTGCGGACGGATGCCCACGATGACCAGCTCGTGCCCGGCCGAACGCTTGAAGCGGTCGCTCACGGCCACGTCCCCGAACGGCGTCTCGATGCCGCCGTCCCGCACTCGCCCGGGGATGAAGTTCATCGGCGGCGAGCCGATGAAGCCGGCAACGAACAGGTTGGTCGGCGAGTCGTACAGGTCGTGAGGGGTCCCGACCTGCTGCATGACTCCCTTGCGCAGCACGGCGATCCGGTCACCGAGCGTCATCGCCTCGGTCTGGTCGTGGGTGACGTAGACCGTGGTCGTGCCGAGCCGGCGCTGCATGCGGGCGATCTCGGTGCGCATCTGGCCACGGAGCTTGGCGTCCAGGTTCGACAGTGGCTCGTCGAAGAGGAACGCGTCTGCCTTGCGGACGATGGCGCGGCCCATCGCGACCCGCTGGCGCTGCCCGCCGGAGAGGTTCGCCGGCTTGCGGTCGAGGTGCTCGGTCAGCTCGAGGACCTCGGCCGCCTCCTGCACGCTCGCCTTCACCTCCGACTCGGGAGCGTTCTTGAGCCGCAAGGGAAAAGCGATGTTCTCGAACACGTTGAGGTGCGGGTAGAGCGCGTAGTTCTGGAACACCATCGCCAGGTTGCGGTCGCGCGGGGCCTTCTCGTTGACGCGGGTGCCGTTGATGAGCATCTCGCCGGAGGTGATGTCCTCCAGCCCGACGATCATCCGCAGCAAGGTCGACTTGCCGCACCCGGACGGTCCCACCAGGATCACGAACTCACCGTCGGCGACGTCGAGGCTCACGTCGTCGACGGCCAGATACCCGTCGCTGTACTGCTTGACGATGTTCTTCATGGTGATGGCTGCCACGACTGACCACTCCTTTGGTTGACGAAGGGCACGTCAGCCCTTGACGGCGCCGGACGTCAGGCCCGCCACGATCCGGCGCTGGAAGACCAGTACGAGGATCACGACGGGGATGGTGACGACCACGGAGGCCGCCATGATTGCGGTCACCGGCGACTGGAACTGCGAGGCGCCGGTGAAGAACGACAGGGCGGCCGGAACGGTGCGGGCCTTGTCGGTCGAGGTGAGCGAGATGGCGAGCAGGAACTCGTTCCAGCAGAAGAAGAACGTGAGGATCGCCGTCGTGAAGACACCGGGGGCCGCGAGCGGCACGATGACCTTGCGGAATGCCTGCCAGGCCGTCGCCCCGTCGACCTGGGCCGCCTGCTCCATCTCCCACGGGATCTGCCGGAAGAACGCCGACATCGTCCAGATCGACAACGGGAGCGCGAAGGTGAGGTAAGGGATGATCAGGCCGACCCACGTGTCATAGATGCCGAGGTTGCGCCACATGTTGAACAGCGGCCCGACGAGGGCGGCCTGGGGAAACATCGCGATAGCGAGGGCCATCGACAAGAGGAGCTTCTTGCCGGGGAACTCGAGCCGCGCGATGGCATATGACGCGAACATCGCCACGATGACCGACAACAGGGTCGCGATGAGCGCGATACCCACCGAGTTGCGCAGAGCACTGGTGAACAGGGAGTCGCTGAAGACGGTCTGGTAGTTCGTCCACACCCATTCCTTCGGGAAGAAGGTCGGGGTCGCGCTGCGGAAGGTCGCCGGGTCCTTGAACGACAGTGACACCATCCACAACAGGGGGAACACCGCCCATACGAGGATGAGCAGACCCCAGATGGTCCACCATCTGGCGGCGCGTGGGCTCGTCATCAGCGGTCACCCCTCACCTGTGACAGGTCGGTCTTGAAGAGCTTGACGAAGATGAACGCGATGATGACGACCGTGAAGAACAGCAGGACCGAGATCGAGGACCCCACCCCGATATTGAGCAGTGTGACGTTCTGGCGGTAGGCCAGGAACGACAGGGTCTCGGTCTGGTTGGCGCCGGCCGTCATGATGAACGGGTTGTCGAAGATCCGCCATGCGTCGAGTGTCCGGAACAGCAGGGCCACCATGATCGCCGCCTTCATGTTCGGCAGGGTGACGCGCAGCAGCCGTTGCCAGGCGGTGGCCCCGTCCACCGAGGCCGCTTCCTGCAGGTCCCACGGGACCTGGACCAGACCTGCGAGCAGCAGCAGCGAGATGAAGGGTGTGGTCTTCCAGATCTCGGACAGGATGATGATGAACAGGGACGACCATCGCTGCCCGAACCAGTTGAAGTCCGCGAGGTTGAACCACTGGTTGATGAAGCCGGAGTCGAGCTGGAAGGCGTACCGCCAGATGTAGGCCGAGACCACCGTGATGATGCCGTAGGGCAGGAGTATGCCGGTGCGGACCAGGCTGCGGCCCCGCAGGATTCGGTACATCACGAAGGCGAACGCGAACCCGAGGACGAGCTCGACCGCGACGCTGGCGACGGTGATGATCAGCGTCGTGCTGAAGTCGGTCCACCAGACGGGGTCGGTCAGTACGGTCGCATAGTTGCGCAGGCCGACGAACTCCTGGCCGGAGGGGTCCGTGAGGCGGTAGTTGTAGAGCGAGAGCACCACCGCGTAGACCAACGGGTATGCCGTCACGACCACCATGACGACGAACGCGGGGGCCGACAGGTAGAGCCCGAGACGACGCTCGTGGCGAGTGCGGTCGGAGATCGGCACCGGCGTCGCCGGGCGGGGCGCAGTCGCGACCGACTGCCCTGTGGCTGCTGCCGGTTCGTTGGCGGCCATGGCTCCTCCTGCTCTTCAGAGACGGGTTTCGGTTCGGCTACAGCAGTCGCTGACCGTGCAGCACGGCCGTCATGAAGTCACTGGTCTCCTTCGGCGTCTCCGGTGCGGTCACGCCGGTGGAGGGGTGCCAGGTGATCTGGACCGATGTCGAGACGTCGTTGTAGTACGGCGTGATCGGGCGTGGCCCTGCTCCGTTGATGGAGTCGCGGATCAGGTCGGCCATCGGGAAGACCTTGCGGACCTGCGGGTCGTCGTATGCCGCGGCCTTCGCGGCCGGGTTGCCGGAGTCGAGCATGTAGTCGATGTTGCTCTGGAGCGACGTGACGCACTTGACGAGCTGGAGCGCCTGGTTCGGGTACTGGGTGTACGCCCCGATGGCCAGGTTGATGCCGCCCAGCGGTGGCTTGCTCTCCTTGCCCGCGACGGCCTCCGGGTACCGCGCCCAGCCGATGTCGTCGACGACGGACTGTTGGATGGCCCCGGCCTTGGCGTCGCCCTGGGCGGCGCTGTACACGTACGGCCAGTTGACCATGAACATCCCACGGTCGCCCTGGAAGGCCGAGCGCGCCTCTTCCTCGCCGGCCGTGGACATCGCCGGCGGCGCGGCGGACGACCGCGCCAGGGTGCCGATGATCTGGGCCGCGGTGTCCCCCGCGGGCGACGCGATCGTGGGCGTGGCGTCCTTGCCCGCCTCGACGTTGGTGATGATCTGCCCCCCGGCCGAGACGACGAGGGCGTTGATCCAGACCATGTAGCCCTCGTAGCGGTTGGCCTGGACGCCGATCACCTTCTTCTGGCTCTCAGCGGTCTTGATCATCTGGTCCCAGGTGAACCCGGGCGCAGTCGGGTCGACGCCCGCCGCCGTCACGGCCGACTTGCGGTACCACAGGAGCTGGGTGTTCGCCCAGAACGGCGCCGCGACGAGGTTGCCCTTCCAGAAGGCCGTCTGGATGGGTGCCCGCAGGACGCCTTGGGTCAGGGTCGCCTCGTCTGACTTCGAGAACGGCCGCAGGAACCCGGCGTTGGCGAACTCCGCCACGAACGGCGGGTCGAGGCTCATCACGTCGATCGAGCTGTCCTGCGCCGCGAGACGGCGAACCAGCTGTTCGCGCTGCTGGGACGCGTCGTTCGGCAGCGTCTGGATGGTCACCTTGAAGCTGCCGTCCTTCGGGGTGCATTTCTCGGCCAGCCGCTTCTGGCCCCCGTTGTCCGGGTTGATGTACCAGTTCAGCGTCGGCGTGGTGCTCTGCTGGGAGCAGGCCGCCACGAGCGGCATACCCAGGGCCGCCACGGTCAGGAGGACCAGCCTCCTGCGGACTCCGTGCCGCTGCGAAGTGCTCTTGCCTCGATACCCACGATCCACGACCACGCCTCCGTCCGGCGTCGCGCTTGCGCTACTCGCTCCCCCGCGGGCACGTCGCACGGTTCCCGTGACGGCGGTGGCCCAGGAGCACTCCCAGGGTGCCCGCCGCGCTGCCCGCCGGTCGTCACTCGTAGCGGGTGAATATCGGGGCTCGAAGGCCCCGAGAAACCGGCACGGTCAGCCTGCCGTCACACTGGTCCGTCCGGGCCGCGCCAGGTCACCCCGGTCTGTCTGGAGTACTCGGCGACAGCCGCGCCGATGGTCGGCAGGAATCGCGACGGGTCGATCGCGCGGGACAGCTCGTAGCGCTCGATCTTGGCTCGCACCGGGTCCTTCATCTCCGCGAAGACCATGGACACACCACGGTCACCGAGCCAGGTGTCCAGGTCCTCGAGCATGTCGGCCGCTGTGGTGTCGACATCGGTGATCGGCTCCGAGGCCACGACGATCCAGCGCAGGTCCGGGCGGTCCTCGGCCATCGCACGCACGGTCTCGTTGAACGTCCGCGCGTTGGCGAAGATCAAGGGTGCGTCGAACCGGTAGACGACCAGCCCCGGGAGCAGCTCGGCATCCGGGTAGCTCTTGGTGTCGTGCAGCCCGGCGATCCCCTCGACCCGGCCGAGCTCGGCCTGGTGCGGCCACCAGGCGCGGCGGAAGACGTTGAGGATCGACATCCCGACCGCGATGAGGATGCCCGGCAGCACACCGAGCAGGGCGACGCCGAGCAGGGCGACGATGGAGAGCAGGAACTCCATGCGCCGTTGCAGCCACAGCCGGTGGGTGCCGGGGACGTCGGTCAGTGAGATCGCGGCCGCGACGACGATGGCTCCCAGCGTCGGCTGCGGCACGTACTGCATGAGGGCGTTGGCGAACAGCAGGACCACGGTGATCACCGCGGCGCCGACGAGGCCGGTGACCTGGGAGCGAGCGCCCGCCTGCTCGGCGACCGCGGTGCGCGACCCGCTCGTGCTGACCGAGAAGCCCTGGAAGAGCCCGGCCGCGATGTTGGCGGCACCGATCCCGACCATCTCCTGGTTGCCCTGCACGCGGTCGCCCTTGCGGGCGGCGAAGGCGGACGCAGTGGACATCGTGTCGGCGAGGGCGACGACCGCGATCGCGAACGCGCCGAGGAATAACGGCGGCAGATCGCTCCATCCGACGAGCGGGATCGTGAACGGTGGAAAGCCTTGCGGGAGAACGCCGACCGTGTCGACACCCTGTGCCTGGAGGTCGAAGGCCTTGACTGCGACGGCGGTCAGCACGACGAACACCAGCACGCTCGGCACCTTCGGCAGGAGCCGGTTGAGCAACAGGATGCCGGCCAGGGCGCCCACCCCGATGACTGCGGCTACCGCGTTCGCCTCGCCGTTGGCGAGTCCTGACCCGAAGGCCCGGATCTCAGCGAGGAGCCCGTCCGCGTCGGTGGAGAAGCCGAAGATCTTGGGCAGCTGGCCGACGATGATCGTGAGCGCGAGCCCGTTCATGTATCCGATCTGAGTCGGCTTGGAGAGCAGGTCGGCCACGAACCCGAACTTCGCGAGACCGGCGACGACCATGATGACCCCGACCATGATCGCGAGCACGGAGGCGAGCGCGACAGCGCGGGCCGGATCACCCCCTGCGAGCACGAGCGGGGTGATCGTCGCCGCGATCATCGGACCGAGCGAGGAGTCGGGCCCGAGGACGAGCACCCGCGACGGCCCGAAGACGGCATACGCGACGAGGCAGAGGATCGAGGTGTAGAGGCCCGTCACGGGCGGCAGCCCAGCCAGCTGGGCGTAGGCCATCCCCTGCGGCACGAGCAGCGCCGACAGCACCAGGCCCGCGATGATGTCCTTGGAGAGCCACGGGCGCCGGTACGACCTCGCCGCCCCCAGGCCGGGCACGTGCTCCTGCCACCCCCGTGCGGCCTCGTCGGGCCGGTCAGCGACGGCGCTCATGCGGTGCGGGTCATCGCCCCGGCGCCGGGCGCCCGGCGCGGACCCGAGTGGTCTTCGAGACCATGCAGGGCAGCGTAGTCCGCGAGCCTGCCCGCCGTCGGCGCTCCGCGACGATGGGTCCGGTCGGCCCACGATGCTTGACTGTTCGCATGGGCGACGAAGCGACCGAGCAGGCGGCCAGCTCGACGGCGGTGCTGGTCTGCCAGGGCCGGGCGGCAGCATACGGACGCTACGCACTGGGCCGGTTCCACGACTCCGTCGCTCGCGAGCTGCTCGACCCGTCCGAGCTGGCCGTGGTCGACGACGTCCGAGAGGGACGCGTGCCGCCCTCCGGACCGCAGCGCATGAGCCACGAGATGGTCCAGTGGGTAGGCGTGTCGATGGTCCCCCGGACCATCGCGATCGACGAGGCGGTCGCGCAGCACGGAGCACTTCAGGTCGTCATCCTCGGTGCCGGGCTGGACTCTCGCGCCTGGCGCATGACCGAGCTCGCCGCGGCGACGGTGTTCGAGGTGGACCACCCCGCCTCGAGCCGCGACAAGCTGCGCAGGCTCGCTGGGCGACCGGCCGTCGCCGCGACGGTCGTCCCGGTCGCCGTCGATCTCTCCCGCGACGCGCTCGCGCCGGCGCTCGAGCACGCCTCCTTCGACCGGTCGGTGAGGACGACGTGGGTCTGGGAAGGGGTCGTGCCCTACCTGAGGGCCGAGGCGGTGCGGTCGACCGTCAACCAGGTCGCGCATCTCTCGGCGCCGGGCAGCCGGCTGGTCGTCAACTACCAGGCGAAGTCGCTGCGCACCTCCGCGATGCGGAGGGTGATGCGACTCCTGCTCCGCGTGACGCGGCAGGAGGACCCGATGGCGCGCGAGCCGTGGCGCTCGCTGTGGCGACCGGACGGCATACGAAAGCTCTTGTCGGACAACGGGTTCGACGTCGAGTCCGACCTCGACCTACTCGAGCTGTCGGCCGGGCTTGACCTGCCCGCCGGCAACCCTGGTTCGCTGCGCAACGGCCGGGTCGCCATCGCCACGCACCGCTGACGGGGGTGAGCGACGGCGCGACCGGCGGAACGGCAGGTCGAGGAGCACCAGCAGCAGGTAGGCGACCGCAGACGCCGTGAGCAGGTACCACGGCCACGGCCCGAGCGCCGAGAGCAGCGTGGCCCGTTCAGGTGGTGCGGCGAGGTACATGTAGTTCGAGCCGGTGGCCCAGTCGAAGATCCCGAGCAGCACGGCGTAGGCCACGGTCAGGCCGTAGACGCGTGGCACCGCCCCCGGGCGGGGCTCCAGCCGCAGGCCCACGACGAGGTAGAGCGCAGCGATCACGATGCCGAGGTGCCCCGCCACGAACTGGAAGAACTCGAGCTGTGGGAACCCGGCGCTCAGGTCCGGCGTGATGACCGCCTGCAGGGTTCCGGCGAGCCCCCAGAAGTAGGTGAGCTCCACGCCCAGCTGCCAACCCGGCCACCAGCAGGTCACCGCAGCGACAACGAGCGCGAGGTCGCACAGGGCGAGCGGGAGCGACGTCTGCACCGACCAGCCGCCCTGCACCAGCGGGCGTGCGAGAAAGACGACCGCGTCGAGCGCCAGCACGATCGCGATCGCTCGCCCGGCCCACGTGGTCCAGGGTCCCGGCCGTCGGCGGCACCCGATGCACACGGCGACCGCGATGGCAGCCCCCAGTGCCACGGCGACCCAGTAGGCGAGCGGCGTGCTCACCCCCTCATCATCCGCCCACCGGCCCGCCTCCGGCTGAGTCTGGCCCGTTCACATCCCGTCGCGTGGGCGCACGTCACAGCGCCGCCAGCCCGTCAGGTCTGGGGTCTCGCCGTTTCCGCATCCCGTGCCTTCTCTGCGCGGCGGGTGAACAGCGACCGCTCGGTTGCGTTGCGGGTCAGCCCGGCCGCCCGCTCGAACGCATCCGCCGCTTCCGTATGCCGTCCGGCGCGGTCGAGCAGGTCCCCTCGGACTGCGTGCAGCTGGGGGTAGGCGTCGAGCGTGCCTGACGCCGCGGCCCGTTCGACGACCTCGAGCCCGCGCTCGGGTCCGTGCGCGAAGCCGACGGCGACGGCCCGGTTGAGCTCGACGACGGGTGACGGCCAGACACTGAGGAGCACCTCGTAGAGGTCTGCGATGCGAGCCCAGTCGGTGTCCTCAGGTCTCTGAGCCCGGGCATGGCAGGCGGCGATGCCTGCCTGGAGCCGGTACGGACCGACCGGCCCGTCGAGCGACTCGGCCGTCGCGAGGGCGGAGAGCCCCCGGCGGATGAGCAGCCGGTCCCAGAGGCGTCGGTCCTGGTCCGGCAGGAGCACCGCCGACCCGTCCGGCCCGACTCTGGCGGGCAGGCGCGAGGCCTGGATCTCCATGAGGGCCAGGAGGCTGTGCACCTCGGGCTCGGTCGGGACCAGCGTCACGAGGAGGCGGCCCAGGCGCATGGCGTCCTGGCAGAGCATCGGCCGGGTCCAGTCCTCGCCGGTGGTGGCGGAGTATCCCTCGTTGAAGATGAGGTAGATCGTCTGGAGCACCGATGCGAGGCGCTCAGAAAGGTCATCCGGGGAGGGAAGCTCGAAGCGAACTCCCTTGTCGCGCAAGGTGTTCTTGGCCCGAACGATGCGCTGCGCCATCGTCTTCTCCGGCACGAGGAACGCCCGTGCGATCTCCTCGGTCGTGAGGCCGCCCAGGCAGCGTAGGGTCAGCGCGACGCGGGACTCGAGCGAGAGCACCGGGTGGCATGCGGTGAAGACGAGCCGGAGCAGGTCGTCCCCGACGTGGTCGTCGAGCCGGTCGACCAGGTCGTCGCTGTCCACGCCCGGCTCGTCGTCGAGGACGTCGCGGCCGAGCACAGCGACCTTGCGCTCGAACGTTTCCACCCGTCGGTGGGCGTCGATGGCCCGTCGCTTCGCGGTCGTCATGAGCCACCCACCAGGGTTGGGCGGGATCCCGGCCACCGGCCACTGCTCCAGCGCGACGAGGAGGGCGTCCTGAGCCAGGTCCTCGGCCGTGCCGACGTCACCGGTGATCCGGGCGAGCGCCGCGACGAGTCGCCCGGACTCGATCCGCCAGATCGCCTCGATGGCCCGACGCGAGGCGGCCTCGCCCACCTGGTCACCCTCCACCCCGACGACCCTACGACCCGCAACACACCGAGCAGTCGCGAAGTCTGACGGTTATTACCGGCATACCTTGCGACTGCTCGGTGTGTTGCGACTGGGCAGGCGGGACGCCCGGGTCGTCACTGCGGTGGCGCGAAGTCCTCCGGGCCCATGACCTTGAGGACCTCGGACTCACCCTCCCAGCCGGGCCAGAGGTCGACGTGGAGCTTCATGAAGCGGGAGGTCCACTCGACGGCCTCCTCCTTGGACCGCACCTCGTAGACCGCGTAGGAGATGTACTCCTTCGCCTCGGTGAAGGGGCCGTCCATGACGGACAGCTCCCCGCCGGCGACGGTGACCCGCGCCCCCGCCGTGCTGGGCGACAGTCCGGCGGTGTCGAGCAGCGCGCCCGAGGCCGTTGCCTCCGCGCCGAGGTCCACGATCGCGGCCATGAGCCCTTCGGGAGGCGGGGCGGCCGGCCGGGTGCCCTTGAGGATGATCAGGTAACGCATCGGAGTCTCCTTGTCCTAGAGTCGATTTCAGTGTGGTCAGTCGGTTTGGTCGGTCAGTGTGGTCGGTCAGGGTGGTCAGTCGGCGAGCGACCGGTACTCGTGGACCGCGATGACGGCGAGCCAGGCGAAGACGAGCACGACGGCCGCGGTGAAGAGCAGGTTGGCGGCGACGCTACCCGCGCCGGAGGCGACGCAGAGGAACCCGCCGAGGAAGACGACGCCCGTGGCTCGGGAGAAGACCGCAAGACCGCGCTCGCCGTCTGACGTGAGCCGCCGGGCGATGACGAAGCACGCGGCCGCGATGGCACTGAACCCGACGCCCGCTGCCGCGAAGTGCAGTATGCCGTGGGTCGTCACGGTGCCGACGCCGTCCGGGGTGCCCGCGGGGAAGCCGAGGGCAGGGTCGGCGCGGAAGATGCCGGCCGCCACGAGGCAGGCGCCGAACGTCGCGACGAGCCTGGGCGCCCAGCGGGCACCTGGGCCGCTCGCGAGGGCACGACGGAGTCCGACGGCGAATGCGACGATCATGAATCCGGTGAGGACGAAGTTCGCCACCTGGAGCCAGCCGAGGTCGCCGTTCTCGAGGAGGCTCCACTGGTGCCGGGTGAAGTCGAAGCCGTCGCGGGTCAGGCCTTGCACGACCGAGGTCACGACGTAGAACGGGCCCGCGACGGCACCCCAGCCGAGAAGTGAACGGGTGACGTGGGTCGGGGTCCAGCCGTCGTCGCACGAGGTGTGCGCCGACGACGGGGTGCCGGCGGGGCGGGTGATGCTCATGGCGGTCTCCTTGCGGTGTGGCGGCGGCCTCATGCCGCTGCTGTCACCCCCTCCACGATCGACAGCACGCCCGATCTACATCACTTGCGAGAAAAGCTGAGTCAGCAGCAGCCGGAGCTGGAGACCGCCGCCCACGCCTGGGTACCGTGCCGTCATGGACATCTCGGAGTGGTGGCCGAAGCTCTCCGACCCGACCCGCGCGTGGCTGATGGCGCACAACGGTGAGCCGCTGACCGACGATGTCGCGCGCCAGATCCTGGCAGTGACGTCCGGCGCGACGGACCCGGCGTGGTGGGCGGGCGACTCGGCCGACGGCCAGTCCCAGCTCTCCGACGAGGCGGTCGACTGGATCGAGTCCGCCGCCAACGACGAACCCGAGCTGCCGTAGGGCCACACGCGCGTCAGTCTCCAGCCGGGCCGCCGCGCAGGTTGCGGGTCCGCGGAACCAGGACGACCATGGCAGACGGGCATTCCCTTCGGCCGAGGAGGAACATGAGCGTCTACCGAGTGACCGAGCTCATCGGCACCAGCACCAGTTCGTGGGAGGACGCCGCCGCGGTGGCGGTCCGACAGGCCCAGCAGACGCTTCGCGACCTCAGGGTCGCCGAAGTCGTCGCGCAGGACCTGACCATCGAGTCCGATGGCTCCTTCGTCTACCGGACCAAGCTGCAGGTGTCCTTCAAGTACGACAGCGACTAGCTTCCCCCGTGACGGGCCGCGCGAAGCGCGGTCTATCGTGCAAGGGTGACCACGCCGGACGACGCGCCGGACGACGCCCTGTCGTCGACGCTCGATGCGGTCGTGCAGCTGCGCCTGGCCGTCGAGGCAGCCCGACTGGGCGTGCCTGCCGGCGGGTCGATCCACCCGAACCACCGCGCTGGTGCGGAGAACCTCGCGCGCTACCTCGAGGTGCGCCGGCGCGACATCCGCGAGCTCCAGGACGCCTTGTCGCGCCTCGGGCTCTCCTCGCTCGGCCGCCTCGAACCCGACGTCCTCGGCACCGTGCGCGCCGTGGAGGCGGCGCTCTGGGCGATGTCGCCACAACCCCAGGGGTATGCCGTTTCGCCGGGTTCGGACGAGGCGACCCGAGGCGCCGCGCTCGTCGGTCTCGACCGGCTCGAGCTGGCCAGGGCGAGCATCGACCTGCTGGGCCCACCGACCCCGGGCCGGGCGACGCGGATCATGGTGACGCTGCCGAGCGAGGCAGCCGAGTCGCCCACCCTCATCGACGCGCTCGTCGACCGAGGCGCCGAGCTGCTCCGCATCAACTGCGCTCATGACGGCCCCGAGCAGTGGGCGTCGATGGTCGGCAAGGTGCGGCACGCCGAGCGGCGGGTTCGCCGTCCGATCAAGGTGGTCATGGACCTCGCCGGTCCGAAGCTGCGCACCGGCCCGATCGAGGCCGGGCCGCCGGTGCTCAAGGTCAGGCCGACCCGGGACCCCTTTGGACGCGTCGTCGAGCCGGCACGTGTCTGGGTCACGACCGCGGACGGACCTGCGCCTGATGGCGCCGCACGCCTGCCCGTCACGGACCCCGGCTGGCTCCAGATGCTGGCGGTGGGCGACCGGGTCGGGCTCGTGGACGCCCGCGGACGCCGCCGGACGCTCTCCATCGTCACGGTTCGTAGCGATGGAGCGATGGCGACGGCCGAGCGGACCTGCTATCTCGTCCCCGGGCTCGAGCTTCGGGCCCGCGACGCGATAGTGACCTCCGTCGACATCCTCCCCGACCGCGAGCAGAAGCTCTTCGTGCGGCCCGACGACGTCATCGAGCTCGTCCCCGATCTGACTCCGGCGCAAGCGGATTCGCGTCCGCTGCGCATCGGGTGCACCTTGCCACAGGTCTTCGAGGACGTGGCCGCAGGCGACCGCGTCTGGTTCGACGACGGCAAGATCGGCGGGACCGTCGAGAAGGCCGGCGCCGACGTCGTGTCCGTCCGGGTGACCGAGGCGGGCCCTGGGGGCGCGCGCCTCGGCGCGGGGAAGGGCATCAACCTACCGGACACGCACCTCGACGTCCCCGCCTTGACCGGCGAGGACCGCGCCAACCTGGCGTTCGTCGCCGCGCACGCGGACATCGTCAGCCTCTCGTTCGTGCGCGAGCCCGGTGACGTCCGCATGCTGCAGCAGGAGCTGCACGCCCTCGGCGCCGACGGCCTCGGCATCATCCTCAAGATCGAGACGGTGTCCGGCTTCGCCAACCTCCCTTCGATCCTGGCCGAGGCCCTCGTGAGCAGGGACGTCGGCGTCATGATCGCCCGCGGCGACCTTGCCGTCGAGGCCGGCTACGAACGCCTGGCGGAGGTGCAGGAGGAGATCCTCTGGCTGTGCGAGGCGGCCCACGTTCCGGTGATCTGGGCGACCCAGGTGCTCGACACGCTGGCCCGCACCGGACGCCCCTCGCGGGCCGAGGTCACCGACGCTGCGATGTCTGGGCGAGCGGAGTGCGTGATGCTCAACAAGGGGCCGTACATCACGCATGCCGTCGAGCTGCTCGACGACATCCTGCAGCGGATGAGCGGCCACCACGACAAGAAGCGGACCCTCATGCGGCACCTGCGCTCCTGGGACGACGCCTTCATGACATCGCCGGCCGACCGGACCGACTGACCACGCGGCTGTACCGTCCAGGCCGACCGGCCGGCATACCCGTGTCCTGTGCGGACTGGCGGTCCGTCGGGCTCGCGCAGATCATGGTCGGGTGAAGCTGAAGCTCGACCTGCACGACATCTACAACCGCGGCGACGAGATCGAGCGCGCACTCCACGCCGTCATCGACGAAGCGGTGGCCAAGAAGGCGCCGCTCGTCGAGATCATCCCGGGCAAGGGATCTGGTCAGCTGAAGAAGCGGGTGCTTCGCTTCCTCGACCGCAAGGACATCAAGCCGCTCTATCACCGCGTGGAGAAGGACTCCGACAACTTCGGCCGGGTGTTCGTCCACTTCCGATGGAAGTAGCCGGCGCCTCGGACCCAGCCGTCAGAGCCAGCTCGGTGGCGTCGGCACGACGACACCGACGACATCGGAGTGCCGACCGATCTGTCCGAGCTGGATCACCGAACCCGACCCGATCTGGGCGGCCTGCTCGAGGCACTCGCGACCAGTGCACCAGTGGGCCGGCACGCCGCCCTGGTCCTGGCGCACCGCCATGAACATGGTGCTGGCCATGATCTTTCCGGAGCGGGTATGCCGTTCGGCCGGGTCCTGGTAGACGACCACCGTCGGCGGCACGGTCCCGGGGGCGTGTGCGGTGGCCGCTGCTGCGATCGCGGCGTACTGGCTTCGGACGAGCTGGTGCTCGCCGATGTCGGCACGCCACGTCAGGACCCCGCCGACGGCCAGCGCCGCGAGCGTCACGGCCGCGACGGCATCGACCGGCTGAGCGCGTCGGATGCGGAGACCGGCACGTAGTCGCGCCAGGGGACTCTGCATCAGACGCCGCCGCTGCCCGAGCACCAGAGTGACCGGCAGCACGGCGACCAGCCACGTCCACAGCTGTCCCCGCGCGTCCGTGACGACGCCTGTCGTGAGCGTCTGCGCGACGTCGAGACCGCAGGCGACGCCGAACGCGACGAGGAGGCGCCACAAGCGGGGACGCACGTCGGCGTCGAGGCAACCAAGGCCGATCCCGACGACCCCCGCGAGCGCGACCCACCACTGGGCGGCCCACAGGGACCCGGCCGCGGTGAGCCAGCGCTGGACGTTGACCTCCAGGGAGTGAACCGAGTGCAGCGGGTTAGGCTGGCGCCAGGAGGCGAGCTCAAGACCGAATTGCCCGTTGACGATCCAGTTGAGCGTGTAGGCGACGCCGACGCCGACCGCGAAGGCAGCCACCCACGTCGCGACGACCGAGAGCACTGTGCGCCATCGGGCCTCGCGGAGCACCACGACGGCGAAGACGAGCAGGAGCACCCCCACCGGCGGGTAGCTCAGCACGGCCGCGACCTCGCCGACCACGAGCCAGACTCCCAGCCGCCGACCGGAGCGCGCTGCCCAGGGCAGCAGCCAGATGGCCGCAGCGGCGACGAGGACCGACGGCGTCAGCGCGCCGGGCCAGTAGAGCAGCTGCACCCACACGCACGAGGCGAACAACGCGATGCCGAGGAGGACATCGATGGCGGGCGCGGGACGGATCCCGGAGCGGTGAAGCACCCGCCACAGGCCGGCGACGAGTGCGGCATAGCCGACGGCGTACGTGAGGGACGCCGTCGTGGCATTGCCGTGCTGGCCGACGAGGTCCCACCATGCCGGGTTGAGCCAGCGTCCCTCGCTCTGGTCGTAGTAGCCCGGTGACATCACCCCCAGCGTGTGCGCCGGGACCAGGAACGGCCAGTCGTCGTTGCGGATGAACGGGGTGACCGCCTGGACGACGGCCTCCGTCAGGAGGAACGCGACGGCTATGACGGCCGGGGCCAACGCGCGGCGTTCCGACGTCGGCGGCAGCAGGCGCGATCGCCTGGCGGTAGGGGGAGCGAGAGTCTGGGTCGTCATCGTGGTTGAGGCGCTCGGTCGATCATGCGGGGAGGTCGGGGTGCCACGGCGTCGACCCCGTGACTCCTTCGACCCTAGATACCCGAACGTCTCCAGAACGCCGACCCCGGCGAACCGGCAGGCACCTCGCAGCCACCTCCCGGATGCCGACGGAAGTCCGGGAGCAGTCTGCGGCGAGCCTTTCCGCCGGCTGCATGGAGCCTGGGTGCAGGATCGAATCCCCAGACCCCGAGCGAGGCGCCGATGATCGAGATCCTCAACCCCACCGAGCTGACCCGAGCGAGGGAGACCGGCGCCCTGGTCGCCGGCATCCTGCAGACGCTCAAGAGCCGCAGCAGCGTCGGCACGAACCTCCTGGACATCGACCAGTGGACCAGGAGCATGATCGTCGAGGCCGGAGCGGTGTCCTGTTACGTCGACTACGCGCCCTCCTTCGGCCGCGGCCCCTTCGGCCACTACATCTGCACGTCGGTCAACGACGCCGTGCTGCACGGACTGCCACACGACTATCGGCTCGCCGACGGCGATCTGCTGTCGCTAGACCTCGCCATCTCCAAGGGTGGCGTTGTCGCGGACTCTGCCGTCAGCTTCGTCGTGGGCGACTCGCGGCCCCGCGAGAGCCTCGCACTGATCAGCGCAACCGAACGCGCGCTCCACGCCGGGATCGCCGCCGCCGGTCCGGGGGCTCGAATCGGCGACATCTCCCACGCCATCGGCTCGACCCTCCACGACGCGGGGTATCCGATCAACACCGAGTTCGGGGGTCATGGCGTCGGGTCGACGATGCATCAGGAGCCGCACGTGTCGAACACCGGACGACCCGGGCGTGGCTACCGGCTGCGCCCGGGCCTGCTGCTGGCGCTAGAGCCCTGGGTCATGGCGGACACCGCCGAGCTCGTCACCGACGAGGACGGATGGACGCTCCGCAGCGCGACGGGCTGCCGGACCGCCCACAGCGAGCACACGATCGCCATCACCGACGACGGAGCCGAGATCCTCACCGCACCGGCGCAGGCGCACGCCTGACGCCGGGTCGATGTGTTCGCGCGCGCTATAGGACGCGGGATCACATCAAATCGGAGTTGCGCACGAAGGGATCTGGTCGGCAGATCAGATCGGCGACGAGGCCAGTCCAGCCGGTCTGGTGGCTGGCTCCGAGGCCCGCACCGTCGTCCCCGTGGAAGTACTCGTTGAAGGTGACGTTGTCCCTCCACCGTGGGTCGTTCTGCAGCTTGTCCACCTGGCCGTGGCAGGGCCGGCGGCCGTCTGCGTCCCTGAGGAACAGCGACACCAACCGCTGACGGAGATCGTCTGCGCAGTCGGCCAGCCCGGCTCTCCGGCCGCTGCCCGTCGGGTACTCGACGTCGAGCCCCGCTCCCACCGACCGGGCGTAGCGCTGCAGGTTGCGCACGAGGAGGTAGTTGACCGGCATCCACACAGGGCCTCGCCAGTTGGAGTTGCCGCCGAACATCCCGGAACGGGACTCGGCGGGCTCGTAGTCGACGGATACTTCGGCGCCGGCCAGCTCGAGCCATACCGGGTGGTCCAGGTGGTACCGGGACAGGGCCCGCAGCCCGTGCGGCGACAGGAACTCGTCCTCGTCGAACACTCGCGCAAGGACGCGGCGGACGGCGCCGGGAGGAATGACGCCGACCGCGAAGTCGTCGCTGCCGGGCAGCTGGATCACCCGTGCCGCCGCCGTGGGCTGCTCGTCCAGGGCTGCGAACTCGAGGAACCCGGCGAACCGCTTCTGCAGCGTGAGCAGGCGCGAGCGGAGGTCGGGATCGACGACGACCATGGCCATCAGGGGCAGCACCCCGACGATCGAGCGGACCTTGATCGGGGTCGCCTGCCCGTCGGGAGTCCGGAAGATGTCGTAGAAGAAGGCGTCCTGCTCGTCCCAGAGCCCCTGGGAGTGCATGGCGTCCACGATGAGCACGAAGTGCTCGATGAACTTCACCTCGATGTCGGTCCACGCGTCGTCCTTCTCGGCGAGGATCACGGCGATCTCGAGCATGGTCAGGGCGTAGAACGCCATCCAGCTCGTGCCGTCGGCCTGCTCGAGGCGTCCGCCCTCAGGCAGGCTGGACCGGTCGATCGCACTGATGTTGTCCAGGCCGAGGAAGCCGCCCGCGAAGAGGTGGTCGCCCTCCGGGTCCATGCGGTTGACCCACCAGGTGAAGTTCATGAGCAGCTTCGGCATCAGCCGGGCCAGGAAGTCGGAGTCGCGCCGTCCGTCGATGTCCCAGACATGCAGTGCGGCCCACGCGTGCACGGGAGGGTTGGTGTCACCGAACGCCCATTCGTATGCCGGCATGGCTCCGTTGGGGTTCTGGAACCATTCGCGGCACAGCACGAGCAGCTGGTACTTGGCGAAGGCCGGGTCGAGATGGGCCAGCGCGACGCAGTGGAACGCCATGTCCCAGGCCGCGAACCACGGGTACTCCCAGCAGTCGGGCATGGACAGGATGTCGCGGGCGTCGAGGTTGAGCCAGCCGGCGTTCCGGCCGTGGCGCCGCTCCTGCGGAGGCGGTGGCTGCGTCGGGTCCCCGTCCAGCCAGCGCTTCACGTCGTAGCGGTAGAACTGCTTGCCCCAGATCATCCCGGCGAACGCCTGTCGCGCCACGCGGCGCGAGTCCTCGTCTGCGTCCGCGGGGATCACCTCGGCATAGAACTCGTCTGCCTCCGCCTGCCGCTGGGCCAGGACGGCGTCGAAGGGCGCGCCGAACGCCGGCGACGAAGAGGGCGCGCGCAGCCGGACGCGCACGACCTGGGTCTCGCCCGGGCCGACCGTCAGCCGGTACCAGGCCGCGCCCTTGCTCCCGCTCCGGTCCGGGTTCACCGTCGCCGCGCCGGCCACGACGTGGTCGCCGATGCCGTCCTTCGGAAAGGCCGGCGAGTCGGCCGAGCCGTACAGCCGCCGGGTGTTGGTGTCGTTGTCGCAGAACAGCAGGTCGGGCAGACCGCCCAGCGGGTCGTGGTCCACCTCCCACACCAGGTCGCCGAACACCGGGTGCTCCACCGCGACCCGGGCGGGATCGGTGGACCGCAGCGACGGCGGTGCCGCGTCGACGTCCCACGACCAGGTGTTCCGGAACCACAGCTGAGGCAGGACGTGCAGCGTCGCGGTCTCGGGCCCCGCGTTGGTGACCCGGACCTGCATCAGCAGGTCATGCGGGTCCGCCTTGGCGTGCACGACGTCCACGACCCAGTAGCGGTCGTCGTCGAAGATGCCGGTGTCCATGAGCTCGAACTCCGGCTGCGAGTGGTCGCGTCTGCCGTTCTCAGCCAGCAGAGCGGCATACGGGTACTCGGCCTGCGGATAGTGGTACCGCCACTGCAGCCAGGCATGGCTCGGCAGGGCGTCGAGATACCACCAGTACTCCTTGACGTCCTCGCCGTGGTTGCCCTCGGGGCCGGTCAGCCCGAACATCCTCTCCTTGAGGATCGGGTCGCGACCGTTCCACAGAGCCAGGGCCATGCACAGGTTCTGCCCGACGTCGCTGACCCCGGCCATGCCGTCCTCGCCCCACCGGTAGGCGCGGGACCGGGCGTGGTCGTGCGGGAAGTAGCCCCAGGCGTTCCCGTCGGCGCTGTAGTCCTCGCGCACGGTGCCCCAGGCTCGCTCGGACAGGTAAGGACCCCAGTGGTACCAGGGGGTGGCGTCGTGGAGACCGTCTTCAGGATGGCCGAAGGAGTCCACTCGCAGGCGTTCGGTTCCCGGCATGAGACCTTGCTTTCTCGGGCGGCGGTGAGCTCGGCTGGGCGAGGGAGCCCGCGCCTCAGGCGAGGTGCAGGCCGGCCCTGACCTCGACGCTAACCGGTGCCTGCGCCGCTCCCCGTCATCCGGGCGGGGTGACACCGAGGCCCGGGGGAGTATGCCGCTGGGTGCCGGTGGGATCGTCAGTACTGGATGACGACGCGCCCGTCGATCTTGCCGTGCTGCATCTCGTCGAACACCTCGTTGATCTCGTCGAGACGCCGAGTGGTGACGGTGGCGTGGATGTGGCCACGGGCATAGAAGTCGAGCGCCTCGGCCAGGTCCTGACGGGTGCCCACGATGGAGCCCCTGACGGTGAGGCCCTTGAGCACGATGTCGAAGATCGACGCGGGGAAGTCGCCCGGGGGCAGACCGATGAAGACGATGGTGCCGCCCCGGCGTGACATGTGCATCGCCTGCCCGAACGCCGACGGGTGGACCGCGGTCACGAGCACGCCGTGGGCTCCGCCGGTCACCTTCTGCACCACCTCGGCCGGGTCGGCGTTGAGGGCGTTCACCGTGAGCTCAGCGCCGTGCTTCTGCGCCAGCGCGAGCTTGTCGTCGGCGATGTCGACCGCAGCGACCCGAAGGCCCATGGCCTTCGCGTACTGCACGGCGACGTGACCGAGACCGCCGATCCCCGAGATGACAACCCACTCCCCCGGCCTGGCCTCGGTCATCTTCAGGCCCTTGTAGACGGTGACACCCGCGCACAGGACCGGTGCCACCTCGACCGGGTCGGCCCCTTCGGGGATGATCGCGGCGTACTTGGCGTCGACGAGCATGTACTGCCCGAACGACCCGTCGACCGAGTAGCCGCCATTCCGCTGCTGCTCGCAGAGGGTCTCCCAGCCCGTGTTGCAGTACTGGCAGTCGCCGCAGGCCGAGAACAGCCACGCGTTGCCCACGAGCTGCCCCAGGTGAAGGTTGCTGACCCGGTCACCGAGCGCGACGACCTCGCCGACGCCTTCGTGGCCGGGAATGAAGGGCGGGCTGGGCTTGACCGGCCAGTCGCCTTGTGCAGCATGCAGATCCGTGTGACAGACGCCACTGGTGACCAGCTTCACCAGAGCCTGTCCGGGCCCCGGGGTGGGCAGCGGGACCTCCTCGATCCTGAGGTCGCTGCCGAAGGTGTGGACTACTGCCGCTTGCATCGTGGTCATGAGATCTCCTAGACGTCGTTGTCACCGGGTTCGATGCGACGTTAGGCACGAGAACGTTGCAAGCTCGTTGCACTGCGCGCCCGCGGAAGTCACGGGCGCGCCGGACGACACCCAGCGGCATACGGTCGCGGGGGTCCGTATGCCGCTGGGCTGGGCGGCCGGGTCAGGCGATGACCGGCTCGCTGTCCCGTCCGTCGACGAGCTCCGCGTTGAGCTCCCAGAACATCGGGAACAGGGCGTCGCAGTCCTCTCGGTTGCCCGTGTGGACGAGGTTCACGACACTGTCGTCCCGGCCCGCGAGGTAGTCACGGAGGTGGCCGTCACCGAAACCGTGCTGGTCGGCGTCGTCACGGGTTGCGGCGAAGTAGCACGTCTTGATGCCGGCCCAGATGATGGCACCGACACACATCGGGCAGGGCTCGCAGGTCGCGTAGATGACGCAGTCCGACAGGTCGCGGGTGCCGAGGACCCTGCACGCCTCCCGGATGGCGACGATCTCGGCATGCTGGGTCGGGTCCATGTCGCCGATCTGCCTGTTGCCGACGGTGACGATGACGTCGTCACCGCGCACCAGCGCTGCACCGAACGGCCCGCCGAGCTTCTCCTTCATCCAGTCGATGGTCGTCTTCGCAGCGTCGGAGTAGAACCTGTCTGCATCGGGGTGCATCTCGATCCTCCTTGGATCGGTTGTGCTGTCAACGGTTTTCGGGATCAGACGGCGTCACGTATCGAGCGCGCGGACCTCCTCTTGAGGCCGATCGCATAGCCGACGAAGCCGATGAAGACACCGACGAAGAACGCGAAGTTGTTCAGCTCCACCAGGAAGGGGATGCTCGTGACGAATGCGCCGAGCATCGTGACGACGAAGCTGACGGCGAGCACCGTGAGCGCCAGCCGGTTGTACCCGTTCGGGTGCTCGCCGGCGTCTCCTTCGGGGACGTAGACCCGGTCGAGGTCGAGCCGGTCGCGGCGCTCGAGGTAGTAGCCGGCCAGCATGATGCCCGCGATCGGCCCGAACATCGAGCCGATGAAGCCATAGAAGAGGAAGAGCATCTGCTGGCTCTCCACGAGCTTCCACGGCAGGATCAGCGTCCCGACGACGGCAGTGAGGACGCCTGCCGTCTTGACGTTGAACACCTTGGGGAACATCGCGGTCATCTGCAGGCCCGACGGCAGCAGGTTGGCGAACACCACGAACGCGGTCGCTCCCGTGTTGAGGGCGAGGATGATGAGGACGACCGCGACGTTGCCGCCCAGGTTGTGGTCCATCTTGTCGAAGGCATAGACGATGTTGAAGATCTCCTCGCCGAAGGCGATCTTCGTGCCGGCGATGATGGCGACCGTGACGACCGAGAACAGGACGTACGAGACGATCATCCCGAACGGCAGGCCGATCGACGGCGCCTCCACCGACTTGGCGTTGCGCGTCATGTCCGAGATGTTGACGATGGGGCCGGCCCAGTTGGACACGAGCGCACTGACGCAGGCGACGAAGACGAGCGGGCTCGCCATCGGCTTGTCCGGCGCATAGTCGAGGATGGGCCCCACGCCGCCGGCGATGTCGAACGCCCAGATCGCGGCGATGATGATGATCGCGTAGACGACAAGAGCGGACCACTTGCCGAACTGTCCGAGCGCACTGGAGCCGCTGACGAACAGCAGCACGGTGATGGTCCAGAGCAGCACGTAGGAGATGATCGTCGGCAGGTTCAGGCCCAGGAGCGAGAAGTCGCCGCCGAGCTGCAGGTAGCCCGGCCAGATCCTGCTGAACATGACGTTGAGCGCCTGCGCGCCGACGAACGTCGTCGTGCCGAAGAACACGACACCGGCGACGATGCCCCGGGCCAATGCCGGGATGACCGAGCCTCTGACCCCGAACGAGTCGCGCAGCAGCATCGCGAACGGCAGGCCGTACTTCGCGGCCGACCTGCCGTTGAGGACATATCCGACCGACACGATGGTGGCGGCGAGCATGACGGCGAGAACGACCTGCGGCACGTTCAGCCCGAGGATGAAGAACCCGGCCACGGTCATGTAGCTCATGATGTTGTGGATGGGCCCCATCCAGAGGGTGACGAAGCTGAACGTGCTCCACGTCCGTTGCTCCGGCTGGAGCGGAAGAACGTCGGCGGCATAGCCGCTTCTCGCGTACCGCGCGAGCTTGGCGTCGTCGATCCTGACGACGCCAGTGTCAACCTCGGCCCGCGTGGCCGTGGTGCTCACAGAGTTCATCGATGCTTCCTTCGACGGCGGCGGGCGTCGCTGCCCGCCGAGCTGGGTGATGCGTGGTGGTGCCTGGTCAGGAGTGGTCCGCGGCGGCGAGGGACTCGAGCCTCTCGGCGAGAGCGACGATGGCCTGGTCGAAGGCCTCCATCGGCGGGTGGGTGATGCCGGCGCCGATCATCCCGATGCCGGCTTCCCGGTGGGCGATCGCGGTGTTGATGGTCGGCAGGATGCCGCTCAGCTCGACCTTGCGGACGTCGATGCCGGTCGGGACTCCCATGAAGCCAAGGAGCGGGATCGTCACGTTCGGGTTCTCCCCGGTGGTGATCTCCCTCATCTGCCGCGTGACGTCGACCGCCTCGTCGACCGTGCCGCCGACGAGGGCGACGATCGCCGGCGCCGCGGACATCGCGAAGCCGCCGATCCCGTAGGTCTCGGTGATGGCGCTGTCCCCGATGTCGAGGCCGGAGTCCTCGGGCTTGTACCCGGCGAACATCGGGCCGATGACCGGCTGGGCCGGTCCGGTGAACCACGTGTCGCCCTCGATCCCGGAGACGCGCAGGCCGTGCTCGACGCCGTTGCGGGCCATCGTCGTCAGGACGGTGGAGTACTCGATGCCGTGTGCGGCATCGAGGGCTGCCTTGGCCATGGCCATCCACGTCGGGCCGGAGAAGTAGTCCGAGGACGCGACGAAGTCGAAGACCTCGACCTTCTGCGCCTCGGTGAAGTGGGTCTGCAGGATCCGGGGCGCGAGCGCCTGGATGAGCAGGGTCGTCCCTGCGACGTTGCGGTTGTGGCACTCGTCGCCCATGTGCAGTGCCTGGGCAAGCATGAGCCGCAGGTCGATCGGGCCGCCGATCTGCATGGCCTCCTCGAGGATCGGACCGAGGACGTCTCGCATCCAGGCGAGCCGATCCATGACCGTCTGGTCGTTGGCCCCCATGCGCAGGACCTTCGCCAGCTGCTCGGACAGGTTCGTGTACGAGCGGTTGCCGTAGGTGGCGTTCTCGACCACGTGCATGTACATGGACGCTGAGGTCACGCCGGCCATCGAGCCGACGCAGCCGTGCTCATGGCACGGGGCGAAGGTGATGTCCCCCGACGCGGCGACCACGTAGGCGTCCTCGATGTCCGTGGCGAGCCCTTCGAACACGAGCGCACCCGCCACGGCCCCTCGCATCGGGCCAGACATGTTCTCGAAGGCGATGGGCGGGCCGGCGTGCAGGATCGTCGTCCTGGTCATGCCGGGCACGACGTCGATGGCCTGGCCGAAGCCGACGAGCATCGGCTGCGAGGACGTGATCCGCTCCAGAGCCTCCCGGTTGGCGGCCTCGATCCTCGCGGCGATCTCGGGCCGCTCGAGCACCTCGAGGGCGCGCAGCACCTCCGGCTTGCCACCTCCGGGTGGGGCCCACTCGAGGTGCGTGACACCGGCGCCCTGGGCCGCGATGTCGTCGGCAAACATCTCCAGTCCGACGTTGACGACACTGAGGTCCGCACCGAACAGGTCTGCGACTGCGCTCATCGGCTCTCTCCCTTCCAGACGAACTCCCGAGCGAGCAGGCCTGTGTTGGTGCTGCTGCTGGCGATGGTCACGCCGGCCTCCTCGAGGGCGGCGGTCCGCGCTGCGAGCGACGGTGTGTCGAGATCCGTTCCGAGGACGTAGCCGAGGATCTCGAGGTGACGGCCCTGCGACGCGGCGATCGCCTTCGCCTCGCGGATCGCCGGCAGGGTCACTCCGACGGGGTCCTCATGAGCGCCGAAGCCGAGGATGAAGTCCATCGCGATGACGCCGACCTCGGGGTCCTTGGCCTCCTCGACGAGGCGCGCGATGCGCAGGGACGGGTCGATCATCGGGTGGGGCCGGCCGTTGGTGAACTCGTCGTCGCCGAAGTCGAGGAAGGTGTGGCCTCGGCTGGGGTCACCCGCGCCGAGGCGCAGCCTCGGGTCCTTCTGGATGTTCGACCACACGTCCTCGTACCTTCCGAGGGCGGCATACATCGCCTCGTCGCAGATGGTGCCGCCGCAGAAGAGGCCGCGGATGTACTTCTGCTCGGGCGCGAGCTTGGCGCGGACCTCCTCGACGAGGGGCACGTTGAGGGCATGGAGGTCGAGGTCCTCCTCCTTGACGCCAGTCCGGAGGACCGCTTCGAGCGCGGCCGGCTTGGTGCCAGAGGCGAAGTGGCCACCGGCGGCCTCGACCGCCTCCTGGGAGCCACCGAAGAAGCACACGACGACGGGCTTGCCGGCGTGGTCGATCTCGGCGAGAACCTTCCGTTCCACGGCCGGGGCGGGCGGCTTCGACACGAGGACGATGACGTCCGTCTCGGGGTCGGCGGCCAGAGCCCGGATGCCGTCGATCATCATGATGCCGCCGACCTCCTCCGAGAGATCGCGGCCGCCCGTGCCGATCAGCTGGGAGATGCCCCCGCCGAAGTCGTGGATCCGGACGCTGACCTCCTGGCTGCCGGTGCCCGAGGCGCCGACGATGCCGATGTTGCCCCGGCGCACGGCGTTGCCGAAGCACAGGGCGACGTTGTTGATGATCGCGGTGCCGCAGTCCGGGCCCATCATGAGCAGGCCCCGCTCATGGGCCCGGCGCTTGAGCGACACCTCGTCCTCGACCGCCACGTTGTCGCTGAACATCATGACGTGCAGGCCCTGCTCGAGTGCCTGGCGCGCCTCGCGGACGGCATACGCGCCGTTGACGGCGATGACCGCAAGGTTCGCGCCGGGCGTGCCGGCGACGGCTGTGCCGATGGTCCGGTACGTGACGCGGTGCTCGCCAGGCGACTCCGTCCGACGCGTGAACAGGCCCTCGATCGACGCGATGGCCTCGTCCGGAGTGGTCGTCTCGTCGGTCTCGACGACGATCATGAGGTCGCCGGTGCCGGCCGCCTCGAGGTCGGCCGTGAGCAGGTCGAGGCTGCGCAGCACCTCCTTGTTCATGCTGGTGCCCATGGCCACGAACGCCTGGACGACGCCCTCGATCTGGTTGGCCTTGGTGGAGATCGACATCAGTGAGACTGAGTCGAAGTAGGTGTTCTTCTTGACGACGACCCTGGTGGTCATGCCGCGCCTCGCAGTTCTCTCTCTAGGTGCAGGGCAGCCTGCATTCCGGTCACGATGTCGGTCCCTGACGTGTTGCCGATGGTGATCACCCTTCGCGCCGCGGAGTGGAGGGCCCCTGCGTCGCCCGCGGCGACGGCGTCAAGGACGGCGATGAGGGACTCGCGGACGCGGCCCCGGGCGGCCTCGTGCATCGCGGTCCAGCTGATGACATTCGTGCGGGTCCGGTGCGTCCACACGAGCCGGCGAAGCCACGGGCCCAGCGCGTGGATGCGTGTGCCCGGTGCCGCGACCATGGCGGCCAGGCCCGTGACGAAGTCGTCACCCGACGGCGTCAGGCCCGGGCCGAGTCCGATGACCCGCCCGCCCCACAGGGTGGCCGCTGCACGGTCGCCCTGCGCGAGGGCGCGGACCAGCCCGTTGGTCCCGACCTGGAGGGCTCGCGACACCCGTGCGTCGATCGTGCCCTGCCCGTCACGCGGTCGTATGCCGCCCGGCCGGCCGTCGCGGTCGATGACCCTTCCCAGCTCGGCCGCCAGCTGCGCGAGCCCGTCGGAGCGCGCCGTTCTGCACAGATCGGGGACCGTTGGCGTCCAAGGAGATGCGTTCGCGACGTCGATGGTGAACCGTGCTGGGCAGGCGAGCCCCGAGCCGTGCGAGACGACGGTTGCGCCTCGCGGGGCGCGCAGGTGCGACAGCGAGGTCACATCCACGACGACGGTGTTCGGCGCGTTGTCGACGTGGCGGGCAGCCACAGAGAACAGGTCGCCCTTGGTCGTGCGGAGGTTCACGACGGAGGCGAACGTGCTGTGCACCGTGCCGGCGAACCGCCCACTACGGATGAGGCCCAGCAGCGCAGCGTCCGCCGTCAGTGCCCTCAACGCGGTCGATCCGGTCGGTGCCGTCGGCGCCGTCGCCATCGGGGCTGTCGGTGCCGTCGGTGCCGCCGCCATCGGGGCTGCCATCACGCCCCGTACTGGACGAGGATGTCGACGATCTCGGCGTAGCCCTTCTCGCGGGCCAGCTCGATCGGCGCGACGCCCCACTTGTCGGTCAGGTGCGGGTTGGCGCCATGCTCCAGCAGGAGCCGGACGATCTCCTGCTGCACGGACCCGCCGTCACGCAGGATGATCGCCTCGATGAGTGCGGTCCAGCCGACGAAGTTGGTCAGGTTGACGTTGATGTCGGTTGTCGTGAGCAGCTCACGCACGATCTCCACGTGGCCCTTCTCGGCGGCCGGCGTCAGGCCGTTGCCGCCGAAGCGGGTGAGGCGGGTCAGGTCCGTGCCGGCGTCCACCATGATCCGGACGAGCTCGAGGTCGTTGTGGATGCAGCCGTGGATGAACGGGTTGAAGCACGTCTCGTCCTGCTGGTCGATGTCGGCGCCGGCAGTGATGAGGTGACGGACGACGTCGAAGTGGCGGCCCTTGGCGGCGAGCAGGATCGCGCTCTGTAGCTGCCGGTTCGTCGCATCGATCGGGGCACCGGCCCTCAGCTCAGCCACGACGAGCTGGAGGTCGCCCGCCTCAGCACCCTTGAGGTAGGTGCTGGGGTCGATGGGGTCCGTCATCGTCAGTCTCCTTGGTGGTTCAGCGATCTCGACACGCCTGGAGTCTTGGGAGGGCTGGAAGCCCTGCCGAGGTTGTCAATGCAACAGTAGCAGTTTGGTATACCGGATGCCATATGCCAACGCTACACTCGCGGCATGCGAGTACTTCTGGCCCTTGGCGGCAATGCGATGACCGGCCCCGACGGGTCCACCCACCCCGACCATCAGGTCGCTGCCGTACGGACCGTCGCTGAGCACGTCGCACGGCTGGTCCGGTCGGGTCATGACGTCGTCCTGACCCACGGCAACGGTCCACAGGTCGGCAACATCCTCGTGAAGCAGGAGATGGCCGCCTCAGTGCTGGCACCGGTCCCCCTCGACTGGTGCGGTGCCATGACCCAGGGGTCGATCGGCTTCCTGTTCCTCGACGAGCTGGACGCTGCCTTCGCGGCCGCCGGCATCGAGCGCCGGTCCACCGCTCTGGTGAGCCGCACCCTCGTCGAAGCCGATGACCCTGCGTTCACCGAGCCGACCAAGCCGGTCGGTCGGTTCCTCCCGCCGGCAGAGGCCCACGTGATGGTCGAGCACGGTCAGGACTGGCGAGACTTCGGTGACGACGGGTGGCGCCGGGTCGTCCCCAGCCCTGAGCCGGTCGAGGTCATCGACGCTCCGGCGATCTGCGCCGCCTTGGACGACGGCTTCACCGTCGTCGCCAACGGGGGCGGCGGAGTCCCCGTCGTCCGCCGCGAGGATGGCCGCCTCATGGGCGTCGAGGCCGTCATCGACAAGGACCTCAGCGCCGTCGCACTGGCCGCCGCGACCCAGGCCGACGCCCTCGTCCTGGCGACCGCGGTGGAGCACGCGATCGTGGGCTACGGCACCGCCGACGCCCGTCCGGTCGCGCGCGTCACGGCCTCCGAGCTTCGCGCGCTTGCTGCCGACGGCCACTTCCCTGCGGGGTCGATGGGACCCAAGGTCGATGCGGCCTGCCGCTTCGTCGAGGGTGGCGGCGAGCTGGCTGTGATCACCTCGCTGGACTGGATTCCTGACGCCCTCTGCGACGCCGCAGGCACCCGTGTGGTGCCCGGCTGACCGGCGTGTGGCGGAACCACTGCAACGGTGGGCTCGATAATGTGAGGGTGATGCCGCAGCAAGCAAGCCCCGAGGTGAGCCTGCCGACGATCGGGTCGAGCCACCGGTCGCTTCGTGAACAGGTCGCGGACGCCATCCGGGAGAGGATCGTCAGCGGGGAGCTCACGCCCGGCACCCGGCTCGTGGAGCGGACCCTCGCCGAGGAGCTCGGTGTCTCGCGAGTGCCGGTTCGCGACGCCCTCAACCTGCTCAAGGGAGAGGGGTTCGTCACCGACGTGCCCCGTCGTGGTGTCGTCGTGACGCGGCTGGCCCGAGAGGACGTCGACGAGCTCTTCGACGTCCGCGAGGCGCTCGAGGTGCTGTCGGTGAGGCTCGCGACCCAGCGGGCCACGCCGGATCAGCTTCGCGGCCTCAAAACGCTTCTGCGCGAAGCGAATCTGGCAATCCGGGCGAAGGACACCTCGTCCCTCGGCCGCTGCAACCAGGCCTTTCACGACATGATCACCACGATCGCCGGCAATGCGCTGCTGGCCTCGATGCTCGAGCCTCTCGAGGGCAGGATTCACTGGCTGTTGCGGCAGAACGACGACCCGAGGTTGCTCCACCGGGAGCACCTCGACCTGTACCAGGCGATCGCGAGCGGTGACGTCGACACGGCGGCGCGCGCTTCGCTCGCGCACGTCCGGACGAGCCGGCAGCTGTGCCTCGACCTGCTCTACCCGCAGGGCGTCGAGAAGTCGTCCTGACCTCTACGTCGCCGGCTGGGCCGCCGCGGGCGGGCGAACCGCGCCAGCCGGAATACTCCCGTGGCGCATCTCGGCGCGCTCGCCGTCCGACGGGACAACCCAGCTGGACACGTTTGACGGACCTCGATGACAAGGCCCTCAGACACCAGCGTCCGTCGGTAGCTTGTGAGGGCCCTAAACCCCCCAATTGGGACATCGTTCCCAGGGCAGGAAGGACTCACATGAAAGCCAGGATCCTGGCCATCGTCGGCTCTGCCGCGTTGGCCGCGCCGCTCGCCTTCGGCACCGTGGGAGTGGCCCACGCCGCCGTGGCGGACAGCCCACCGGTCACGCTCGTCGACGGGATGACGTCACCGGTCTACACCTACGCGGACGCCATCCGCGAGACCGTCTGGGTCGATGCCCCTGACCTCGACGGAGACGGCAACCCGGAACGGATCGCCACCGACATCATGCGCCCCCGTGAGCTGGACGGCACCGCGCGCGTGCCGATCATCATGGATGCCAGCCCGTACTACCTCAGCCTCGGCCGCGGTAACGAGTCGGAGCTCAAGGAGTACGACGCCAACGGCAACCCGACCAAGTTCCCCCTCTACTACGACAACTACTTCGTCCCGCGTGGTTACGCCTTCGTCGCCGTCGACATGGCCGGCACGTCCCGGTCCACGGGCTGCACGGACGAGGGCGGCCGCTCTGACATCGAGTCGGTCAAGGCGGTCATCGAGTGGTTGAACGGCAAGGGCACCGCTCACGACATCAACAACAAGGCCGTCAACGCGACGTGGAGCAACGGCAAGACCGGCATGATCGGCAAGTCGTACGACGGGACCCTGGCCAACGGGGTCGCCGCCACCGGCGTCGACGGGCTGAAGACCATCGTGCCGATCAGCGCGATCAGCTCCTGGTACGACTACAACCGCTGGCAGGGTGCGGTGAAGAGCCGGCACTACGCCAGCAGCCTGTCCCGGACCATCGCGGCTGGCCGCACCATCCCGACCGACTGTTCGGCCCGCCTGAGCTACATGGACGCCAACGACGCCGACGCGACCGGCGCATACACCGACTTCTGGGCCGAGCGCGACTACCGGCAGGGCACCTTCTACGACGTGTCCAAGGTCAAGGCCAGCGTCTTCATCGTGCACGGCCTGCAGGACAACAACGTCAAGACGATGAACGCCTCGACGTGGTGGGAGGCCCTCCGCACGCAAGGGGTCGCGCGCAAGATGTGGCTGACCCGGCTCGGACATGTCGACCCGTTCGACAGCAACCGCCAGGAGTGGGTGACCACGCTGAACAGGTGGTTCGACCACGAGCTCATGGGTATCGACAACGGCATCGACCGTGAACCGGCCGTGAGTGTGGAGACGGCGCCCAACCAGTGGCAGCAGTCCAAGACCTGGCCGATCCAGGATGCTCGCACCATGGCGCTGAACCCGCGTCCTGACGGCAGCATGGCGCTCGGCGCGCCGGACCGGGGCACGGCGAGCTACGTCAACAACTCGCGCCTCAGCGAGGCGAACGCGGTCAAGCTCGGCGACAACGCCAACCGGCTGCTGTTCCTCACCGGCACGACCATGCACGACGTCCGCATCTCCGGCACCCCGACGGTCGACCTCGCGGTCAACCACACGGCGCCCGTGGGCCAGGTGTCGGTCATGCTCGTCGACTACGGCACGATGGACCGCGTCAGCGCGAGCGGTGACGGTGCCGCGACCCTCGCCACGGAGACGTGCTGGGGCGCAGCGACCGCACAGGACGACGCGTGCTACAAAGACGTCTCCCGCCGCATCCAGAGCACTGACCTGCAGGTGCTGGCCCGCGGCTGGGCCCGTCTCGACGGTGCCGGTGACCACCAGGTGACGGTCTCGCTCGCCGCCAACGACGTCGTGGTCCCGGCCGGGCACCAGCTCGGGATCGTTGTGAGCGGCGCGAGCAACGGTGTGCTGGCGGTCGACTCGAGCGCGGGAACGTACACCGTCGACCTCAGCTCGACGAAGCTGAACCTGCCGGTCTCGGGCCCGATGAGCGGCTTCGCCCCCGGACACCTGACCGCGAAGGACACGGAGGACCTCGCTCCGGGCACGATCGCCAACCTCAGCGAGAACGTCTGGCCGAGCAGGTGAGAGTGCGGCCGGGGCCGGCTGAGCTGTAGCCGCCTGGGCCCACGTCATCCAGTGGCCCCCACGTGCGGCAGCGCGCCGCACGTGGGGGCCCTTCCTCGGACTGGGCTCTTCGCCTGCGGCGGCGTGGTGTCGCACGGCACAACCTGAGCTGCGTGGACCAGACTGGGGCACAACCCGATCGAGGAGGCTTCTCGCCCATGACCGATGACAGCACCCGCCTCGCCGTGCTCATCGACGCCGACAACACGCCATCACGTCTGCTCAAGGAGATGTTCGAGGAGCTCGCCGGCTACGGCACCATCACCGTCAAGCGCGCCTACGGCGACTGGACGAACCCGCACCTGAACAACTGGCGCGAGGTACTCCTCGGGAACGCCATCTCACCCCAGCAGCAGTTCGCCTACACCTACGGCAAGAACGCCACCGACTCGGCACTCATCATCGACGCCATGGATCTGCTGTACTCCGGCAACGTCGACGGCTTCGCCATCGTCTCCAGCGACAGCGACTTCACGCCCCTGGCGACCCGCCTTCGCGAGTCGGGCAAGCGCGTCATCGGCGTCGGTCAACGCAAGACACCGAAAGCCTTCGTCGAGGCGTGCGAGAGGTTCGTGTTCCTCGAGGTTCTGGCCGGCGACAGCGGCGCCGGCGAGCCGACCACAGAGCCGGCGAAAGAGGAGCAGACGCCCCCGATCCGCAGTGTCGTGACCAAGGCCCTCAACAAGGTGGACGCCGACGACGACGACTGGGCCCGGCTGAGCGATCTCGGCAACCACCTCAACCGCACGGACCCGTCGTTCGACTCACGCACCTACGGTTTCGGCAAGCTCAGCGATCTCATCAAGGCGCAGGCATACCTCGAGACCAAGACCGTCACCGGATCCAGTGGCCACGGGCAGCTGTTGGTGCGCCTCAAGGGTCGTCGACACGCCGAGGATGCGTCGAGCAGGAAGCCAGTGAAGCGGACCACCAAGAGCGCGACGGGACAGAGCGCCACCGCACAGGGCGCCACCGCACAGAGCGCCACCGCACAGAGCGCGGCACCCAAGACCACGACGGCCAAGACCACGACGGCGAAGACGGCCGCCAAGAAGACGGCGCGCAAGGCGGCGCGGCCGGCGTCAGAGCTCGGCGCGCAGGATTGATGCCGCTGCGGCCATGGCACGCATCTTTCCCTCCGCACTAGCGCGCGCGAGGTACTTCATGCCGCAGTCGGTGGCGATGGTGATCCGGTCAGGTGAGGTGTAGGAGAAGGCACGGCGCACCCGGTCGGCGACCAGCTCAGCGGACTCGACCGCGGGATCGGACAGGTCGATGACACCCAGGATGATGGTCTTGTCGGCGAGGTCCGCGAGGACGCCGAGATCGAGACCCGACTGTGCGGTCTCGATCGAGATCTGGTCGGCCGAGCAGCCGGCCAGCTCCGGCAGGAACGAGTACCCCTCGGGCCGCTCGTGGATGATGGCGGCATACCCGAAGCAGATGTGGACCGCGGTGGTGCCGGTGACGCCGTCGAGCGCGGCGTTGAGCGCGGCGAGCCCGTACTCGCGGGCCGCCTCGGGCCGCGCCTGCATGTACGGCTCGTCGATCTGGACCAGGTCGGCGCCGGCGGCATGCAGGTCCTTGATCTCGGCGTTCACCGCAGCGGCATACGCCAGCGCGGCCGATGCCAGATCCGGGTAGTAGTCGTTCTGCGCCTGCTGCGACATCGTGAACGGGCCGGGGACGGTCATCTTGACCGGGTGGTCGGTGTTCGCCTTGAGGAACACCACGTCGCGGACGGTGACGGGGCGCGGCCGCACGATCGGGCCGGCGATGCGCGGCACCGGGTTGGGATGCCCGCTGCGGTCGAGGGCCGTCCCCGGGTTGTCGATGTCGACGCCCTCGAGGGCGGTGGCGAAGTGGTTGCTGTACGACTCGCGCCGCATCTCGCCGTCCGTGATGATGTCGAGTCCCGCCACCTCCTGGGCGCGGATCGCCAGCAGCGTGGCGTCGTCCTGTGCCTGGTCGAGGTACTCCGCCTGGACCCGCCACAGCTCTGTGGCCCGCACCCGGGGAGGGAACCGGCCAGCGAGCTTGGCCCGGTCGATCAACCAGTCCGGCTGGGCGTAGCTGCCGACCAGCGAGGTCGGCAGGATCGGCAGCAGAGACGATGTCGCGGTCACTCTCGTGACTCTAGAACGGTCGGCGCCCGTCGCGGGTCATGTGGTGCCAAGTGCCCGCCCAGCTGTGCCTTTGGCACCACAGGGCTGGCGGGGTCTCCCCCGCCAGCCCTCCGCCGGGCGTATGCCGTCCGGTCAGCTGAGCAGGTGGCCCATGGCCGCCCCCATCAGCTCAGCCCTCTTCTCGGCGGTGCTCACGCCCTCGAGACCGAAGCCGAGCAGGATCGTGTCCGGCGTCGTGATCGAGTTGCCGACCGGGAAGCCGCTGCTGTCGATCCGCTCCCACGTGTTGGCGTTGTCCGAGCTGCCGGCCGGGGCCGGGCCCGCGACCCAGCCGCCGAGACCACTCTCGAACGACTCCGACGTGCCATCCGGGTAGGTCACGTCGTCCAGGAAGACGCCGACGCCCTGGGTTGCCCAGTCGCTCGCATAGCTGATCGAGATCTCGACGGTCTTGCCGGCATACGCCCCGAGGTCGACCGTCCACTGACGCCACCCGTTCGAGCTTCCCGATGCCGCGTTCCACGCGCCGGTGGTGCCGGTGGGCGTGCAGGTGTTGCCCGTGAGGGTCTGGTAGTGGTCGAGCTGGGGGTGCAGGTCGCGCCAGCCAGCGGGACAGCTGTCACCGGGATCTGTCGTCGTGGCGCCGTTGACGTCGGGCAACGTCGTCCAGTTGTCACCACTCGGTGTACGCGCCTCGACGAAGAGGTGGTCCCAGTGCTCCTCGGTGCTGTACGAGGTCCAGAAGGACAGCTGTCCGCCACCGGCGGGCACCGCGATCTCCTTCGTGAACCGCTTGTACGACACGTCGGCGACCTGCGAGTAGATGTACTTCGCGCCGGAGTGCGGCTCGAACGGACCGCCCGGCTTGTTCCACCGCGACGACGGGGCGCTCGTGAACTGCGGGTAGGTCGCCGGGGGCAGCGCACCGCTCGTCGCGAGGAAGGACCAGGCGCCGGTCTGGTTGGCGCCGTCGAGGCTCCACGTGAGCCCGCTGAACGGGTCGCCGGTCCCGACGGAGTCGAAGGGAGCGCCGTTCTCGTCGATCCCGTCCCCTCGGATCCCGCTGTAGGCGCCGAAGACGTACTGCATGACGTCGTTGATGTTGTCACCCGAGCCGATCAGGTTGAGGCATCGCCTCGGGTCGGTGTTAGCCGGGAGCGGGTTGCACTGGATCTCGCCCTTGGGGTCATAGAGCTGGTTGCCCGCCACGCCCGAGTACTGGCGCACCGCGTCGTTGCCGCCCAGGAGCACCTTGCCGCCTTCGTTGAGGTAGGCGCGCAGCTCATAGAGCTGGTCGAGAGCCAGCCGGTCGGCGTTGCCCGCGCCCGTGCCCGCCCGCCGCGTCACGATGTCGTCGCCGGTCTCGGTGACCACCGCGTCGTAGTGACTGAGCACCCCGAGTGCGTCAGGGGCGATGCGTCCACGCGCGTCGGTGTCGTAGACATCTGCCGGTATGCCGTTCGCGGCCAGGGCGTCGACGTACGCGCTCGCGTAGTGCGGTCCGGGGGTCTGCACGGGCGACGCGCCCGTGTAGTCCTCGGCTGCGACGACGAGCACTCGGCGACCGGTCTCCGAGACGGCCTGGTACGTGAACGAGTCGCTCCTCGCACCGCCGCCTTCGAACCACACTTCGACGCTGTCACCGGGCGAGGTGCCGGTGACCACGCCGCGCATCTGGTGGTAGTACACCGCCGCCGGCGTGTACTTCTCGCCACCAGCCCACTCGGACGTCGGCGCGGAATGCACCGGCCCACCATTGATGCGGTACTTCACCGTGACGGCGCCGAGACTGCGCTTGGCGTTGACCGCGACCGGCTGCGGGTCGCCGTACGAGTACCGGAAGCTGAGCTGAGCGCCCGGGACGCCCCGCTTGTACGGGTCGTCGCTGTCGATGTAGAAGGGCTTCGTCGCGATGCCGACGGTCGAGAGGGGGTTCGCCGGATCGACGGCCGATCGGGCGACGGAGCTCGCGAAGGGCAGCACCCGCTGGAACTCCTGCTCGACGAGCGCCGGGTCGTCGGGGAACACGAAGCCACAGCCGTCACAGCCCGGGGACAGCTCTGGCGTCCACGCGAGGGTGCCGGTGGAGGTGTGGGCGTACCCGTTCGTCTCGCCGTTGGTCACGTAGAGGACGTCGGACGAGAGGCCCGGCTGGAAGCCCGGGATCGCCGGGTTGTCGAGGTTGCCCGCGAGCGCGTAGTAGATCGGGTCGTCGGCCGTGGCCGTGCCCGTCTGCCAGCCCTCGGGGTAGAGCAGCCACTGCCCGGCAGAGTGCCAGTTGACCTGGAACGTGGGCCGGACGCGGTCGAGCAGGCCCTTGAGGGCGACGGTCTCCGGCTCCGAGCCTGCGGACGTGCCGCGGTACGTCTCGCTGGAGGTGATGTTGCTCGAGCCCTCGTTGTCGTAGCCCCAGCGGTTCGGATAGTTGCGGTTCGGGTCGACGCCGTCGCCGACGGTGGTCTTGCCGTCACCGTTGTTGTCCCGCAGGTTCTTTCGCCACAGACGCTCGTGGTCGAACGTGTACTGGTAGCCGTCGGGGTTGGCGACGAGGACGAACCAGAGCTCGGTGCGCTGCAGGAGCGACTTGACCTGCGGGTCGTTGGCGCGCCACTTGTCGAGGTAGTAGTTCATGAGCCGGCGGTCGACCTCGGTCGAGATCCACTCACGCGCATGCTGGGTCGCGCTGAAGAGCACCGCCGGCCGGCTCCCGTCGGGCAGGCCGCGGGCGCCCTGGGTGATCCGCAGGGCGAGGATCTCGCGTCCTTGCCCGGTCGTCCCCAGACGGACGAGCTTGGTGACCGAGGGGTTGTTCGCGGCTGCCGCGTACAGCTGGTCCCGGATGCCGCCCGCCTCGTCGTACGACCGCCAGACGGTGTAGCCGTTGAGGGCCTGGTCGGCGGCGAACTCGCGGACGGTCTTGCCGCCCTTGAGCTTGGTCAGCTGGACGTTGATGCCGAGCTTGCGCACCTGGGCCGCCTGCGTCGGGGTCAGGTAGACGCTGACCTTGTCCGACCCCTGGTCCTGTTCGGACAGGTCCTGTCCGAGCCTGGCCAGCTGGCCACGCTGCGCGGGCGTCACCGTCGCTGTGTACGCGTCGATCGGCCCGCGGTCGACGGACCCGGCGTCCTGGCTCGCGCCCGCTCCGGGGGCGGCCTGGGTGGGCGCGGCGACGAAGAGCGCGACGGCGGCGGCGACAGCGATGGAGAGCATTCGTGGAGCCTTCATTGGATCCTCGCTCAATGTTTGCTGTGAGTTGGATCAGAACACAGTCCCACCACACGCACCTGTCGACCACTCGAATGCGGCAGTGAATTTCTGGCGCGGTCCCGCAACCATCGACCACCTGCTCACCTGTGGAGGCCCGAGCGGGCCACCGACCGCAACCTTCCGCCACAGGGTCGGTTGTCGAGAGACGCATCGGCGGCGCCATGGTCGTGCGCGCAACAAATCGGCTGGATGCTCACTTGTCGCGCCCCAACGGCGACGCAGCCCACAACAATCCGCCAGATGGTCGACGGTTGTGCTCCAACGCCATTGCCGCCGGCCGGTGTGGCTTGACCGACTCGTCGAGCCCGCTACGCCACACTGGGCGGCGACACGATTCCCAGCTCGCCTCGAAGGGACCGGGACCATTCGGATGCCCGAGAGGGGCCGGACTTCATGCGCGCGATACTCCTGAGCGCCGGGCTGGCGACGGTCTGCTCCCTGCTGGGGACGCGGTTCGCTGCCAGGTGGTTCACCCGGCACGGCTTCGGGCAGCCGATCAGGGACGACGGGCCGACGACGCACCATGTCAAGCGCGGTACGCCGACCATGGGCGGTCTGGTGATCGTGCTGACGGCCATCGCGGCATATCTGGCGGCAACGGTCTTGACCGGCGCGTGGCCGAGCGCCAGCGCGTGGCTGCTGATGCTGTTGTTCTTCGGCTGCGGGGTGGTGGGGTTCCTCGACGACTTCATCAAGGTCTACACCCAGCACAACCAGGGGCTGAGCAGTCGCGCCAAGATGGCCGGTCAGACGCTGGTCGCGCTCGTCTTCGGAGTGCTGGCCACGCAGTTCTTCGCCGACGAGCGTGGGGTCAGGCCCGCGTCGCAGTACCTGTCCACCACGCAGGACTGGGGGATCAAGCTGCCCCTGGTCGCGGTCCTGCTCGTGATCTGGTTCATCGTCACCGCAACCTCCAACGGGGCCAACCTCACCGATGGCGCCGACGGGCTGCTCGCCGGCGCCTCGGTGATCATCTTCGGCGCCTACATCCTGGTGAACATCTGGCAGAGCAACCAGCTCTGCGGCTCGTCGCGACCCAACGTCGTGTCATCGCAGTGCTACCAGGTGCGCGACCCTCTCGATCTCGCGGTGTTCGCCACCGCCATCGCCGCGGCCTGCGTCGGTTTCCTGTGGTGGAACGCCAATCCGGCCCGGATCATCATGGGCGATGTCGGCTCCCTCGCGATCGGGGGCGCCCTGGCCGGGCTGGCGATCATGACTCGCACGGAGCTGCTCATGGCGGTGATCGCGGGCCTGTTCGTGCTCGAGACGCTGTCGGTGATCCTGCAGATGACGTACTTCAGGCTGACCAAGCGACTCACCGGCACGGGTCATCGGATCTTCCGGATCGCCCCTATCCACCATCACTTCGAGCACGCGGGGTGGCCTGAGGTCACGGTGGTGGTCCGCTTCTGGATCATCGCGGGGACCTTCGCCGCGACCGGGCTCGGGATCTTCTATGCCGCTTGGCTCGCCTGAACCGCAAGCACTTTCGCTCGTCGCTAGCCCGGGCCGGTCACACCTTCCCCACTCGAGGTCCTGGCTATACGGCCGGACGGGCCAACAGGAGCCCGCCGTCCACCGGCAGGACGTGGCCGGTGATCCACGCTGCGTCGTCCGACGCGAGGAACGCGACCGCGGCCGCCACGTCGCTCGGCTCACCGACCCGGCCCAGAGGGTACAGGGGCAACATGCTTTCGGCACCGCCCTCCTGAGAGTCCCAGACCGGGGTCCTGATGGTGCCGGGAGCGACGGCGTTGACACGCACCCCGTCCGCAGCCAGGTGCCGGGCGAGGTTCGCCGTCAGTGAGGTCAGGCCACCCTTCGCCGAGGAGTACGGCTCGCTGCCCAGCGCGACCTGACCGTTGATCGAGCTGATCGTCACGATCGCCGGACCCCGAGTGCTGCGGCGCAGGAACGGGATCGCGGCACGGCATACGCGTGCCACGCTGATCAGGTTGAGCTCCACCACCGCTGACCAGGTCTCGTCGGTGATCTCCTCGAAGACGCCATGTGGAAGATCTCCCCCAGCCACGTAGACGTCGACGTCCAAACCGCCGAGCTCGTCCGCGGCCTGGGCGACACCCGCATCCACGCTGGCGCGGTCCGTGACGTCCATCCTCAAGGCCAGCCGGCCGGCTGACTCAGGCAGGCTGTCGGCGGCTGACCTGGCCTTGTTCAGGTCGAGGTCGCTGACGGCGACCCGGGCGCCCTCAGCCGCGAGTCTTACGGCACAGGCCAGACCGATGCCTTGCCCCGCACCGGTGATGAGGGCGCGCGCGCCCTCGAAGCGTCGTGACGCGATCATCGGCGAACCAATCGCCGGGCGGACTCGCAGCATCGCCGCACCCCGGCGTCACGCCGGTGAGCGTCTTTCCGCGGCGGCTCGGCTCGCACCATCGTCGGTGGCTCCTTCGCTGGTGAACGGCACGTCTACGCAAGGTACCCCGTGTGGGTAGCCAGCTGCTGACGTGGGGACGTTGACTCACGGGGCGCTGCAGCGGATGGGTGCCGAAGGCGCCGATCGCCGCGCCCGGCTCTGCCTCGGCGGGCCCAGTGCGCCTACGCCTCAGGTCCGTAGGTCGCGAACTCCGGCATTCCCCTGTAGTCGAAGGTGTGCACCGACAGCCCGCCCGGTGTCGTCTGATGGTTGACGAGCTGTAGGCCGGCGGGCGCGCCACCTTCTGGAAAGAGGCGTCGGCCCTGGCCAAGAACCACCGGGGCGATCACGAGCCGCAATGCATCGACCAGTCCGGCCGCCAGGAGCGACTGAGCCAGCCTCGCGCTGCCGTGAACCTGCAGCTCCCGGCCCGGTTGTCGCTTCAGCTCGACCACTTGCGAAGCGATGTCGCCCGACAGGACCGTGGTCGGGTTCCACTCTGCCGTGGTCGAGCCACGGGACGCGACGTACTTCGGCAGGGCGTTCATGATGCCGCCGAACGGATGGTCGCCCATCCGCGGCCAGTCCCGCGCGAAGTTCTCATAGGTACGGCGACCGAGCAGCAGACCGTCCGCTTCGCCCAGCCAGCCCCCGACCATCTCGAGAACACCTCGTCGACGTACGGCGCGAACCAGCCGCCCAGCTCGAAGCCGTCGCTCGTGTCTTCGTCTGGTGACCCCGGCCCCTGAGACACACCGTCGAGCGTGAGGAACTCCTGTACGACCAGCCTCACCACGCACCTCACCTTCGCGTCCACGACATACGGCATACGGCACCCGACGGGCCGTCAGCCCAATGTGTCGTGCGGGCACTATGGATGTCCAACAGCGCAGCCGTATGCCGCGAGCTGCACCTAGCGGGGGCCCTGAGCGTTTGTTCAGTCCTGTTGGCCGGGAAGTGTGGCCTGGACCTACTCACCTCACTGGGATTCAGTCACCTGGCGACGAGCGGGCCTGTGGCAACTGCATTGCCCCGGCAGAGGGGCTCAGAGACTCTGGAGTCATGGAGTTCTTCTGCTACCACCGCGACCGCCCTGGATCGACGCCCCTGCGTGAGCGGATGGTGGAGCAGCACTGGTCGTACATGGATCAGTTCGCCGCGACGATGATCGCCCGCGGGCCCACGTTCACCAGTGACGGAACTCTGACCGGCAGCGTGCACATCCTGGACCTGCCGGATCCGACAGCGGCCCGCGCGTTTGCCTTTGATGAGCCCGGTTACCAGGCTGGTGCCTACCGCGACGTGCTCCTGAGACGATGGCACGACTGTCTAGGTCGCACGATGTGGGAGTTCAATGGTGGCCGACCTGAATACAACCGCTACCTCGTCCTCGGCTTCACCCTGGAACCCGTTGGTGACGTCGTCGGCCTACCCCATCGCGACGAGCTCATCGCCAGTGGGCTGCTCTTGTCCGACGACGGCTCGTGGGTGCTGGGGGCGGCCGTTCTGCTCGAGGCGCCGGACCAAGACAGCGCGCGGGAAGTCCTCTCCGCCCACCCATATTCGGGGGTCGAGGTGCACCAGTGGCAGTTTGGTGGGCGTCCCGACTGAGACGGACGAGATACCGCATCGAGGACTGGCAAGCTGCGACGCATGATCCTGCCGAAGGTCCGGGACCGGCGCTTGATCACGATCCGTCGTGGCGGGTTGCTCAGCGACGCAGACCACCAGCTGCTGGCGCTGTGGGCCGCCGCGTGTGCCGAGCACGTGCTGGATCTCTTCGAGGCGGACCAACCGTCGGATCTGCGCCCTCGCGCCGCGATCGATGCGGCGCGCGCCTGGGCCCGCGGCGAGATGAAGATGATGGAAGCCCGAGCTCGCGGCGGACACGCGATGGGTGCTGCGCGGCCGGTGCGAGGAGCGGCACGGTTCGCCGCGTACGCCGCCGGCCAGGCCGCCTGCGTGGGGCATGTCGCCGAGCACGATCTCGGCGCAGCCGCCTACGCGATCAAGTCCGTTCAGGCAGCGGATCCGAGCGACAGCGACGCGGGACGGCGGGAACGTGACTGGCAGCGCGACCAGCTCCCCGAACAGATCAGAGCGCTCGTCCTCGAGGACCAGGTCCGCCGCAACGCCATCTGCTGGTCAGTTTTCGACGACTGACGACGGCCGAGATCGCACGGCGAGTCTGTGCACCGGCGGTAGACGCTGATCTCACACCGTCCCTCGCACCGTGTCGAGTGATGGCGCCCAGTGTCAGCCGGTGATGTCACCCGTGACGGTGAACCTGCGGCCTCCGTCGTAGCTGAGGCTGATACGCCCGTGATCGCCGCCGTCGACATCCAGGATCGAGCGCACCAGCGAGCAGTGCCGGTACCCCTCTACGGGGAAGTAGTACGTATTGACGATCAGGAAGCTGTCGTCTGCACACACGTCCACCGCCGTGCAGTCAGCGTTGACCACGCCGAGGTAGCCCGATGTCGGGGCGGTGGGTGAGAGCATTTCGGTCCATTCCCAGTACTCCGTGCCGGTGAACGTCCCTGTGACTCCCTCGCTGATGGTGCCGGTAAGGCTGGGGCTGGCTCCGGCGAGGCTCACCCACGTGCCCTCGAAGTCCTTGCGGACGCAGTACTGCTGGACGCCCACCGCCCAGATGCGCAGATGCTGGGTGTAGTCGAAGCTGGCCCACATGTGGCCGTCTCGAGCGGGCACCAACGGCTGGTTCCGCACGTCTTGTGTCACGTCGACGACCAGATCCTTCGCTCCGGCGCACACAGGTACGGGGGTCGTCGGAGCCGCCTGGGCCAGCCCAGCCATCGCCGGGATCGCGAGTGTACCCACGGAGAGTGCCCTGAGGACTGTCTTGACGATGCGTCCGCTGCGTCGCTCGATTCCACGCATGGCTTTCTTCCCGTCATCCGAGCGGTGCTCCCTCTTGACAGGGTCCTCCCCCGCAACGGCTTCGGAAGGGACAATTCGCGCGCGTTTCCGCCCTCTTCGAGCGAAGTACTACTGCTCAATTCGCGTCGCTCGTTGTGATAAAGGATGACATTTCGTTCAGCGGCTGGACTGCCACGCGTGATGTGGGCGGACTCGGAATGCGCGTTCTTCTACCCATGTCTGATACGCGCCAAGAACAGCAGCGACCAACCGCTGACAGGACATTATGGGCGCGCCTGACCGTTGAGTACGGATCAGGCTGTCGCGCGATTCCGCGGTGCTGGCGCGAGTCGTACGATCAATCGCGTCATCACCATTCTTTGGGCGGGCATCCCGCCCACCTGTGCCCGAATCGAGGCATCCGATGATGCACGTCCTCACCAGGGGCCGGGCATCAGGGCCGCGACGGCATCCGGGTGAGGGTCTGGCAGGTCGGCACCAACCACTTCTGCATCCGGCGCGACTTCCACGGCACGTTCCGGTCCTTCGCCAGAGTCAGCCCGAACCTGACCGGCACGGTCAGCGCCGGCGTCACCGGCACCGACGACGGCACCGACTGGGCCGTCTTCACCGGCGACTGGGCGCCGGTCGTGCCGCTGTCGGGGTTCGTCGGCGACTTCGACCTCGGCTGCACACAGGACGGCAGCTGCGCCCTGCACCGCGGACCCGGGTACCTCTTCTTCTCCGGCGGCTTCCAGGCCCTTCACGTGCGGCAGTTCTCGCTCGTCTACGACGGCGGTGACCACGGGGTCTGGCGGGAGTCCAGCGACGCCAGCACCGGGGACATCACCGGCTGACACAACGGCGTGCCGATGCCGCGCCGGCGTAGGCAGCCAGGGTCGACTTGACGCCGCCGACAGAGACTGGCCTTCAAGATTGCCTGTGGCAGGATCGCCGGGTGCTGCAACTCACCGATTTCATCATCGACTGCCCGGACACGATGAGGCTGGCAGCCTTCTATTCAGAGGTGACAGGTCGCCCCATCAAGGGGGGCAGCCACGGCAACTGGGCCGGCATACGGTTCGGCGAGATCGAGCTGGCCTTCACCCGCGTGGAGGACTACCGCGCCCCGCAGTGGCCCGACGGTGAGCACCCCAAGCAGTTCCATCTCGACTTCGAGGTCGACGACATCGAGGCCGAACAGAGCCGCGTCCTTGCGCTCGGCGCGACCCTGCAGCAGGACTCCATCGGCCCAGACGGCTACGGCTGGCGCGTATACGCCGACCCCGTCGGCCACCCGTTCTGCCTCTGTCACAACAAGGGTGTCACCTGGACCGACCGGGGCCCCATCTGGCCCAAGAGCGAGTAGAGCGTGGCTCACGGAGCTGTCTCTGCGACGCAGAGCGAGCGTCGCGAGAGAGGTCGTCGCCGGCGGCCGTTCGGATGTGGACAACCTGGCGGCCCTCGCGGCGGCGGGCGAGCGGATCGCGGCATGTGCGATGCATCCCATTATGGGATTCATGGCGGTATGATGGTTGCGTGAGCACGCAGATCGCTGTCCGACTTCCCGATGAGATGGTGGCATTCCTCGACCGCAGCGTTGCCACCGGGAGAGCGGCTAGCCGGGCTGCCCTCGTTGCAGCTGCCGTGGAGCGCGAGATGCGGCGGCAGGCTGCCGATCAGGACGCGCAGATCCTTCGGCGTCACGGATCGGATGATGACCTGGACGACCTTGTGAGGTGGACCGGCGCTCACGTCGTGGTCGAGGACTGATCGGTGCGGGAGATCTGCCTGGTTCGCCTCGACAAGACTCGCCCGGCGCTCGTGCTGACCCGAGAGGCCGCCCGGGGCGCGATGACGAAAGTGACGGTGGCGCCGATCACGACGACCATCAAGGGATTGTCGAGCGAGGTCCGGGTCGGGCCGGACAACGGACTGGATCACGACTGCGCCATCGCGCTGGACAACCTCGTGACTGTTCCCGTGGACTTGCTCGGCCGCACGATGGGGTACCTCAAAGCCGAGCAGGAGGTCGAGCTCGCGCGCGCTGTGGTTCTGGCCTTCGACCTCGAGGTGCGGCTTCTCGAATGACATGCGAAGCACGCGGGCGGAGTGGCAATCTCATCGGCACGAGCGACTCGTGCGACGCAGCGGGCCTGCGGCGCATCATCAGCGATTACCTGCCAAAGCCCTGCATCCGGAGCATGCTGCATGGGTGAGCGATCGTGACGACTTTCTCGCCTGGGTGAGGACAACCCTCTACCAAGCGGAGCTCTCCCTGCACAACGGTGACCCCGCCCCGCGCCGGGCGCTCTGGTCCCGCAGGGAGCCTGTGAGCGTCTTGGGTGCGTGGAGCAACGCCCACGGACAGGGCCAGCTGGACGAGCTCTTCAGTGCTCTGGGCAGGTCCTTCTCCGACTGCACGTCCTACGCGTTCGAGCTGCAGGCTTATGACGTCGTGGGCGACATGGCCTATACGGCCGGCCTGGAGCACACCTGCGCCTCCGTCGACGGCCAGCCGCGCACCTACACCTTGCGAGCCACGCAGGTGTACCGCCGCGAGGAGGGCGAGTGGAGGGTGGTCCACCGCCACGGGGACACCGTGACCGCATGAGCGCGCGCGGACTGAGGCAAATCCGGGCGGATGGCGGATTCGGCCGCCATCAATGACGGGAAAGCGAAAGGTCGACCAGCAATCCGGGGTGATCAGTGGTGCCCTGCATGTCGATCACCGAGTGCGATCGCACCCCGATACCCGGACTCACCACAACATTCTGAAGACCGGCGTCGTCGGTGCGCTGGTAGCCGTCAGGGAGGCATGACTGTGGGCTGGGTGAACCGAGAGCCGCGAGGTTGAGGTCTGCGCCGAGGATGACCGGTTCGCCACCGTAGCGGAGGGTGATCCTGGGCACCGCTGATGTCAGCAGGTATCGGCACTGTTCAAGCGCGACGGTTGTGTCGGCGCTGGCCGTGTGTGTGGTGCAAGCAGCGAACCGCCGTTCAAGATCGATGCACACCCAGACGCGTTCCTCTGGGTCGGCGGGGTCCTGCACCGGGTAGACACCGCTGTAGCTGCGGGCGTCCCGCGCAGGGGACGAAACCGCAACCACGACGCCGTCGCCGAACTCCTGGCCGTTCTGACACCGGACCGGGGTATGGCTGGGGCGATCCTTCGCGGACGTGAACGCCGAGACGACGGCGGCAGCGAGGTGGGCGACCGACATCGCCTGCTTCAGGACGCGTATGTCATCGCTGCAAATCTCGTTGAGGCTGATCATGTCCGGCCGAAGCTGGTGGACGAGTGCCACCGCCGTGCTGACGGCACGCCCGCCGGTGTAGCACCTGGCGCGCCCGCTGTTGCAGAGGTTCATCTGCAACACGCGCACGATCGTCTCTACCGAGCCGGTCGACGGCTGGCTCATGCTGGTTCCCTCGCTCGCCACGCGACCAGCGGCGCAAGCCGCGAGACCAAGGACGGAGACCGCGATGAGGCACGCGACGGCAGCGGCCCGCTGGGGGCCGCGGACGAGTCGAACCCGCACAGCCACTCATACAACCCGGCATCTGCGCGGTGCGCAATCGACGAACGCGCCCGCCCCTCTTCGCGCCGGCAGGGTCGACCAACTCGCGACCGGAGCTCATTCGTGACCGTCCCCGACGTGGGGACGAGCCGCAGCCACAATGCGTTCTGTGCTGCCCTTGCGGCCTGACTCCGCCTTCTTGCCGGGCAACGATGATCGTTCCCCAGGCTCGAGCACGGCTGGGAGCAACCGGTTGAGCCGCCTCGTTCGGGCCGATACAGTCCGCAGCTCCATGGCTAGTTCTTGGAAGAACTGGAAGGGCACGGCCGTCCCTAGGTGTTCATGATCCCACTGTCGGACATACTCCAGATACCGCACCACCTCAGCCGAGTCATAGGCGCGAAGTACCGCATAGCCGATGGTTGTTCCGTGGATGTCGGACAGACCGATGACGCCATGACGCGCGTTGTGACCAAGGCTGTTGAAGATATCCAGCATGCGGACGAGCGTGGACTCGGCACCAGTGCCCAACCATTGGTCCGTGGCAGCGAACCGGAACCGGTCGTAGTCAAGGTCACTGAAGAGCTTCACGACGTTCTCGTCGGCGTAAAAGTCGGATGTATACGCCCGCACCAGATCTGCACGCCGGATCGCCTTATCCCGTCGATTTGAGAAGATGAAGGTCACAAGCGCAAGCACGACGGCCGTCGCGGTGGCGAGGCTCTCAAGAGCGCTCCATAGGTTGTCCATCGACGCCTCCTCGATACCTGACGGGCTGACGCCGCCTCCTGATACGCGCCCGCATGCGTCCGGGCATGACGCCCACCTCCCGGCGCTGTCAGTGCTCGTCCGGCCACCCGGAGTCCGGGAGCGGGCCCGCGCCACTGTCGGATGTCCGCGTTACCGTGAGCGGGTGCGTGGAGATCGAGTGGAGATCGTCATCGATGCCGGTGGCGAGGTCCGCACGTACACGATCGAGGCCTCCCGCAACGGCCGTCGGGTGGAGATCAACACGAGCCGGGGCATCGTCGAGGTCACCGAGGTGACTCGTGGCGGGACTCCGGTTCGCACGGCACGGTTCATGTCCAGCCGCGTGCTCGCGTTGGTGGAGCACCCGGCCGCCGAGCATCCCATGGGTCAGGAGGTCATCGAGCCCTGATCGCGCGCTGGCCGGCTCCAGGCGAGCAGACTGGGAGCATGCGTTATGTCGAACTGCTCCGACACACCGACAACGACGGGGATCACCTGACAGCACAGGGTGTTCGCGACGCCGAGAGGATCAGCGAACGCCTTCACCCGCCGTATGCGGCATACGTCTCGACGGGCGCAGCCCGTTGCACCGAGATGCTCGAGATCTTGCGCCGGGCCGCCGGACAGGAAGGCGAGCCGATCACCGAGGACCCCAGCCTGCGCTCCGCGGTGGAGGACCGCTGGCGCGAGGCTGCCAAAGCGGCCGGCAAGGGGGCTGACCTCGAAGCGATGCGCGCGATCGACCCTGACCTCGTCGAGAAGGAGTCCATGCTGCTCGGGGCGGCCCTGCGACGCGTCGTCGACTGGCTCGAGGACGGCGAGCGGGCACTCGTTGCCGGCCACAGCCCGACGAACGAGGCGGCGGTCCTCGGGCTCACGGCATACCTCGTCCACCCGTTGGGCAAGGGCGAGGGCGTGCTCGTCGTCGAGGAGTCCGGTCGCTTCCGCGTGGAGCCGCTCGAACGCTGAAAGCGCGAGCCGCTGTCCAGCTCGAGCGAGACACTTCGAGCCATGATCTAGCGACACGTCGTCGCGAAAGGAACGGGGTTCATGTGGTGGGACGTACTGCTGAGGAAGTCGATGCCATCATCAGCAAGGCCGACGACTGGAGAGGCGAGCTGTTGTCACGCGTCCGTGAGGTAGTCCTGGCCGCCGACCCGGCCATCAATGAGGATGTGAAGTGGAGGAAGCCTTCGAGGCCGGAGGGGGTGCCGGTGTGGTCCGCCGACGGCATTGTCTGTATCGGCGAGATGCTCAAGAATGCCGTGCGGCTGACGTTCCCGAAGGGAGCCCAGCTGAAGGACCCGAAGCAGCTCTTCAACGCGCGCCTCGACAGCAAGAGCGTCCGCGCCATCGACTTCCGCGAGGGTGAGCGGCTGCCGGTGGCTGCTGTGAAGGCACTGGTTCGCGAGGCGGTGCGCCTGAACGCCTGACACCTGGATCGATCCCGAGACGCCGCGAACCCCTGGCCGTTGCGCGGTCGAGCACTCCACGGACGACTCAGCCGCGTGACAGATGTCCGATCGGGGCATCGCCGTTCGTCGCCTCAATGAGACCCCGAACCGAGCGCCCAGCACCTTCGCGCCCTGACGTCAGGACTTGGTGCCGTGCTCACGGGTCGCCGCACTTTCGAGGTCGCACAAGGGTGGGGCGGAAACCACGCGTGGGACCGGCATTCGTCCTCGCTCACGAGGTTCCGGCCGGGTGGCCACGACCCGACTCGACGGTCCATTTCGTGACGGACGGCATCGAGAGTGCCGTGCGGCAGGCGAAGGCCGCCGCAGCGGGAAAGTCCGTCGGAGTCCACGGTGCCGACACCATTGCGCAGTGCCTCAATGCCGGCCTGCTCGATCAGATCCACGTCGACATCGCTGCCGTTCTGCTGGGATCCGGGGTGCGACTCTTCGACCACCTCACCGCCACGCCCGCCAGGCTCGGCAACCCGACCGTTGTCGCTGGCGTAGGCGTGACCCACCTGCGCTACCCCGTCCTCAAGGACAACTAGCCCCACCGCTCGTACCGGACGCGAGGCGGCCCGACCGAGACATGCACGCCCCGAGCCCGCGGACCCGGCGACCTGGCGCCGCATCCGGGCGCATGGCCCGCCGCTCGCCGTAGGGTGGACCAGGTCGGTTCAGTCGAGAGGATCGCGCCATGGACCCTGCCCGCTCTATGAGTGAATCCACCCGGGCTGCCTTGAACCACAGTCAGATCATCGACCTGACGACCACTGGCCGACGGACCGGACAACAACGGCGCATCGAGATCTTCCTGCACCACGACGACGACCAGCTGTTCATCACCGGGATGCCCCGGGCCGACCGGACGCGTGACTGGATCTACAACATCGAAGCTGATCCTCGCGTGGTGATTCACCTGAAGAAGACGGTCGTTGTCGACGTGCCGGCGACCGCCCGAGTCGTCACTGACCCTGACGAACGCCGACCCTTCATCGAGGCGGCCGCCAGGCGTTGGCGTCGCACGGATGTGGCGGACATGCTCCGGCACAGCCCGCTCATCGTGTTGTCCGTCGGCGACCCCGCCGACCAGGCGGGCGGGTAGGGCGGCTAACGCCGTTGGTGCTGGACGAGATCCTCGAGCACCTCGTCCAGCCTGGCCACCAACGAGATGTGGCCCACCCCGTGGAGCAGGTGCGGCCGGGCGCCAGGCACGTGCGCGGCCAGCCACTCACCGTGGCTCCACGGCACCATGAGGTCTTCACTGCCCTGCCAGACGGCCACTGGCACCGTGATGGACGCCAGGTCGAAGGCCCACGGTTCGCAGAAGGCAAGGTCGTCCTCGACCCAGCCGTCGCAGCCGGCCCTGACCGCCTCACGCGCCATGGCCGCGATGTAGTCGGCGAGTGGTCCCTCGAGGGCCGCAATGTCGGGTGGGCTGAGCAGTCCGCCGAGCGCCTCGACGATCTGCTCCCCGGTGACGCTGCGATAGGACTGCGCCATCTCGTCGATGGCCGGGGCGAGCACCTCGCGTCCCCTCGACGCCAGGGTGAACTCCTCGACGTTGTCCTCAGCCATCCTGGAGAGGAAGTCCAGGTCGGGTTCGTCGGAGGGAGCCGCGCCGGCGATGGTCGCAACCCCCAGGCACCGATCCGGCAGCAGCGCCGCGCAGGCGAGAGCGTGGGGTCCGCCTCCTGACCAGCCCAAGGACACGAAGTCGCCGATCCCCAGGGCGTCGAGGACCGTGGCGCTGTCCGCCGCAGCGTCCGCGACGGTTCGTCCCGGCTTCGGCGTGCTCGATCCGTAGCCCGGGCGGCTGTAGGTCACCCAGCGCAGTTCAAACCTGCGCGCGGCCTCGATCCCGGCGGGCCAGGGCACCGCGCCCCCGGGTGTCCCGGAGTGGTAGAGAAGCGCCAGCCCGTCTCCGCCCGAGTCGAGCACGTCGAGGGCGCGCCCGTCGGGTGTCGTCACCGTCCGCGCCGAGGCTCCGGCAGAGGTGTCAGCCATTCATCCACGCTAGAGCGTGACTCTCGAGACCCACGCCCGAACAGGGGTCGCGTATGCCGTGCGACCCCTCGTCCGCGCTGCGTGGCGGCGCCTATCCGGGAAAGTCGGATTCGCTCATGCCGTCGGAATGACCTGCGGGCCATTGCACCAGCTCGATGCGATAGCCGTCGGGGTCGGTGACCCAGGACGTCCAGAAGTCCTGCGAGCCATCGGGCGAGCTGGGCGGTTCAGCAGTGACTCCCTCGGCGGCGAGATCAGCGACGGCGGCGGTCATGGACTCGACCTTGATGACGAGGTGGCTGAGCCCCTGAGGATGGATCGGGCCGCTGTCGGGACTATGGACGAGCTCGAGGGCCACGAACTCGTCACCCGGGAGCTTGAGCATCGTCAGGCTTCCGAGCTCCGTCTCGGGCACGGTCCCAACCACGGTGTAGCCAAGGGCGATGTAGAACGCGAGCGAACGCTCCAGATCCGTGACCCGGAGCCCGACGTGCAGTGTTCTCATGGGGCCGTCCTCTCGATCTGCGTGATGGAGTATGCCGCCGCGCGGGCAGACGCGCAGGCCCTGGACGCCGACCTGCGTCACCGAGGCCACGGCCTAGGGCCAACGGGCCGTGAGGTAGGCGATCACCAAAGCGCCCAGCGACACGACCACGAACAGTGCTCCGACCTGCGACTCCCTGGTCCGCCGCGCCGAGACGTCGCGACCAGACCGTCCCGGCCCCGACAGAGAACCCCACACGATCAGACCGATACCGACCACGAGCAGCACGCAGATGCCGGTCCAGAAGTAGGTCATCGGCCGACCTCGTTCGGGCCACAATCCCCACAACTCGGCCACTGGTCTGCCATCGACCCACGATCGCACGACCAGGACGCCAGCACCATGCCGGGCCCCGCGCCGGGCCCTGGCGCCGGACCGTAGTTCCGGACCGTAGCGCCGGACCGGCTCGGGCGGACACGCGTCAGGGCGCCCACGAGCCGCGTTGGCCGGTCGTCGCGTCAGCTGCGCTCCGCCGCGTTGGCGCTGCCGGCAACGCCGCGGCCGGCGTCGAGGTAGGTGAGGAACCGATGCTCGACGGCGTTGGCACTGCCGGCGGCGTCGAGGTGGCTGAGAGACCGATGTTCGACGGCGTTGGCGCTGCCGGCAAGGCCGAAGTGGGCGTCGAGGTAGCTGAGAAGCCGATGCTCGACGGCGTGGTCGCCGCTCGCAGCCCCAACCGACCCCCCAGGGTTGGTGTGGGCTGAACTGACGGCCGGCATACATGCGGCAGCGGACAGGACTGCTGCTGCCACAACTCCCAGCCTGCGACCTCGAAGCGAGTGGCTCTGGATCTTGTTCACCGTGTACATGAGTCCACCTCCTGTGTGGCACCGGCCTGGCGGCCGGCATGCGCACAGACTGTGAGGTGGCGGTTGCAGCACGGTTGAAGCCCCGGTTGCAGCCCTGGTTGCAGCCCTGGTTACAGCACGACTGACGCCGCGGTTGCCGCAGGTCGGAGCCTCGCCGACGGCTAGGTACAGACGTGTTGGTAAGGACGGTCGCCGACGTCGCGCTGCCACTCGGCCTGCGTGATGTCGGCGCCCGCGAGCGCGCACGCAGTCCGGATGAGGTCGTCCGGCGTGGCGCGGAGGTTGAACCAGCGCTGCAGGTCGGTGGTCGGCTTCGAGACGTCCGCGGCGAAACCGACGACGTCGCTGTCCGGTGCGTAGAACGCCAGGACGCCGCTGCTGGCGTCGGCGACACTGACCGAGAACGGCGCAGCGACCCGGTGCAGGCTCGGCACGTCCCAGAAGCTGATGGACCCGCTGGATCCGGATGTGACGAGGGTGCGGCCGTCGGGCGCGAACATCGCCGTTCGCAAGGACCCGGGTTCGACCGGTCCGGGGCTCGCGACGACGCTGAGGCTCGCCGCGTCGTACAGAGTCAGGGTCCCGTCGTACGTGCCCACGGCCAGGTACCTGCCATCTGGCGACCACTCGCTCACGGTGGGCCCGCGGTTGTCGCCCATGCTGATCTGCGACAGCGTCTGCCCGGTGCGTGGATCGAGCAGCAGGAGCCGCTGGTTGGGGGGCCGCGTGTCGTTCGGACCCAAGGCATCGGGGCCGTTCTGCGCGTGGGGGCCGGTGTCGATCCCGCCGACCAGCAGCCGTCCTGCCGGGTCGAAGCGCCACGGGTCGGCAAGGATCCGGTCGCCGTCGGGTGGTGCGAAATGCACGTCGAAGCTGCGCAGGTACTTCCCGGACGGGAGCGCGAACACGCCGATCTGGGTTGCGTCGAGGGTGCAGTACGCGGTTCGCCCATCCGGCGCGATCGCCGCCATGAGATCGAGGGGTATGCCGGTCTGCCGGGGCAGGTCCAGCTCACCCACCCGTGCGTGGCGCACCAGGTCCCAGATCTGTATGAGGTTGTGCTGCGTCCCGTCCCCAACCGACAGTAGGCCGATCGTGCCGTCAGCGCTGCCCACGAACTGGTTGATGTACTCGCTGTCCGGCAGGTTCGGCGACCACTGCTCCCAGGTGCCGCTCGACAGGTCCGCCCGATAGAGGTTCAGCTTCGACTCCGGAACCGAGCCTTCTTGTGGCGTCATGCCGAGGACGAAATGGCCGAACGTCTCACCGCGATCAGGCGTCGAGATGTCGGGGCCCGACTCGGTCACGAGCCGCGGGATCGAGCTGATGCTCCAGGACACCAGGTTGCTGTCCAGGCCGACGGTGTAGAGGCCCGTCGGCGTGGTCGTTCCCGTCCAGGCCAGGCCGTATGACGGACCGGAATGTCCGGCCAGGGACTCGACCTGCGCACCGTCGGTGGTCCGGTACACGGCAACTGCGCCGCCGAGCCCCGTCACCGCCAGCTCGGCGCCGTCCGGCGAGAAGCCGAAGATGCCGACGTCCTGGGCCTGAGTCGGGAGCGTCGTCCGTGCGGGGCCCGCGCCGCTCACGCGAACGATGTCTATCCGGCGCCCGTCCGACCTGTCCTGGACTGCCACATGGGACCCGTCCGGCGACATGGCGAAAAGCGGCTCGCTGTCGGCCCCCGGCGGCAGCGTCGCTGGAACGTGAGCTATCGGCCGAAGGTCAACCCACCTGCGCACCTCGACCGACCCGTCCGCCCCCCCGACGGCCAACGACGACCGGCCGGCGGCCACGACCTCGGCACCCTGCGGAACAGCGAACTGCCTCGGCCGGGCGGTCCAGTCCCTGGCGTCGAACACGTCGACCACGACGCCACCCGAGACCTTATGGGACGTGACCTGGACCAACCAACGACCGTCCGCCGACAACGCCGGATCCAGAGCGCCGGCCGTCGTGAGCACCCGTACGCGGCGACCTGTGGCGACGTCCACGATCGAGAGCCGGCCGTTGTCATCCTCGTTTCGATCGGGCCCGTACGTGATGATCTGCCTGCCGTCGGGGGTGAGGCCCGACATCAGGAAGGCGTGCAAGCTGAACTCCGCGACCTGGTGGCGGGTCGCCGTCTCGATGATGTGGACGTGGCGCCGGTTGTCGAGCACCGCGACGCGGGTGCCGTCCGGCGTTGCCACGACGGCTTGTGGCCGATGGTCGATCTGGATCCGCCACAGCGCCGACTCGTTGCGCTCGACTGCAGACAGCAGCGCACCGCGGGAGTCCGTGGAGTCCTGGAGGCGGTAGGACGCCGCGGCCAGGAGGCTGGACGTCGCGATGTCCGGCGCCGTGAGAGACAGCGCGGCCAGCCGGCGGCTGTCCGCCGTGAGCGCCGCGGACAGCGCACTCGCGGCGGACTCGTCGGCGGAGGCGCGCTCGTGCAGCGCGACGCCGACACCGACGGCCGCGAGGGCGACCATGGCAGCGAGCCCGACTGCGACGGCGCGCAAACGGCGCCGCCCCCGGGCCTCGCGCTTCACCTGGTCGCGGACCGCCGTGAGCTCCGCATCGGCCGCCGCCTCGGACGCGTCGAGGAACTCCCCCTCGGCACTGGAGACGTCATCCGGGTGTCCGACACGCCACTCCAAGGCGGCCTGGAGCCTCGCCCCGCGGTACAGGTCGGTCGATGGCCGGGCGGCGTTGTGCCACGCTCGCGAGGCGACGTCGAGATGGTCGAGCAGCGCAGCTGCCAGGACCCGCTCTTCCAGCCATCCTCGCAGCCGCGGCCAGTGTGCGAGCAGCGCATCGTGGGTGATCTCGACCCGTGCCTCGGTGATCGTCACCAGCCGGGCCGCCGCGAGCGCCGTCAGGACGCTGGCCGTGTCCGCGTCGGGCGGCACGTCGCCGCGGCGCATCGGCCTGCGGATCCACGTGTCACCCTCACGCCCGGCAAGTCTGACGAGCAGCCGGCGGGCGTGGGTGCGCTCGGTCTCGTCAAGATGCAGGTAGACCTCCTCGGCGGTCGCCTCCACGGCGGATGCGACCCCGCCGCCACGCTGGTATCCCTCCAGCGTGAGGGCATCCCCGGCCCGGTTCTCCCAGGTCCGGACGAGGGCCGCAGACAACATCGGCAAGGCTGCCGGCTGCCCGGCGACGTCGTCGAGGACCCTGTCCACCAGCGCTTCCTCGACCTGCAGCCCGACCCGCCGCGCGGGCTCGATGACGACGCGACGCAGCTCGTCCTCACGCAGCGGTCCCACGAGAACCGTGCCGGCCTGGGCATGCCGTGCGAGCCGCTGCAGCTCGGCGAGCCGCCCGTAGAAGTCGCCCCGCAACGCGAGGACCGCCCGGCCGCCGACGGCGACGAACTGCTCGAGCCGATCGACGGCGACCCGCCGCTCCAGCACGGACAACCGGGTGAACAGCTCCTCCGCCTGGTCGAGCACGACGAGATCCAGCTCAGCCGTGAGCACGGCCGCCAGGTCATCCACCGGCGTGACCACCGCCGAGCGCCACGATGCCGACCCAGGAAGGGCGCCGGCCCGCAATGCGGCGACCAGCCCGGCGCGCAGCGCGGACGACTTGCCCGTGCCGCTGGCACCGACAACGACGACGAGGTGGCTGTCCGCGAGACGGCCGACGAGCTCCGCGGTCAACCGCTCGCGCCCGACGAACAGCTCGCTGTCCGCATCGGTGTAGCTCGCCAGACCGCGGTACGGGCACACGTCGCGCTTGGGTGCGAGCAGGACCGGAGCGCGTGGTGGAAGCGGTCCGAGCAGGTCCAGGTCCTGACGCAGGATCCGCATCTCGAGCTCACGCAAACCGGGCCCCGGGTCGATGCCGAGATCCTCCGCGAGCACCGTGCTGGCCCGGCGGTAGGCGCCGAGCGCGTCTGCCTGTCGGCCGGCGCGATAGAGCGCGACGATCAGCTGCTCCCAGCCGCGCTCCCGATACGGCGCCGCCGCCAGCCGCTTCTCGAGGTCGGAGACGAGCTCGCTCGACTGACCGAGCGCAAAGGCGATGTCCGTGCGGTGTTCTTGGGCGTCCGCGCGCAGCTCGAACAGGCGCAACCGCTCACCGACCGAGAACGGCGCGTCGGCGAACTCCTCGTACGCCTCGCCACGCCACAGGACGAGTGCTTCGTCGAGCCCGGCAAGCGCGCGCTCCAGATCTGCCGCGGCCTGCGCCACGAGCGCGTCGCTGACCCGCATCTCGAACTGCGTCACGTCGAAGTCGTCCGGGCCCAGAACGAGCCGGTAGCCGGTCCGTTCGGTGACCAGGATCGCGTCCGACTCGTCGCGACCGAGATCGTGTCGCAGCCGGACGACGTGACTCTGCAGCGTCTTTGCCGCACTGCGCGGCGGAGCGATGCCCCAGACGTCATCGATCAGGACGTCCGGGCTGACCGTCCGACCGGCGCGACTCAGGAGGGCGCCGAACAGCAGTCGGCGCGCCCACCCACCGACGCTGACGATCGACCCGTCAGCGCGCTTGACGACCAGCGGGCCGAGCGCGCCGCACCACACAATCGGAATATAGCCTCGGGCTGCCTCCGCCGAGATCGACATCGCGAATCCGCCCCGAAGCCAGCGACACCCGCAGGGAGTGTGGAGCGTCGAGGTCGCGTGGGCGACCACAAACAGCCACTCCGTGCGAGTGGGGGTAGCGCACGAACTCACGCTTTCTGCGGCGAATGTCTGTGGGACGCGGGGCGATCGGGCGACCCGTGAGGCGCAATGTCTGGCCTGACGGTAATTGGGCACTTCGGGTGACATCACCCGGAAACCACGGGACAGTTGGTGGTGGGTAGTCACGTTCGCCGGGCGCCGTCAGTCGCGTTTGGCTGGGCGGACAGGGAAGAGCGACCATGCGCCGCAGACGTCAGAAGACCGTGAGCGAGCACCTCGATCTGATGATCGCGGGTCTGGACTTCGTCAGGGCGCCAACCTGGTCCGAGGCCAGACAGGTGTTGGACAGACACCCACAGCTGGTGAGCGATGCCGGAGTCCGGGCCATGCGGGATCTGGTCGAGCGTTGCAAGCAGGAGGACCAACCCCTCATGGCGCTCATGGTCGAACGCCACCTCGGTGTGATCGAGGCATGCCTGGCACGGGGCGTTGATGCAGCCATTGCAGATGTCGCTTCTCGGTCGAAGGAGCCTCAGCATGGCCCGGCGCTCCAGCTTGCGGCAGCGGCACTGTTCAGCGCGTCACCGGATGACCTCAGGACACTCATCGCGCAACACCCCGAACTTCTGTCGGATGACGGACTCGATGCGCTCGAAGAGGCCGTCGCCTTTGTCCGTGAGGGAGGCGACCTCCGTGGGATCGAGGCGGCGCAGACTGCGCTCGACCTCGTGAGGCGCAGCCGGCAGGTCGGGGTCGACGCGGCGTTCGCCGAGTTCGGGGCGGTAATCGAGGGCGACCGGCAACAAGCCGGCATCTGGCTTGACGAGCTGGCCGCACAGGTCAGGCAGGCCGTGGAGCAGACGGCCGCATGCGTCGAGGCGGGCGACCTGTCCGCGTGGGACACCTGCATTGCCGCTTGGGACAGTCTGCTGAGTCGTAGCGCCGAGCGGGACCGCCGAGTACCGACCTTCGTGCTCTTCCAGGCAGGGATGGCCTCGACGATGCGGTACCAGCAGTCACACGATGCAACGGATCTCGACCGGACGGTTCCGCTCTGGCGCGAAGCCGCCGAACGTGGCGATCTCGACACCGAGTCCGCCGACGTCCTGCTTCCCGGACTCGCCGAGGTCTACAGCGAGCGGTTCCGACTCCGCGGCGACGCCGCCGACAGGGACCGTGCCATCGCCGTTCTGGATGGGGTTCTCGACGGCTCCAAGGCGACCAAGACCCGGTGGCTCGCGGAGCTGGCCGCCCTGCTCGTCGATCGGTATGAGAAGGAAGCCGACCCGGACTCGTTAGGTCGCGCCATCGAGCTAGGCACGGCTGTAGTGACACGTGCCCGCTCTGGGTCCGACGAGGACAGGCTCGCCCTGCTCCGCCTGCCCTCGGGTCTGCGAGCGCGGCTGGTGGACGGCGACCAAGCCGAGGCTTCGGTTTCGTCGACACGTGTCGCAGCCGACGTGCAGGAACCGCTTCTTCTCCTGTTGTCAACCGAGAGCTGGGATTCGGTGGCGGCACTGCTCGCGCAGCACCCTCGCCTCCTCGACCCCGACGTCGAGCAGCATCTGCGCGAAATGGCAGGCTTGGCGCGCCTTTCCGGCGATACCAACGCCGCGGCGTTGACGGATCGTCGTCGCGAGTTCGTCGTGCGCTCTCGTGAGATCGGCATCCAGCAAGCCGTCGCGGAGTTCGAGGCGGCTGACCAGAGCCTCAGAGCAGTGCTCTTCGAACTGCTTCGCGCGAGAACTCCCCGCGAGCTCGCAGGCATGGCCGCGGCTCACCCCGGCCTGTCGGCATCGCTGGCGATGGCCTACCTCCAGCAGCTGGTGCAGGCGATGCGGGCCGAGGGCGACCACGTCAACGCCGGCGCGGCCACGGAGCGCGCTGAGATCCTCGAGTCATGGCGCGTCGGTGACCGTTTCGTGCCACCGACTCCGCCCGGCCGCGTCAAGTCCGCCGCAGCTCAGGTCGCGGCACTGCTCAGTCGATGGGAGACCACCGATGACCCTGACCTGCTCGACGAGGCCATCCGGGTCGGGGAGGCCGCCCGTGCGGATGCGGCATCGGCCAATGCCGCGCCGGGTGATCGGGCGGCCCTGGCGAACCAGCTTGGCGTGACCTACGCCCAGCGCTCCCGGGCTCGTGCGAGTCGATCGGACATGGACGCCGCTGACTCGCTACTTGCCGAGGCAGTAGCGCTGGCCCCCGCGGCCAGTCAGGAGCGGATCGACGCGTTGCTCAACCAGTCCAACGTTCTGAGGCATGGCGATGCCAGACAGCTCCGGAGAGCGGAGGAGAGCCTGAGGGCGCTGCTGGACGAGATGAAGCACGACGACACAGACCGGTCGCTGGCCATGTGGAACCTGGCCAACATCCTCGACGAGTCCGAGCCCTATGACCCGGGGCGCCAGAGCGAAGCGGTAGTCCTGGGTCAGCGTGCCCTGGCGTTGACCCCGGCAGACTCTCGGCATCACGTCGGACGTTTGACGGGCTTGGGTGTCTTTCTCCGGCACCGTGCCGAGCACGCAGGTAGCCTCGATGACCTGCGGCGCGCAGAAGCCCTGCAAAGGCGGGCAGTAGCTGCCGCGCGGGATGAAAGCGCCGAAAGGGCTCTCTGCCTCACCGCGCTCGGGCATGTCTTGAGGGATTTGTCGGTGATGCAGGGCGACGCGGGCTCGCTCGAGGGGGCGATCTCGGCCTATCAGGACGCTCTCGATACGAAGGCAGCCTCCGTCACCGTCCGGGCGCGAGCCCTCACCGGGATCGGTAACGCGTTCATCGAGAGATATCGGCGGCGCGGCATGCCGGAGGATCTCGAGAGCGCACGAGAGGCCGTGACTGAGTCACTGGCCATCGACCCACGCCCGGAGTCGGGTGCGATCCATGCCATGTCCGTTCTCGCCGGCGCGATCACCACGACCCAGGGTCCGGCGGGGTTGGACACCGCGATCTCGCTCCTTCGTGGCGGGTTGCATGCCGCTACCGAAAACATCGAGCTGGCGACATACGGACAGGTGAATCTGGCCGGGAGCCTGGTAACTCGATATGCGCTGCACGGTGCCGAAGGGGATGCGGACGAAGCCGAAGCGCTCTTCGGTGCCGCTGCCCTCCGGACGGGAAAGGTCGGTGCGGCGGCCCGCGCCGGGCTCGGACAGCTACGGGTCGAACGGAACCGACGGGGGCGTGGTGATATCGACGACCTGGACCGCGGGATCGAAGACCTGCAGGCGGCCCTTCGCGGCACAGATCGGCGCGAACAGCTGAAGGTACGGGCCGACCTGGCAAGGGCGATGGTCGCACGGTGGGCGCGAGACCGCGGCGAGGACGACCGGGTCAGGGCCGCGTTGGAGTTCCGTGAGGTTCTGGCCGCGTCCGTCGACACCGCGCCAACCCTGGCGATCACGTGCGCCGTGCACTGGAGCAGCTGGGCTCTGGAGCGAGGAGCCTGGGCGGAAGCGGTCGACGCGACGGGCCGCGGGTTGACGGCGCTGGACACCGTCGTGCGCACCCAGCTCCGCAGGGATGCAAAGGCGGACTGGATCAACATCGCCCAAGGCCTTTCGAGCGTTGCGTCGCTGGCCCGACACGAGTCCGGCGACGAGATCGGCGGCGTCCTCGCTCTGGAGCAGGGCCGGGCGCTGATCCTGACCGAAGCTCTCGAGCGCAACCGGCTCGACCTCGAGGCACTCGAGAGCGCTGGCCATGCTGAGATCGCACTCCAGTATGCCGCTGCGGCGGAGCGCTGGCTGGCGCTGACTCGGGCAGACGAGGGCGAGCTCGCACGCGTCGACCTGCCCGGTCAGATCGCACAGGCGCGACGGGACCTGGAGAACGCCGTCGCCGAGGTCCGGACCGTGCCCGGACACGAGGGCTTCGGCTCGACACCCACTGCTGAGGATCTGCGCGTCGCGTCGCCGGACGAGTGCCTGGTCTACGTGAGCGCCTGCGCACCTGCAGGTGTCGCGTTCGTCGTCGGCTCAGATGACGACCTGCAGGCGCTGAGCCTGCCCGCCTTGACGCTGGACGCACTGCGCGCGCATGCCTCCGAGTGGAGAGCGGCATACCTCGGTCGATCCACGGATCGGCAGGCCTGGTGGCGAGCTGTCGACGGCACGACCCAGTGGCTCTGGGAGGCCGTCATGGAGCCCCTGCACGACAGGCTGGCCGAGGGCCAGGCTGTCGCGCTCGTGGCGAACGGGCTGCTCGGCGTGCTCCCTCTGCACGCGGCGTGGCGACGGGTCGACGGCATACCCCGGTACGTCGTGGATGACCGCGCGGTCCGATATGTGCCCAACGCACGAACGTTCGGAGAGGCACGACGCAGGGCGGACACCGCCGGCCCGGGTGGACTGCTGGCCGTCGAGGATCCGGAGCCGACAGGTCATGTCCGCCTGCCGAATGCGGAGTTCGAGGTGACCGCCGCCAGCCGGTACGTGTCGCCTGGTCCGGTGTGGCGACTGGCCGGGGCTACCGCGCGGTTGGACCGTGTGCTGGAGGTGGCGCCTTCGGCCCGTGTTCTGCACTTCTGCTGTCATGGAGAGGCGGATCCGGACACGCCACTGATGAGCGGCCTGGACCTGTCCGACGACGCCCGGCTCACCGCGCAGATCGTCATGAGCAGCACACTGCGAGCCCGGCTCGCCGTTCTCTCTGCCTGCGAGAGCGGCCTCGTCGGCACCGAGCTGCCCGATGAGCTCGTCGGGCTGCCGGCGGCATTCCTGGAAGCAGGTGCTGCCGGAGTCGTCGCATCGTTGTGGTCCGTCCCGGAGCTTGCCACCGCGGTCGTCCTGGAGGACTTCTATCGACGATGGCGCTCGGGCGCCGGGCAGGACGGAGCGGCCGCCCTGTGCGCCGCTCAGTCGTGGGCGCGGCAAGCGGGATACGAAGAGCTGCATGAACGCCATCCCGGTATCGCCGACTTCGACCCAGCAAGGATCCCTGAGGTTGCCCGGTCCCTGTGGCAGTCGGCGGCGCCGTTCCGCCGGCCTTGCGACTGGGCGGCCCTGACCTACGTGGGAGCGTGAGCGATGAACTCGGACGAGCTGTTCGAGGCCGCCCGGGCCGTGCGGCCCTGGTTGCCCGAGCTGGTGGACAGCGACTGGCAGGAGCTCGACGCGGCGCTTGCCCGCCTCTTGGTGGATCCGGCCGAGGATGGCGCCGGAATCGTCGCGCTGGTTCAGGCATACCCGGACGTCGGCGCCTGGGTGACCGAGTTCATGGCGCGTGGAGGGCCCCCCGCCATGGCGGACGTCGTGGAGAAGGGCGGCGGCGCCCAGTCGCCCCCTGGCCTCGGCGCCCTGCTGCTGCCCCCGCGCTACGCCTGCCCGGTCGACGGCGCATACGTGCAGTACGTGACTGCACCGAGCCAGCTCACGGCGTGCCCCCAACACGGCGTCGCTCTGGAACCGGCGCCACGATGAGCCTCACCGACATCCCCGGAGTGGGCACCTTCGCCGACGAGCTCGCCTCGAAGGCGGCGAGCCGGGTGACGAGCATCGGAGTGGCCGGGGCCGGTGCTTTCGGCGCGGTTGGCCTACTGGCTTGGGCGTACGGGCACGGCGGGATCAGCGGCGTGCCGGACCGCATCAGCAGCTGGCTCGAGGCAGGCACCACGAGCTCCCGACTGGTCATCCTGGCCGGCGCGCTCGTTGCCGTCCTGCTCGCCGGCTTCTTGTCCGAGACATTGGTGCTGCCCGTCCTCCGGCTGCTGGAGGGCTACTGGCCCGCCTGGCTCAACCCGCTACGCAGCCGTCTCGTCGGCCGTGCGCAAGGTCATGCCGAGCGAGACGCACAACGCCTCACCGTCCTGGCCGAGCAGGGTCACGATGGCGACAGCGACGAAGAGCTGCTGCACTTACTGGGGCGAATCGCGCAGCGACCCAGTCGAACTGAACTCATGATGCCGACCCGGCTGGGCAACCTGCTGAGAGCACATGAGACGAGGCCGGCCGACCTGTACGGTCTCGACCCGGTGCGTCTGTGGACACGGCTGTGGCTCTTGCTGCCGACGCAGGCCCAGGGAGAAGTCTCGGCTGCGCGGGGCCGGTTGGACGCCGCCGTGGCGGCCTGGATGTGGGCCGTGGTCTCCTCGGTGTGGGTCATCTGGGCGTGGTGGGCGCTACCGGCCGCAGTCCTCGTCGCGTGGGTCCTGCACCGTGGATTGCTCGTGCCCCGGGCAGACACGTACGGGGACATGGTCGAGGCCGCGTTCGACCTGTACCGAACGCTGCTGTACCAGGCGACACGCTGGCCGCTTCCTCAGAGCCCCACGTCCGAGATCGAGTGTGGACAGGCACTGTCGCGTTTCCTGGCCTACGGCTACGCCGAGACCGACGCACGCTATGCCGGCCAGGACACCGTTGCGCCAGAAGGCGCTTCGAGTGTCGCGGGGTCCACCGATGAGTGAGGCCGAATTCGCGGATCGGCTGCGCAACGCCTCCGACTCGGAGCGGGAAGACATCCTGGAGGAGATGCGTCGCGCGGCCGAGGAGTCCGGTGACCTGGAGCTCGTCAACCGGTTGGCGCTCGCTTATGCAGAGCTCGGCCGGACTCGCGTAGCGGCCGCCGTGTGGGAACAGTTGCTCGCCCTCGCCTCCGGAGAGCCGATTGCAGACGTCGCGCGTATGAGTCTGGGCACCGCCTACGACGCGCTCGGATTCGCTGCACTGAGCCGGTACCACTTCCTCTACCTCGCGGCCGAGGGCGCCTCCGATGAGCTCCGGGAGATCGGCAAGGATCAGCTGAGCCGACTTGACGAGGAGCAGGATGCCTTCGCTGCGGCGCGCGAACGCCACCGGCAAGAGTTCACGGACGCGCTGACTCGAGCCGAGCGGACCGCGGACCTCGTCGACCTCGAGACGGTGGGCACCCTGCTTCCAGAGTTCATCAGGGCCGAGCCAACCACGGACCGCATTGCCCGCATCAGGGGGCTGCTCGACGCGGCCGCGAGCCGATACCCATACTCCATCGGACTGCTTGTCGGGCTGATGTTCTGCGCCGAGGAGCTCAATGACCGGGCCGCTCTCGATGACGTGAACGGGCGTATGGACGAGGCGATCCGAGCAGGCGCTGCCTATGCATTTCCTGACGACGTGGCAGCGCTCCTGGCACGGCAGAAGGCGCAGGGGACCCCGACCGCCGCTGCCGCCCACCTGTTCAGGCTGGTTCAGGACCGCGACACCGGGTTGGCGGATGCGGCACTGGCCGACCTGGGCCAACTCGCCGATGACAGCCCGCGCGACGAGGTCTGGCGTTTCGCGTACTGCTTTGGCCTTCTTGCCCGCGGGCGAGCGAAAGATCTCCCAGCGCAGGTCCAGCGGCTGGTCTCTCTCGAGCAGCCCACCCACAGCTATCACTACAACGCGGGTCAGTTGTTTGTCGCGGCGGGGGACCTTGAACGCGGTAGGCGCAGCCTCCTGCTGGCCCTTGAGCTTGCCCGCGACGAGGACGACATAGCGGATGCCAAGGAGGCGCTTGCCACGTATGGCATCGACCCCTGACCGCCCGACGCCGCATACAGAGTCCAGCCGGGGATGGACCTGGTAGCCGAATCCGCGAACGTCGCCTACAAGGTCCCGCCGCGGCTGGATCTTGTGGCGGGCGCTTTGATGTCCAGATGAGCACGACATCGAGCCCGCCCGCCGACATGACTGCAACCTTGACCGTGATCTCGGGACGGCCCGGAACTGGCAAGACGACGCTGGCCACATCTCTCGTACGTCGCCTACGGGCCTGCTACCTGCGTGTCGATGCCGCAGAGACAGCGCTTCGACGAACCGGCCTGCCGGTGGGAGTTGAGGGCTATGCCGTCATTCACGAGCTCGCCGTCTCCAATCTCCAGCTCGGCATCGATGCCGTCGTCGATGCCGTCAACGCGGTCCCCGAGGCTCGAGCGGGATGGCGAGAAGCCGCCCACCGAGGCGGGGCTCAGCTGCTGCAGATCGTGACCTGGCTGCCCGACCCGCTCGAGCACCGTCGCCGCGTCGAAGCCCGAACAGCGGACATCCCGGACCAGCAGGTCCCGTCGTGGGATGAGGTCGAAGGCCAAGCTTGGGCGCCGTGGGATACCGAGCGTGATGGGCCGCGCACCCTCATCGAGACCACCGACTCCGACCAAGCCCTGATCGCCCTCCTCACCGTGCAGCAGCATTCCTGAAGACGTCCGCTATGAGCCGCGAACCGCTCACACGCTGGGACGTCACTGACGCGCAGAGGTCAAGCACCGATGAGGTAAGGACCGCTCAGCCGGCCGGTGCCTCCACGAGCCGTCGGACGCTCGGCAGCATCGCGAGTGCGTTGACCACCACCGAGTAGACGAGCAGCGCGATCGCCCAGCGGGTGTGGCCGGCGTCGTACAGGCCGAGACACGCGAGCCCGAACACGGTCACCTTCGTGACCGGGCGGACCACCGGGCCGCCATAGCGTGCCTTGGGCGAGGCGAACAAGGACCAGACCGCCATCGCGACCACAGGCAGTGCCCAGACCAGCAGCCAGGCCGGGTTGTGTTGCCAGCCCCAGACGCCGAACGCCGCCATTGCGAGCAGCTCGTCGACGAACACGAGGAACAGCACTGCCCAGCCGAACGCGACCACGTGCTGATCCTGCCCGAGCGACAACCGATTGAGGGACTATTCGCACCATCACGATGTTCTTCGTGCTCCGCTGAGCACAGCTCGCCTATTCGTCACGCAGGTCGCTCGACCTACTTACACTCTGTTGCTCACTCGACCGAGCGTCTGGCTCTGCGCGGGCACCGATCCTGCCCGTCGATGAAACACGTAGCCGATGAGCGCGCAAAAACCGTGTCGCCGTCACGGATCGCTCTTCGTAGGGTGCCTCTTATGCCGGCTGAGCTCGAGCATGAGGAGTCCCTTGAAGGCGGAAACGCGTCGCGGGGCGTCATCCGCGTGGGAGCAACGGTTCGTAAGCCGTGGCTGGCCACCACCGAACGCACCATCGGGCTTCATGGGCGCCTTGCACGAGCGCGGGATCGACCTCCCACGAGCTCACGGCCGGGACAACGAGGGCCGACTGGTTCTGGATTTCGTCCCTGGGGCTTTGGCGATGGACGGCGCGCCTCTGCACCTCGACCTCGTGAGGCGGGTCGGGGCTCTCGTGCGCGATATCCACGACGCGAGCGTCGATCTGCCCGTCCCGGACGACTGGGAGGTGATGATCCCCGCCGAGGGTCCGGACCTGCTCTGCCACAACGACCTTGGCACATGGAACCTCGTCGTCGAGGGGGACCGGCTCGTCTTCATCGACTGGGACGGGGCGGGCCCGAGCACGCGCCTGTGGGACTTGGCTTATGCCGCCACCGCGTTCGGCCACCTGTTTCCCGGCGCGGAGGTCTCCGAGTCCGCGGCCCGCCTCGCGGCCTTCGCCGACGGGTACGGAGCCGAACGGGACCTGCGCGAGGCCCTGCCAGCAGCGATGGCGAGGCGCGCCCAGGCCATGCACGAGCTGCTCCGCCGATCCCGCGAAATCGGCAGAGAACCGTGGGGAACCATGTACGTCGAGGGACACGGCGAGCACTGGGCCGGCACAGCGAAGTTCATCGAGGACCACGAGGTCCACTGGCGCGCTGCTCTCAGGACCGCACCGACTGCGACCTGACCTAGCCGCCGATCGCGCTCCATGCCAGCGACCGACAGCTCCATAGTCACGTGGAACGCAACGTACGGTGTCCTCCGTCACGACGCGGGCGGCCGCGTAGTGCTCCGTATGCCGCTCAGGTCGCAAGCGGGACGGGGCCACCGAGCGCGACGACCGGGCCTGTCAACCGCGGACGTCTCGGCGTCTGAGTCCCCACACGCCGAGCGCCACCAGGACCGCGACAGTCCCAGCCGCCACCCCCACCGCTGGGTAGGAGACGCCTTGCCGTAGGGGGTCGTGGGCGGCGAACTGGTAGAACGGCGAGAACCGTTGGAACGGCTCGAGCCAGTCCACCATCGCGCCGAGACCGTTGACGAGGTACGCCACCACAGCCACCGCGGCCGGCACTCCTCGTGCGAGCCCAACGCGCCCTGTGGCGGCCCCGAGCGCCAACGCCATGGCGCCAAACACCAGGCCGAGCAGCATCAGGTGCAACATCGCAGCAACCACCGCGCCGATCGGCAGGTCCAAGTCGAACAGCCGTCCTTCCAGCACGAGGGCCGCACCGGTCGCAGCGGCCAGAAGCGCAGTGCCGGCCACCATTGCAGCCGCCTTCTCCAGAACAACGCGGGTCCGGCTGACCGGGGCACCCAGCAGCAGGTCGATCGTGTGGTTCTCCTCCTCGCCGGCCACCGCGGCGGAGCCCTGCCCAACCGCATATGCGATGACCATGGCGGGGCCGACGAACGACATGAGCTCGATCTGGATGTAGCCCACGGGCGTGGTCAGGTCTGCGCCGGCACTTGCGAACAGGTTGCGGAACGCCTCCGGCATCTGGTCCAGGAAGTCGCTCATGGATGGCTGCCCCCGCAGGCTCGGCCAGATGGCGGCATACATCAGGACGATGAGGATGATCGCGGACAGCCAGCCCACGAGGCTGCGCCGCTGGTCGTTGAGCGTCTTGGTCAGCACGCTATGCAGCATGGTGGTCCCCCGTCCCGTAGTAGGCGAGGAAGGTCTCTTCCAGCTCGGCCTCGGTGCACGTCAGGTCCCGGAGAGTGTGCCGCCCCAGGGCCTTGACGACACCGTCCAGGGCGTCCTCAGGTGCACTACATGTCATGGTGTGGTCGGCCACCATGACGTCGCGAACATCCGGAAGGGAGGCGAAGTCCGCAGCATCCACTGGCTCCTCGAAGGTCGCGTGGATGTGGTGCAAGGACCGGCTGCGCAGCTGGTCGAGCCGGTCGACCGCGATGAGCTCACCGGACCGCAGGACCCCGACCCGGTCGGCCACCCTCTGGACCTCGCTCAGGACATGCGAGCTGAGCAGGACGGCCCCACCTGAGGACGCCTGCTCCCGGAGGAGTACGTGGAACTCCTGCTGAGCGAGCGGGTCCAGACCGCTGGTCGGCTCGTCGAGCACGAGGAGGTCGACCGGAGCCATCAGCGCCAGAACCAGGGCCAGCTTCTGCCGGTTGCCCCGGGACAGGTCTCGCGCCGGCCGGTCCAGATCCAGGACCAGACGCGCGGCAAGCTCGTCCGCCCGCGGGAACCATGCCTGGCCCCGGAGGCGGCTGAGGTACTCCACGTGCTCCCGTCCGGTCATCCGGCCGTACGTCGCGGGTTCGCCAGGGAGATAGCCGACCCGACGGCGTACCGCCACCGAGTCACGCCACGCATCATGCCCGCAGACGACCGCCGAGCCCTCCGTCGGGCGAAGCAGCCCCAGCAGGAGCCGGATCGTCGTCGTCTTCCCGGCGCCGTTGGGGCCGAGGTATCCGAACACCTCTCCACGCTCGATCGCCAGGGACAGCCCGCGCAGCGCCCACGGCCGGCCGAACCGCTTGCCCAACCCGGACGTCTCGAGCAGCAACTCACCTGCCATGCAACCAGTCAAGAGGCCCACAGGGCACGCGCACAGGGCCGAAAGGCCCTGTGCCCGTCGGTCGAGAGACTCACTTCCCCGGCCTGGCGACCAGCTCGCGGACTCGTACCCGACGATCAGTGATGACCAGACCGCGCCGGTAGATGGCCGAGGCAAGCCAGATGACACCGGCTGCGCTGAGGATGGCCAGCGTCATGGAGAAGAGGAGTAGGTAGGCGCTGGCCTCCCCCGAGGCCCAGAGGAAGGGCATGCCGATGGGGGACGTGAGCGGGAACACCGCGATCAGGAGGCTCCAGGGGCTGGTTGGGTCCTGAGTGGTCACCATGATCGACACCAGGTAGGCAGCGAGCATGACCATGACGAGGGGCATCACGGCGCTGCTCACGTCGGTCACCTTGTTGACGAGCGCGCCGCACGCGGCATACAGGAACGCGTAGAGCGCGAAACCGACCAGGAACCACGCCAGTCCGAGCGCGATGTCGCCAGCGGCGACGGGCGGCAGGCCGGTGTCGTCGCGGACTCTCACGGCGACGAGCACCGGGGTGGCCAGGACGAGGATCTGGGCCAGCGTCACGGTGCCCACGGCCAGAACGGTCCCGGCAAGAATCTGGCTCGGGCGCAGGACGACCAGGAGAACTTCCGAGATGCGGCTTGCCTTCTCCTGGGCGACTGCGGTCGCGATGGCACTACCGCCGAAGAGCAACGCCATGTAGAGCGAGATGCCGACGGCGAATCCCACGGCGGCGCGCTTCTCGTCGGCCGCGGGCGCGACCGTGACCTGTCTCGGTGGTTGGATGGACTGGAGGTCGGCTATCTGCCGGGGCGTGAGCCCCGCCCGGGTCAGCCGGTCCGCGACCTCGAGGCGCACGACGGCCTGAGCGACGACCACGGGGAAGGTGCCCGCGTTGTCGGCGGCCGCGTAGAGCACATCGTCGGTCAGACCGACCGTGGCATCGCCGGACTGGACTGCCGCGCGCACATCGTCGACGTCGGCCCGAGTCAGGTACTCGACCGTGAAATGGCCCTTGAGCTGTGCTGCATCCATGGCCGCGACCAGGCTCGCCGGCGCCTTACCGACGGTGGCCAGGGTGTATGTCGTGACTCCGCCGGCCAACAGCTGGGGCAGGATCACCGCTGCTGCGGACAGAAACAGCAGGACGACCATCACGATCTTGAAAGTCTTCGAACGCACATTCTCGACCACGCCCCGTTCCCAGACGAGACGCGTGCCCGACCACCAGGCGCGCATCACGACACCAGCTCGTGCTGCGGGCCCGATCGGGCAGCCTCGAGGAAAAGCTGAGAAAGGGTCGGCAGGTCCAGGCCGAAGTCCGTGACACGGCCGGCAGCGCGGGCGGCGTCGAGCACGTCAAGCGGGTCGGTCGCCGGCGGGAGGCCCAGACGCAGCGCGTCGGCCTCGTCGCTCACGACATTCACCTCCGGGAAGGCCTGCAGCCAGGCGCGATCCGCGGAGGCCAAGTGGAGTCTCAGCTGCCGCCGGCCAGAAGAGGCACGCAGCGAGGACACCTCACCTTGCAGCACGACTCGGCCGTTCTCGATCATGGCGATGTCCTCGCACAGGTCTTGGACGAGGTCGAGCTGGTGGCTCGAGAACAGAACCGTGCACCCGGCGGCGGTCCGCTGCCGAAGGCTCTCGGACAGACTTGCCACGGCGACCGGATCGAGGCCGGCGAACGGCTCGTCGAGGACGATGACCTCAGGCTCGTGGACGAGGGACGTCGCCAGCTGCAGCTTCTGCTGCATGCCACCGGACAGCTTGTCCGTACGGTCGTCCCATCGGTCCGCCAGGTCGAGCTCATCGAGCAGGTCGCGGGACTTCTGCTCCGCCATGCGTCGCGACAGCCCGTGCAGGCGCGCGAAGAAGATCGCCTGCTCTCCGACCTTCATGGCCGGGTAGAGGCCCCGCTCCTGAGGCATGTATCCCCAGGAGCGACGCGCGGCCCCCGTGACCGGCACGCCATCGCGCCAGACCGTGCCCTGTTGGGGCTGAAGAACGCCCAGGAGGATTCGGATCAGCGTCGTCTTGCCAGCCCCGTTTGGCCCGAGTAGGCCCGTCATCACGCCGCGGGCCACGCCGAAGGAGACGTTGTCGAGAGCGACTCGATCGCCGAAGGTGTGGCTGACCTGGCGCACGTCAAGCTCCGGCCCCGGGCACCGCTGGTCCGCCTTTGTGCCTAGCCGGCGTGAACCGGGCCAGAGGCAAGGGACTTCAATGGCCATCTTCCTCCATCCGCCGCTGCCCACTCTCGTCGCGGGCAGGTGCCTCGGCTAAGGCCGAAGGTCCCCTGGACCGCGTGGGATGGCGTGACCGGGACCAAGGACCTTGGCCTCTGTCTCCCTGATCCCGCCGGCCACTGGACTTGCACCAGGAGAAGGGAGCCCGCGATGTCAACCATGAGAACGCAAGAGGATGTCGCCCGCACATTCGGCGACGCAGGAGCACGCAGGACACTGTCTATCGCTGCGAGATCACCCCTGATCGCCGTCGCTGCGGTGTGGGTCAGCTCGGCGTTGCTGGCGATCTTCGCTCCGGACCTGGTGACCGGTTCGGACCATGAGCACCTGCCCATCGCAGCGATGACGGTGTGGCCCTGGACCTTCGCCGCCACTGCATACGTGCTCATGGCAGCTCGTCGATCCACCTCGACGATGCTGGTCTGGGGCACGATGGCGATCTGGGTGAGCATCTTCGTGGCCGGCATCGCGGCCCCCGTCATGGAGACCGGGACGGACCCCACTCAGATCCCGATCGCGGCACTCATCACGCCTCCGTTGGGCGCGCTGGCGACAGCACTCGTAGCGCTCCATGCGGCGACACACCCAGGCAGCCCCGCTCAGGGTGGCGTCCACGATGATCCCGGTGAACCGTGGGCTGCGCGATGACGCCCGACGAGGTTCTGTCCCGCGCGGGTGACCAGCTCAGCATTCGTCCGCTTCGTCCCGGCCATCGACATCACCGCACTCGCTGCCCTCGGCTTGGTCGCCGTTCGTGCTGTGATCCGCGCCAGTCGGCGGTGGAGCTCGCGCGGCTGACGACCCACGTCGACATCACCTAGTCCGAAGCCTTGAACCTGGGAGAGCGTCATGAAAGCACATGTCGGAGATCGCATCGTCCTGGCCCAGCCCACCGTGGCCGCTCCCGTGCGTGATGGCGAGGTGCTCGAGACCGGCCCGGGTGGCATCCCGCCATTCCTGATCCGATGGAGTAACGGGCACACCGGCCTGTTCTTCCCGGGTCCAGGTGCAGTGGTCAGCATCGGTGCCGCCCCGGTCGGCGCGCCGGACCGCGACCTGCCTGCGGCCGAGCCCGGCAGCGAAACGTCACAACCACCGGCCACGCAGAACGAAAGGCGCCGCGTGCGCGACTGGAACGTCCGGATCACGATCTTCGAGTCCGAGGACGACACCCACGCGAGGGTCGTTCTGCTGGCTGACTCGCCGAAGAAGCTCACCGCGGAGGGCGACAGTAGACGTGGCGACCACGACCTGCCCGTGCCGGAGATCGGCGACGAGGTCGCCGTGGCCCGGGCGCTCCGGCATCTCGCCGACCAGCTGCTCGCGACCGCCGAGGGCGACATCGAGGCGCTCACCGGCGAACAGGACGTCGCCGTACGTCCTACCTGACGCCCGGCGAAACGGCGCCGCCACAGGCGTGGCCTGGCACGACTGAGTGAGGATGCCGCGAACCCGGGACCTTCGACACTGCGGACCTCGGGGCGGCCGGAGCAGCATGAGGGTGGAGGTGATGGTCATGAGTCCACAAGGCCATGGAATTCCCGCAAGCGAGCTGCGGTCCACCACGCGGTCACGCCGAGCCCACACGCTCTCGGCTCGGATCCACGATGCGCGGCAGAGGCTGTTCGGCCGCCACCGCAGCGAGCCATCTCGGACACGCCACGCGTGACGCTGACGGCGACCGGCACATCACCGATGTGCCGGTCTTCTACACCTTGGCGGGGCATGTCGACCGCGATCGCGGATCGTCGCGCTGTCCCGCGGTTTCCAGGTGGTGTCGCTGCACGGTCACGCACTGCGGGCAAGCTGCTCCGGGACGAGCGCGAAGGCGCTCTCCTCCTCCTGGCTGTTGTGCAGACGGCAGATCGCATACAGCCCGTACAACAGCCGGCGCAGCTCGACAACGTCCTCCGGCTCGGCCGTCTCGCCGACATCGTCGAGCAACCGCCGCAGACGTCCGACCTGGTGCACGATCTCAGCGTGTGTCCGGCTCAGTGCCGTCGTTGCGGCCGACCCGCCGAGGGCACGCGCAACCAGTGGCACCAGGAGGTCCTCGTCGGCGCGCTCGTGCGGGATGAGCTCGCCCTCGAGCCTGGCAAGCAGGCCACGGACCGCCTCGACGTCTGGGTCGCGTGTCGACAGGGTGTCCGCGATGGTGCGGACCTGCTCGACCAGGGCGATCACGGCGTCATGTCCCGGGCGCAGGCTCTGGGCTGTCGCAACATCGACCGGGGACATCGCGATCGTGTGGATCCTGCCGGGAAGCACGCCGCGTAGCGCGACCCCGATGGCGAGGACGTCGATCGCTTCCTGCACGACAGCGCCGGCGGCCGGTGGCAGAAATCCGAACGCGGCGACGCCCATGGCCACCAGGGACAGGCCCATCCCGACGGCGGCGGCTTGCATCGCTATGCGCCGAGCCCGCTTGGCCACCAGGATCGCGTCTGCCAACGGGTCGACGCGGTCGACGGTGAGCACGACGTCGGCTGCTTCCGACGATGCCGTCGCCCCCCGGGACGCGAGAGCTACACCGACCGCTGCCGCGGCCAGCGCGGGCGCGTCGTTGACGCCGTCGCCGACCATGATCGTCGCGGTCGGGGCGCCTTGCTCCGACCCGCGGGCCTCAGCCCTGATGGCGGCGAGCTTTGCCGCTGGATCGCGTTCAGCGAGAACCGAGTCCACACCGACCACTCTTCCGACGGCCTGGGCCACGTCAGCTCGGTCGCCGGTGACCAGAACGACTCGCGCGATGCCGGCGTCGCGCAGTGATCGGATCATCCGCGGGGCGTCCGGGCGGACGGGGTCCTCCAGGAGAAACGCCCCTGCCGGTATGCCGTCGACGGCCGCGAACACGGTGAGCGAACCGTCCAGGTCAGCCCGGCGCCGCACTCGCCGCGCCCAGGCAGGTTGATCCCGTCCGACGATCCACGAGCCTTTGCCCAGCCTGACCTCGCGGTCACCGACGTACCCGCGCAGTCCGTAGCCGTGCTCCTCGACCACGTCCGTAGGCGGCTCGAGCGTGAGCCCTCGCGCCCGTGCCGCACCGACGATGGCGCTGGCCAGAACATGCGGCGACACCTGGTCGAGTGACGCCGCGAGCCTGAGCAGCTCGTCCGCGTCCACCCCGGGGACCGTCCCGTCGACACCAGGGTCGACGACGATCGAGGCAAGCGTCGGCCGGCCACGGGTGAGCGTTCCGGTCTTGTCGAACAGCACGACCCGGCCGGCCGCGAGCCGTTCCAGGGCGCCTCCACCCTTGACGACGACCCCGAGCGAGGCCGTGCGCGACAGGCCCGACATGATCGCGACCGGGACTGCAAGCAGCAGGGGGCAGGGCGTTGCCACCACGAGCACTGCCACCGCGCGAACGGGATCTCCGCTCGCCATCCAGGCGGCGGCTGCCACGACCAGGGTCAGCGGCACGAACAGCACGGCGATCCGGTCGGCGACGCGGACGAACGGAGCCGACGCGGCCTGAGCCTGTTCGACGAGCCGGACCAGAGCGGCATACGTCGACTCGGCGGCCTCGGCCGTCGCGACGACCTCTGCGGGTGACCCGGCGTTGACCACGCCGCTGCGTACGTCATCCCCCGCCGGGCGCTCGGCCGGCATCGGCTCACCCGTGAGGGCCGACTCGTCGAAGGTGCCGCTCACAAGGAGTCGCCCGTCGACGGGAACAACCTCGCCCGCTGCGACGACGAGCCGGTCGCCACGCCGCACCTGCTCGACAGGAATGTCCGTGATGCCGTCCTCGGTGCGGCGCCGCGCCCGGCGCGGGGCGCGGGCAACGAGTGCGCTGAGCTCGCGGCGTGCGCGACGCGCGGCCCGGGCCTCCAGCAGCTGTCCGGTGGCGAGCATGACCGCCACCATCGCGCCCGCGAACGGCTCGTCCACCCACAAGGCACCGGCGAGCGCGAGCACGGCAATCACATCGACCGTCGGCTGCCGAGCCCGAACGGCGCGCGCCGTCGTCGCGACCGAGACGACCAAGCCGAGGATCGAGCCGGTCACCCATAGTGTTCGAGCCAGACCTTCCGCGTGCGCGAGCTGCGCGACGATCCCAGCCAGAAGCAGCGCGGCCGTCGTCGCGAAGAAGGCGAATGGGAGGCGCTCCCGCAGCCAGCTCACATCTCGATCATCGCGACCGGTGTGGTGAGTGCCCGGGCCAAAGGTCCCTGCCGTCCTGCTGAGCACCGATCGAGCATCGAGACATGACATCGCCACTTCTCGTCCCGTTCAAGGCTGGTGACCGATCCATGGCGGATCTGCTCGGCGGGAAGGGGGCGAACCTCGCGGAGATGACGCGAATCGGCCTGCCCGTCCCGGGCGGCTTCACGATCACGACTGAGGCCTGCCGCGCGTATCTCGCGCACGGACGCGTGCCCGCGACCCTGCCGCCGCTGATCCGCGTCGCCGTCGCAGACCTGGAGGACGCATGCGGCCGGCTCTTCGGCGACCCCGCCGACCCGCTGCTGGTCTCGGTCCGGTCCGGCGCGCGGTTCTCGATGCCGGGGATGATGGAGACGGTTCTCAACGTCGGGCTGACGGACAGCTCGGTCCAGGGTCTGGCCGAACGTGCTGGGGAGGGTGGCGAACGGTTCGCCTGGGACTGCTACCGACGGCTGGTGCAGATGTACGGGCACACCGTGCTCGGCGTCCAGCCCGCCCTGTATGCCGCACCGCTCGAGGCAGCCCAGGAGAAGGACGGCGTCTCCGACCCGAGCTCGCTCAGCGCCGGCACCCTGCGGGATCTCGTCACAGATCTGCGTTGCGTCCTCAAAGACCATGCGGGAGAGGATCTTCCGCAGGACCCCTGGGAACAGCTCGACCGGTCGATCGAAGCGGTCTTCGCGTCCTGGAACAGCGCGAGGGCCCGGGTCTACCGAGCCCACGAGGGCATCTCCGAGAGCCTCGGCACCGCGGTGAACGTCATGCAGATGGTGTACGGCAACACCGGGCCCCGCTCCGGCAGCGGAGTCTGCTTCACCCGTGATCCAGCAACGGGCGCGCCGGTCCCCTACGGCGACTACCTGCAGAACGCCCAGGGCGAGGACGTCGTCAACGGCAGCCGAGCCACCGTCCCGCTCGCCGCGCTCGCAGACCTCGAGCCCGCGGCATACACCCGGCTTCTCGGGCACCTTGACACGCTCGAACGGCACTACCGCGACCTGTGCGACGTGGAGTTCACCGTCGAGGACAGCCGGCTCTGGGTCCTGCAGACGCGCGTCGGCAAGCGCAGCCCCTCCGCAGCCTTCGTCATGGCTGCCGACATGGTCGACCAGGGGCTCATCACTCTCGACGAGGCCCTGCTGCGCGTCGACGGGCACCAGCTCGAGTCCCTGCTCCACCCGCGCTTCGACGTGCCAGCGGACGTTCAACCACTCGTCACGGGACTCCCGGCGAGCCCAGGCGCCTCGGTCGGCGAGGTGGTGTTCGACCCTGCGACGGCCGTATCCCGCTCTGCGGCAGGGCAACCGGTGGTGCTCGTGCGTCCGGAGACCAGCGCCGAGGACGTCGACGGCATACTCGCAGCCGTGGCCGTGGTCACCGCGCGCGGCGGGCTCGCCTCACACGCCGCCGTCGTCGCGCGCGGGTTCGGCCGCACCTGTGTGACAGGCGTATCCCAGCTGGCGGTGGACGAGCACGCCCGCCGGGCCCTGACCAGCTGGGGCGACGTCATCGCAGAGGGTGACGTGCTGTCCGTCGATGGCACGACCGGATGCATCTATGCCGGGGCCCTGCCGATCCGGCAGAGCGCCCTGGTGACCGCTTTGAACGGCGAGGTCGACCCGGCCGCCGCAACGAACGAGCCGGTCGTCGCGTCCGTGCTCCGTCTGCTTCAGCACGCCGACAGCCGCGCCCGGCTAGAGGTTCACGTCAACGCCGAGACGCCCCACGAGGCCCTTCTCGCCCGACGCCTCGGCGCTCGGGGCATCGGCCTGTGCCGTACCGAGCACATGCTGCTCGGTGCACGCCGCGAGCTGGTCGAGCGAGTCGTCGTCAACGACGACAGGCAGGGCGCGTTCACCGAGATCGAGCGACTGGCTCTGGACGAGTTCACCCAGCTGCTGCAGGTGATGGACGGGCTGCCGGTCGTCGTGCGCCTCCTCGACCCACCCCTGCACGAGTTCCTCCCCGACAGCGAAGAGCTGGCCGTCGAGGCCGCGCTCCAAGCGGCACGCGGACCGGTAGATCCGGCGCTCTCACGACGCCTCGAGGCCGTCCGGCGGTGGCAGCAGGCCAACCCGATGCTCGGGCTGCGCGGGGTCCGGCTCCTGACCGTCTTCCCTGAGCTGGTCGATGCTCACGTCCGCGCACTCGTCACTGCCGCCGACCGACTCGCCAGGCAGGGCCTGCACCCCCGCCCGGAGCTCATGGTGCCCCTCGTGGCCCTCACGTCCGAGCTGGACGCAGCCCGGCAGCGTATGACCGACGTGGTGCACGAGACCGCCACCCGCCTGGGCTCCTCGGTCACTGTGCCCATCGGCGTCATGATCGAGCTGCCCCGAGCGGCCCTCCGGGCCGGCGAGCTCGCCACGAGGTCGGACTTCTTCTCGTTCGGCACCAACGACCTGACCCAGACGACATGGGGTGTCTCCCGTGACGACGCCCAGGCCAGCTTCCTGACCGCCTACCGCACGTCCGGGCTCATGTCCGCCGACCCGTTCGAGACCCTCGATGAGGACGGCGTGGGAGAGCTGGTCCGCATCGCGATCGACCGCGGCCGTCAGGCCAAGCCCGGCCTCGGCCTCGGCGTGTGCGGGGAACATGCCGGCGACCCGGAGTCGATCCACTTCTTCGCACGCGTCGGGCTCGACTACGTGTCGTGCTCACCCCCGCGAGTGGTCGTCGCCCGTCTCGAGGCCGGCCGGGCCGCTGTCCTCGAGTCCGCCCTCGCCGCCACCAGCGACACCCGCTGAACCCGCTGACCCTGCTGACCTCGCCAGGGAGCTGCGCATCGCGCCGACGAGGTATGCCGCCGGGTCCGCCGGGTGCTCACGGGAGCACCGCGGTCCGCTTCGGCGGCATACCTTTCGCTGGTTACTCGGTCAGCACGCCATCAGCCCGATGACGAACCCGCGTGCGCGCAGCTTCGGAATGAGGATGTCGAGTGCGGCGACCGTCTGTGAGCGGTCACCGCCACCGTCGTGCAGCAGGATCCGCGAGCCGTCCCGGACGGTGGCGAGGACCCGGTTGACGATGGTCGAGGTGCCCGGGCGCGACCAGTCGCGTGGGTCGACGGTCCACAGGATCTGGCGCTGACCCCGTGCGGCGATGATCGACGCGATCCGGGAGTTCGTGGCTCCGTACGGTGGGCGCACGCAGCGTGGCCGGTAGCCGAGAGCCGACTCCATCCGGTTGAGCTGCGAGGTGACCGAGATGGTCGACAGGGACGTCAGGTTCGGGTGGCTCCAGGTGTGGTTGCCGATCTTCATGCCGTAGGAGCGCAGGTTCCGGGTGACCGACGGGTACCACGAGATGTTCTGGCCCACTTCGAAGAAGACCGCCTTGACGCCGTGCTTGCGAAGGACCGCAAGGATCCTCGGCGTGTACGTGGCGTGGGGTCCGTCGTCGAAGGTCAGGTAGACGGTCCCGGCGTAGGCCACCTTCGCGGCCGTGACCTGGACCGCTGAGGCGGTGGCTCCGGTGGCTCCGGTGGTTCCGGGCGTTGCTGTTCCGGCTGCGAAGGGTGCCGCCGGAACGAGCCCGATGAGGGTGAGTGCCGCGAGGGCGGCGGTGGCGATCGATCGAATCGTGGGTCTCATGGCAGTGCTCCTTACACTTCCATGCCACCACCGCCGGCGGGCCGAGGAGCGCGCCTGTGATGACGCTCTTCTCGCGGACCTTCGGCCCTGGTGGATGTCGCCCCGACGCGGGTCCAATGGGTTGACTACGGGCCCAGCCGGACGCCCACGGTGGGGATACCCCACACACGCTTTCGAGGTCTGCGTATCGACGTTCGCCAGCCGCGTGAATGCTCGCCTGGGTGCTCACTCTCCCGTGCTCGCGCGGACGTCCGTGGCACGGCCTGAACGGACGCGAATGAGACCAAGACCGAGACCACCACTGCACGCCGCGCGTTCCTGTGCCGTCACGCAACAGGACGACGCAGGGGAGTGGGCGCGATAGTCGCCAGCGTCCTCACATGGCGAGTTGAGGATGTTGTGTGCACGCTCTACCGCATACAGAATCCAGCCGGGGATGAACCTGGTAGCCGAATCCACGAACGTCGCCCACAAATTCTGGCCGCGGCCGGATCTTGTAGCGGGCCCGATGACTTCGCCGATGCCCGGGGGCACCACAATCGACCAGATGCTCATTTGTCGGGCCACATCAATGGCACGCGCCGAAACAACCGACCGGTTGGTCGACTGTTGCGCCTCGTCCTGACCTGCCGCAGGTCGCGCGCTCGCTGTCCTCGACGTCGCGATGAGCCCAGGTGCCATGAGCCGGGATGCGGTGCGCGCCCAGCGCATTCACGGATAGGCGACTTCCGGGACGGTCATTGATGCCGGCACGAGCGGCCGCAAGGACGGCCTCCGGTGATGTCGTCTGTTCGAGCGTGCGACTCGACCACGGTGGTGCACTCGGCGTCCAGGTCGATCTGCGCTCACCCGACACGGGTGACCACGTCCAGCCGGTGGTCTTCCTAACGTAGTGACAGACGCGAAGGAGACCACAATGAGCGCATCAGGGGGCGCACCCGAGCCGTTCACCACCGGTGACTACCGGGGCCGCGCCGAGCGGGTCGTCGAAGCCGCTTCCCATGTGGGGCTGGAAGGCGTCCTCGTCACCCCAGGGCCTGACCTCGTTTGGCTCACGGGATACCGGCCGACGGCCATCACCGAGCGGCTCACGGTGCTCGTGCTGTCCCGGGACCGGGAGCCGACACTCCTGGTGCCGGCCCTCGAGCGGCCGGACGCGGAAGGGGCCGAGGGCGCGAAGGGCATCGAGGTCCGGGACTGGGCTGACGCCACCGACCCGTATGCCGCGGCGGCCGCCCTGTTGCGCCCAGACGGCGCGTACGGGGTGTCCGACTCTGCGTGGGCGTTGCATCTGCTCGGGCTGCAGGCCCGGCTGCCGGGGTCGCGGTACCGGTCCCTGACCGAGTGCCTGCCGATGATGCGGGCGGTCAAGGACGCCGCCGAGCTGGAACGGCTCACTGCCGCCGGGGAGGCGGCGGACGCGGCATACGGCGAGATCGTCACCCGCGCGTTCGCCGGTCGGCGGGAGACCGAGGTCGCGGCGGACCTGGCGGACCTGCTGCGCGAGTTCGGTCATGAGCAGGTCGACTTCACCGTGGTCGGGTCCGGTCCCAACGGCGCCAATCCACACCACGAGGCCGGCGACCGAGTAATCCAGGTCGGGGACGCGGTGGTGCTCGACTTCGGTGGGCTCAAGTACGGCTACGGCTCGGACACGACCCGCACGGTGTGCGTCGGGGAGCCGACCGAGGAGGTCCGCCTCGTGCACGAGGTCGTCCGTCAGGCACAGCAGGCCGGGGTGGACGTGGTCCGGCCGGGCGTGTCCTGCCAGGAGATCGACCGCGCCGCTCGGGCGGTCATCACGGAGGCCGGATACGGCGAGGCGTTCATCCACCGGACTGGGCACGGCATCGGTGTCACGACGCACGAGCCGCCCTACATGGTCGAGGGCGAGGAGCGGCCCCTCGTGCCGGGGATGTGCTTCTCCGTGGAACCGGGGATCTACCTCGCGGGGCGGTTCGGTGTGCGCATCGAGGACATCGTCACGGTGACCGAGGACGGTGGGCGGCGCCTCAACAACACCGACCACGGGCTGCACATCGTCGCGTAGGCCGTGGCTGACGGGTCACCCGAGACAGGTGATGTGTCCGATTCCTCGCAGGACGAACCATGAACCCGTCGGGGGTCCGCCTCGACTCCAGGGCACGAGGGGGTCAGTATGCGGCTTGTTCAGCTATCCCTGCGGACGAGGACCGGCGGGGGGTGGGCCGGATGAGCACCGCCGATGCCGCGGCCGACCAGCCGGTCCCGGCCGCCTCGACCCGCTCCCGGGCCAGGGCGGTCCCGTACATCTCGTGGATCGCTCTCGCTCTCATGACCACCAGCTCGGTCGCGAGTCTTCGTGCCGCGCCGACGATGGCCATCTACGGTCTGGCCTGCGTCTTCCTGTACATCGTCCCGGCCATCGTCTTCCTGCTGCCGACCTCGCTGGTCTCGGCAGAGCTGGCGTCGGGCTATGACGGCGGCGTCTACAACTGGGTGGCTCGCGGGATCTCCAAGCCCATGGGCTTCCTCGCCGTGTGGTGCCAGTTCGCGATGACGATCTTCTACTACCCGAGCCTGCTCGGGTTCGTGGCGAGCACACTGGCGTACGTCATCAACCCCGCTCTCGCCTCGAGCGGGGTCTGGACGGCCCTGGTCATCGTCGTCGTCTACTGGTCGGGCGTGTGGGTCTCGTCCCGGGGCACGAATGGCGTTGCGGGTCTTGCGAGCTGGGGACTGGTCATCGGCACGCTCATCCCGGGCACCCTGCTGGTCGTCCTCGGCATCGTGTTCCTGGGCCAGGGCAACCCGTCCGCGGCACCCATGACCGCAAGCAACCTGCTCCCCGCCTGGGCGGGCCTGTCCAGCCTCGTGCTCATCGTCAACAACTTCCTGTCCTACTCGGGCATGGAGATGAACGCGGTGCACGTGGGCTCGCTGCGCAACCCAGGCAAGGAGTTCCCCAAGGCGATCTTCCTGGCGATGGGTCTGGTCCTGGCCATCTTCATCCTCCCCGCGCTCGCGATCAGCTGGATCGTGCCTGCCGACCAGCTCTCGCTCACCGCCGGAGTGATGCAGGCCTTCGACGCGGTGTTCGCGAACTTCGGTGCCCAGTGGCTGACGCCGATCCTCGGCATCATGCTCGTTGCCGCCTCGCTCGGTGGCATGCTGACGTGGCTGGCCGGGCCGTCCAAGGGGCTGCTGCTCATCTCGCGGCAGGAGGGGTACCTGCCTCCGTGGCTGCAGAAGCTGAACAAGCAGGGCGTGCAGCAGAACATCCTCGTGGCCCAGGGGCTCGTCACCACGGTCATCGCGCTCGGCTACGCCCTGATCCCGGACGTGTCCAGCGCCTACTGGATCTTCTCCGTCATCACCACGCAGGTCTACCTCATCATGTACCTGCTCATGTTCGTGGCGGCGGTTCGCTTGCGCCGCAACGACCCCGACCACGCTCGCGGCTACCGGGCCCCGATGCTGACAGGCTTGTGCGGGGTTGGTTTCGCGGCCTCGCTCGCCGCCCTGCTCATCGGCTTCGTGCCACCGTCGCAGTTCGGTGGCGGCAGCACCGGCGTCTACCTGATCATCGTGGCCGGTGGCGCCCTGGGCCTGGGCCTGCTCGTGCCGTTCCTCTTCTACCGGCTTCGCAAGCCGTCGTGGAAGCTGCCTGAAGCCAAGGAGGTGGCGGCATCATGACCGTCACGGAGCAGCCGACCCACCGCGAGCCGACCCACCGCGAGCATCGGACGATGTACATCATCATCGCCGCCGTCTTCGTGGTGCTTCTGGTCGTCTCGCTGTTCACCCATCGGGCCAAGGAGTCCACCGAGCAAGCCCAGGCCAAGGCGAACCAGCTCATCCTCGCCCTCAAGGCGGCGGGTCTCCCGGCGCCGAACCAGGATCAGGTCGTCACCGTGCTCGGCGACGACGGCGGCGCCGTCTGCGACGACCCGTCGGGCGCACTGCGCAAGTCGATCTTCCTGGGGCAGCTCATGAACGGCGCCGCGGGCCCGGGGATGCGCCCCGTCATCGCCGACAACCGGGTGGTCAAGGGCGAGCTCGCGATCATCAAGATCTACTGCCCGGACCAGCTGCCGAGCTTCCAGGAGTTCGTCAACGGCCTGAACCTCGACAACACCGTGAAGAGCTGAGACATGGAGCTGCGTGACCGGGTGACCGGTCTCATGGATCAGGCGCGCGCTGACCTCGCCGAGCTCGTCGCGATCCCCTCTGTGGCGGACCCGCGGCAGTACCCGCCGGAGGAGTGCGCGAAGGCGGCCCAGTGGGTCCTGGACGCTTTCGCCGCGGTCGGATTCGCCGATGCGCGTCTCGCGGAGACGGCCGACGGCAGTCAAGCGGTCGTCGGGTCGCGACCGTGCGGCGACCCGAACGCTCCGACGGTCCTGCTGTACGCCCACTACGACGTTCAGCCACCCTTGAACGAACAGGCTTGGCGCACACCGCCGTTCGAGCTCACCGAGGTTGGTGACCGCTGGTTCGGCCGGGGCAGCGCGGACTGCAAGGGCAACATCGTCATGCATCTGACGGCGCTCCGTGCGCTCGGCGCCGACATCCCGGTGAACCTCAAGCTCGTCGTCGAGGGCTCCGAGGAGCAGGGCACCGGCGGGCTCGAGGCCTTCGTGCCACCCAACGCCGACCTGCTCCGCGCCGACGCGATCCTCGTGTGCGACACGGGGAACGCGGCGGTCGGGGTCCCCGCGGCCACCGTGAGCCTTCGGGGCATGGTCAACGTCGTCGTGTCCGTCGAGGCCCTCGCGTCGGAGATCCACTCCGGCATGTTCGGCGGGGCCGCCCCGGACGCCCTCGCTGCGCTCGTCGCGATGCTCGGGTCGCTGCGTGACGCTGAGGGCAACACGACCGTCACCGGGCTCGACAACACCGAAACCTGGGCCGGGGAGCCTTATCCCCCAGACCAGTTCCGGGGAGACGCGGGACTGGTCGAGGGTGCCACGCTCCTGGGGTCCGGAACCGTCTCGGACATGCTGTGGGCACGACCGTCGCTGACGATCCTCGGGATCGACTGCCCGCCCGTCGTGGGATCGGCGGCCGCGATCTCGCCGACTGCGCGGGCCCGCCTCAACCTTCGCATCCCGCCGGGCACCAGCCCGGCCAGCGCGGAGCGGGCCTTGCGGGAGCACCTGCTCTCCGCAGCGCCCTGGGGCGTGCACGTGGTCGTCGAGACGGAGGCCACGGGATCGCCCTTCCGGGCCGCAACCTCCGGGCCCGCCTACCGTGCCATGTCCGGCGCGATGCAGGAGGCCTACGGGAAGCCCATGGCCATGCTGGGCCAGGGCGGGTCGATCCCGCTGTGCAACGTGTTCTCCGAGACCTACCCCGACGCGGAGCTCTTCCTGATGGGCGTGGAGGAGCCCCTCGCCCTCATCCACGCGCCGAACGAGAGCGTCGACCCGACGGAGATCGCGAACATGGCTCTCGTCGAGGCGCTCTTCCTCCAGGCGTACGCGACGGCCCGCGGCTGACGGCATACGGCGTCGATCACCGTGGCCGGAGAGGAGGCTCAGCCGCCTGGCAAGCCACGCTCCGTGACGAGCCGCATCTGGTCCCGAGTCTCCGACCTCGCCGGGCGGTGGGCGGGCGAGGTCCCTCCGGCCCCCGAACCGGTACCGGCCCAGCCTCCGGAGGCGGTGCTCGAGCTCTTGTGCGGCCTCGGGATCGCTCTGTCGCGCGCGGGTGAGCCAGCGGACCGGGTCACCCAGATCCTCGACCAGGTCGCGAGGATGTATGCCGCGACGGGAGTCACGTTCTTCGTCGTGCCGACGGGGCTGTTCGTGCGCATCGACCTCGGCGCGTCGAGCCGGGTCGACGTCAGGACCGGAGGCAGCAAGCCCATGCGGCTTGACCAGGTGGACGCCCTCTACCGACTCGTCGACGACATCCGGCATGCCAACGTCGATGTGGACACCGCCCGCAGGCGGCTCGACGAGCTGCTCACTGCGTCGCCGCGGTTCGGCCCGGTCGTCGCCGTGCTCGGCAGCGGAATCCTGACATTGGGGCTGGGACTCATGCTCAACCCGACGGTGGCGGCGATGCCGGTCTTCGTGCTGCTCGGGCTCCTGACCGGGTCCATGCGATGGTGGGCCGACAAGGAGCCGACGCTCTCGCTCATCCTCCCGGTCTCCACGGCGTTCGTCGTCACGTGGGTGGTGTTCGCCTGGGTGTCCCCGGCGCTCGACACCCCGCCGCTCGAGATTGTCATCCCCGCGCTCGTGACGTTCCTGCCCGGTGCCGCGCTGACGATGGGCACCGTCGAGCTCTCGACCGGCGACATGCTCGCGGGCTCCGCACGCCTGGTCTATGGGCTGGAACGGCTGCTGCTGCTGACGTTCGGCATCGCCATGGGAGGCCAGCTGGCCGGCATACCAACGCTCTCCGGCGAAGCGGCCCGCGCGCTGGGCGCGTGGGCGCCATGGGTGGGCGTGTTCGTCTTCGGCCTCGGCCAGTACCTCGCCTCGTCCGCGCCGCGCCGGACGTTCGGCTGGCTTCTGCTCGTGCTCTACGTCGGGTATGCCGTCCAGGTGCTTTCCGGCCGCGCACTGGGATCTCTCGGGGCGAGCTTCGTCGCGGCAGCTGTGGTGCTGCCGGTCTGCTACACGATCCAGAGCCGGAAGAGCGGGCCTCCTGTGCCAGTGACGTTCCTGCCGACCTTCTGGCTCCTGGTGCCTGGCGCTCTGGGGCTGCAGGGTGTCGCGCAGATCGTCGGGGCCGACAAGGCTGCCGGGCTGGGCGACTTCCTCAACGCGCTCATGTCGATCGTCGCGATCGCTGTCGGGGTGCTGGTGGGCTCCGGCATCGCTGAGCGCATCGGCCGCGCCACCTCGACCTGGCGCGGCATCTAGGAGGGGTCCGACGTCGCGGGCTGGCGCCGGGCGACGGCCTCGGCCCTGTCCGTTGCCAGCACGGATAGAGCCAGGGCGATCGCGACGGTCGGCATCTGGATGAAGAAGTCACGCAGGTCGTCGAAACCCGACACGATGTCGCTGCCGACCAGGGCCGTCGCCCCGCGAAGGCCCAGGCCGCCGACGGTGAGCACGAAGAACCCGCCGAGGATGAGCACGAGCCGCGGCGGCCTGCCCGGTGGTCTCGACGCGAGGCCTGCGAAAAGGCCCAGGGCGATTCCCGCCGCGAGCGTCCCGGTGATGTCGCCGACGAGCCGAGTTGCGCCCTGCTGGACAAGGAAGGTGCCGATCACCGTCGGGATCAGCCAGGGCAGCGCCCTCAGGTGGGCGTTGAACGCCAGCACGAGCCCGACGGCGAAGGGGACCCACGCGAGGGTCACCACGATGAACGGCACTGTCGGAGTGACCGGTGTCTCGGTGAGCAGCTTGCCGTTGCCGGTGATCTCGGCTGCGGCGGCGATGCCGATGACGAGCAGCGCGAGAACGAGCGCGGCGTAGAGAAGCCGGGTCGCGCCCGCGGAGATCCGCCCGGCGATGAGCTCACCCGCGGCCGCGGACAGGTAGTCACCCGGAACCACGACGAACAGTGCCGGGACGACCACGAGGACCACGCCGGATGCCCTGACGAGCCCCGGCATGGCCGTGGCAGCGACGAGCGTGAGGACGAAGGCTCCGATGAACGGGACCAGCACCTCCAGGCGGCGGCCTTCGAACGTCACGAGGAGGACGCCCATCAGCCCACCGAGCAGGACCGTCGCGACGATCTCGCCGGCTGTGCCCACGACGCTCGGAGCAAAGCCAACGGTGAACAGCATGACGCCGACGACACGGAGCCAGCGCGGCCACCTCTGAGGCGCCGACTCGATCGTTTCGAGTCTCTGCGACGCCTCGCGAACAGAGAGGCCGGCCTCGATATCTGCCAGGAGTGCGTGCAGGTCCATCACGTGATCGAGCCGCGACAGGCCCGGCGTCGCCTTGACGACGGCGACCCGGTGCGGGCCCCCGTCCTGCGTCCCCGTGACGACCACCTGGTCCGGAAGGACCAGCAGATCCACCGTCGTTCCGAACGCTCTCGCCATCCGTCCGACAGAGCGCTCGAGCATTCCGACACCCTCGCCGCTCGAGCTGAGCAGCAGCGAGGAGGCCCGCACCACGACATTGAACGGGTCCTCGTCGGTTGATGTCACAGACAACAGGTTCGCCGAGCCTGCGCCATATGAACCTCACCCACCTCGGGTGACCACCCGCTGTGAAGGGATCGTGACAACTCGCCCGAACCGGGTGAGGCGGTGAGCCATCCCGCCGACCTACGGTCCCGTGACATGAGCGATGTCGAAGTCAGGTCACGGACCGGTGGGGTGCTGGCTGCCACGTGCCTGTCTACCCTTGTCGTCAACGCGAACACCTCGGCGGTGAGCATCCTGCTCCCGGCCATCAGCGAGGACACTGGTACCGACGTGACGACACTGCAGTGGGCCGTCACCGGTTACTCGCTCGTCGGCGCGGCCGTCATCATCACGTCCGGCTCGCTCGGTGACGTCTTCGGGCGCAAGCGTGTCTTCCAGCTCGGGCTGCTGCTGTTCGTCGCCTCGTGCGTCCTCATCGCTCTCTCGTCGTCGGGCGGTGCCGTGATCGCCGGGCGGTTCATCCAGGGTGCCGCGGGCTCCACGATCCTCGCGTGCGGGCTGAGCCTGCTGTCGGTGGCCAACAGCGGCCAGGCCCAGCTGCGTGCGGTCTCGCTGTGGGGTGCCGCCGCCGCGGTGGGCGCCGCGGCCGGACCGCTTGTCGGCGGGGTGCTCGTCGACGTCACCGGGTGGCAGGGACTCTTCTGGGTCGACGCAGTCATCGGCGCCATCTGCGTCGTGCTCACCTACTTCACGGTCAGCGAGTCGCGTGACCCCAACCGATCCCGCTCCATCGACTATGCCGGGACTGTCCTCGTCGCGCTGACGCTCGCGCCGCTCATCCTCGCGCTGAGCAAGGGAAGCGACTGGGGCTGGGGGTCGCTCGCGACGATCGGCTGCTTCGTGGTGAGCGTCGTCGCCGGATACCTGTTCGTCGTCGTCGAGCGCCGCGTCGAGGTGCCGCTGCTCGACCTCGCGCTGCTGCGCAACCGGATCCTCGTCGGCGCCACGATCGCGATCCTCATCGGCGCCGGCACGATCAACGGGCTGATGTACCTGCTGAGCCTCTACTTCCAGAACCCCGCCACCCTCGGGTTCAGCCCGCTCCAGGCCGGCCTCGCGACTCTGCCGGCCACGGTCGGCCTCGTCGCCGTGGCGCCTCTCGTCCCGAGGCTCGCCGCGCGCTTCGGCGGTCGACAGGTCATCGCGCTCGGGTTCCTGCTCACCGCAGTCGGATTCGCGCTCGTCGGCGTCGTCGACTCCGACTGGAAGTATTCCGCCTTCGTCCTTCCGCTCATCGCCATCGCCGTCGGGATGGGGCTCTCGAACGGCCCGGCCTCCTCAGCCTCTACGGCGTGCGTCTCCGCCAACCAGGTCGGTGCCGCATCGGGCGTGTCCAACATGGCCCGCTACGTCGGCGCCGCCGTTGCGACCGCGCTGGCCGCTTCCATCTACGGCTCGGTCAGCGCCAACCAGACCGCCAAGGGCGCCCAGCCGGCCGACGCGCTGGCCACCGGGCTGGCCACGGCCTCGTGGGTGATGGCCGGCTTCAGCGTCATAGGCCTGCTGATGGCGGTCGTCATGGGCCGCCACCGGACCGCCGTGGGCACCCTGCAAGACGCTGCCTCCTCGGCCGCCGCCCATACACACACTCTGCCGACATCGGCAACTCCTGTGCCCAATTCGGTGCAACAACACTGAACGTCCGGCGGCCCGGCTGACCGTTGATGGAACTGTCGGCAATGGCGAATACAGGACATGGTCTAGCAGTCAGCGTGAAATGAATCGCAGACCATTGCGGTGGCGCGATCATCGTTGGGGTGCCCACGCCCCCGACCAAGCCCGGCAGCGTGACGATGTCGAGGATGTCCACGAGGCCCTCCGCAGGTAACGAACTCACGGTCCCGCCTGAATCAGCGCGAACTCGTTGAGCCCCCAGCTGCGCCCGGATCCGGGAAAGCCCGAGTCTGAGGTCGACCTGCTCGTCGCCCGCTACCGACCAGGGACGAGGCAGTCAGCGTGTCCGCGACGAGAAATACGCGGTCCCACTCAGCTGGGTGGCGCAGGCATACCCTGGCCTGGTCGACGACAATCGATTGGATCACGGCGGACGCTGCGCGGCCGGTGAGCAGCCCGGATTGTTATCGGAGGAGGCCCGCGTGTCGTGCCCGCTGTGGCGAGCGATAAGCGTGACGGGAATGGGAGGCGATGATGGCGGTTGACGGTCCCCGGGGGTTCCGCACATTCGCACACCGAAGGGACGGGACGGGTAGCCTGCCGGACGAGGGACGTCTCGCGCCGTTCACGCGTGCGACAGGTTGGCTGAACTCCGCGCCACTGACGCCCGATTCGCTGCGGGACCGCGTCGTCCTCGTCGACTTCTGGACCTACACGTGCGTGAACTGGCTGCGGACGCTCCCCTATCTGCGGGCGTGGCACACGAAGTACGCGTCGGCGGGTCTGACGATCGTGGGCGTACATACCCCCGAGTTCGGGTTCGAGCACGACCGAGCCAATGTGGAGGCGCGCACGCGCACGCTGCGCGTGGAGTACCCCGTCGCTGTCGATGACGATTACGGCGTCTGGGATGACTTCGCCAATCGCTACTGGCCGGCGATCTACCTCGCCGATGCCGCCGGACGCATCAGGTACCACCACTTCGGCGAGGGCGAGTACGCGATGACCGAGATGGCGATCCAGCAGCTGTTGATCATGGCCGGTGTCGCGGATGTGGATCTCGACCTGGTCGATCCGGTGGCCCAAGGGCTGGAGGTCTCCGCGGATTGGTCGACGCTACGGTCGCCGGAGACGTACCTCGGCTACGGGCAGAGCACCGGTTTCGCCTCGGAGAATGACGGCCTGTACGACCGAGTCCATCGGTACGCCGTGCACTCCGGTCTGCCGGTGAACGCGTGGGATCTCGGCGGCGAGTGGTCCCAGGAGCGTGATGCCGCGGTCGCCCGAGAGCCGGGGGCGCGGGTCGCGTTCGCCTTCCACGCGCGCGACGTGAACCTGGTGATGGGGCCTGCGGCCGGAGGGGGCACGGCATCCTTCCGTGTCCTCCTCGACGGGCACCCGCCGATGGATGCACACGGCGCCGACGTCGACCCCGATGGGCGCGGTGTGCTCGACCGGCAGGACACGTACCAGCTAGTGCGCCAGCACGGTGGCATCGACGATCGGCTCGTTGAGGTCGAGTTCGATCAGGCGGGCGTGGCGATCTACTGCTTCACGTTTGGGTAGCGCTGGATCCGTCACGCCCTCGGCGTGCTGGGAACGGGGCGGCGTCGCTCGATCGCGCGCCGCGGATCCTCGGAGGGACCCGCCAGCGCGATCGGACTACCCGCAAGGCGTGCCACTGAGGAACTCGTTCACCAGGGTCGCGAACTGGCTGGGGTACTGGAACAAGAACCCGTGGGCGGCATCGCTGAAGGTCCGAAGGCCCGCGTTGGGCAGGTGGTCGACAAGCAGCTGGGAGCTCACCGCTGGGATCATCAGATCGTTGTCGCCGCTGGCAACAAGGGTGGGTTGGGTGATTCCCGCGGAGACGGTTCAGGTGGCTGGGCTCTGGGATGCCCCACTCGACGATCGCGTCGTACTGGGCTCTGGCGACGTCCGGACCGGTGGTGCGGACGGCGTTCTCGGTACGGCTGAAGATGCGTTGCACGTACTCGACGCCGAGGGCGCGGCTGCTGTCGGTGACCAGGTTCCCGCCGGCACAAGCCGTCGCACAGCTCGGGGCCGAAGAAGCGCGATCTCCGGGGCGACCATGCCGCCGAGCGAGAAGCCCAACAGGTCGACGCCGTCGAGGCCCAGAGTGTCCAGGAATGCGATGGCATCGCGCGCCATCTGGGTCACGGTCACCGGGACTTCGCCGGTCGACAGGCCCACCCCGGTGTTGTCGAGGAGGAGGACCTCGTGATGCTCGGCCAAGGCGCGAATGGTGCCGCCTGCTGCCCGTCGCGTAGGCACCCTCGGATCGGCCGGCTGCGGATCCAGATCTCACGTTTCGTGGCTTACGCGCGTCTACCGGGCACAGAACCGGAGAAGGAGCTTCAGATGAACACGCGACACGCCGAGCTCGACACCAGCCTCGGGCCGATCACGCTCATGGCACGGGACGGGGCGGTTGCCGGCCTGTACTTCCGACACCACATCCGCCGCCCGGCACCGGAGACGTTCGGACCCGAGACCTCCGCCGCAGCGGATCCGATCCTGGGCGAGGCGGCTCGACAGCTGCACGCCTACCTCGCCGGAGAACGCGCCGAGTTCGACCTGCCGCTCGCGGCTGAGGGTGACGCGTTCCAGCACACGGTCTGGGACATCGTGGCCGACATCCCTCGTGGCGAGACGACCACCTATGGGCGGATCGCCGAGCAGGTGGGCGACCGCACGATGGCCTACCGGGTCGGACAGGCGGTCGCCGCGAACCCGCTGTGCATCTTCGTGCCGTGTCACCGCGTCCTGGGCGCCAATGGAGCCCTCACCGGCTACGCCGGCGGGCTGAAACGCAAGCAGGCGCTGCTCGAGCTCGAGGAGCCCGCCCCGGTCAGCGCCGGACGCCTGTTCTGAGCGCGGCCCACGACCAACCACCGCACCGAACTTGGGATGGATATGAAGCAGCTTCTCATCGTCGGGAACCCGAAAGCGGTACTCGCGGTAGGAATCGCGTGCGCCACGAACCCGCTACCCGTCGTCGTGCCCTGCCATCGCGTGCCGCGCCCTGACGGCACACTGGGCGGCCACGTCGGCGGCCTGGCCGCCAAAACCGCCCTGCTCGACCTGGAGCGGGTCGCATGAGCCCGCGACCACGCGCAGCCGCCCCCGCCGACCCATGGAGCCAGCGGGTCGCCCGGGGCGACTGGGACACGATCACCGCGGAGGTCGACGAATACGGTGGCGCTCTGCTGCCGCAGCTGCTCACCGACGCCGAAACCGCCGAGTTCCGCGCCATGTACGACAATGACGACCTGTTCCGCAGCACGATCAACATGGGCCGCCACCGCTTCGGCGAAGGCGAGTACCGCTACTTGAAGGCGCCCTACCCCGCACCGATCGAGCAGCTCAAGCAGGCCCTCTACCCGCGGCTGCTCCCGATCGCCCGAGACTGGTGGACCAAGCTCGGACGGCCAGCGCCCTGGCCCGACACCCTGGACGAGTGGCTGGCGATGTGCCACGAAGCAGGGCAGGCCAAGTCCACCGCGATCCTGCTCAAATACGGTCAGAAGGACTGGAACGCGCTGCACCGAGACCTCTACGGCGATCTCGTGTTTCCCCTCCAGGTCGTGATCAACCTGAGCCACCCCGGCATCGACCACACCGGCGGCGAGTTCCTACTCCTCGAACAGCGCCCGCGAGCCCAGTCCCGCGGCACCGCCACCCTCCTGCCCCACGGACACGGCTACCTCTTCACCACCAGAGACCGACCAGTCGCCTCACAACGAGGTTGGTCCGCCGCCCCCGTCCGCCACGGCGTATCCGCCATCCGCACAGGCGAGCGCTACACCCTCGCCCTTGTATTCCACGACGCCGCCTGAATCACGTCGCAAGAACCCACGGACTCCTCGGCGCCGACGACCTATCCCTCGACCACAACGCTCCGGCGGCGTATCCGGCGCGGAAGCCCGCCCGAGTGGAGGCGAGCTGGGTGACTCATGATGTCCGCCGAACGGGGTCAACCCCAACGGGCGCCCGACAGCAGGAGGAGCATGCGGAGGCTGGAAGCGCCTGGCATGAAGGCGTTGGGTCTTCACGACCGAAACCGGGAACCCCACAAACCCGCGCACTGACTGGTCCCATTGGAGGGCACTGCTCAAGGAAGCCGGCATCCTGGACAGGCGCCTCGACGACGCTCTCCACACTGCAGCCACGGTCCTGCTGATGCTGTGCGTCAGACAGCCAACGATCATGAGCCTCATGGGCTGAAGCAACCCCCCCGCGATGACCCCGCGCTACGCCCCGTCATCACTCCCATCCGTCAGGAGGTCGCCATGCAAGCCGGCGGACTCCCCTGGCCAACCCTCGAGCAGCTCGAGCCAGGACCAAGATGAGACCAGGATGAGACTAAGACGGGAAACGCCGGTCGGCTCCACGAGGAGCCGACCGGCGTTTCCGCAGGTAAATGGCGCTGGCGGTGGGACGCCCTGTGCTCCCGAGCCGCACCCGCGCACGCCGACGGCAGGACATGTACGAAGGCGAATGGGACCAGCAATGTGACCACGTCCGCATGCGTCGCACATGGTGCCGATGCGGCGTGGGGCGGTACGCGTGGTCATGAGCGTCCGACTCAGCCGAATTGAGGACGAGCGTGACACGGGCCCCCGTCCGACTTGAGGTCCTAAGTCAGCCGGTGGCGTTACATACCGATCGGTGATGGCGGCGGTCCGGGGTTGTCCGTTTCCCGACCGCACCGACCGCACTTGAGGAACCGTTCGCCTTCTCGGCCGACACGCTGCTGCCACTTGTGACCTATCACTAGGCAAATCAGGTTTGATGCCATGGCCGATAGTCCCGCGTCCGCACACCGGCCGCACCCACTTTCGTACGTCCGCTCATGCCGCCGGGCGGATACACCAGCGCCAGCTCATGACCCGGCTGCTCGCGCCTCGCTACCGCCCGCGTACCTCAAGGCGTTTGTCGTCTACGGCTCGGGTGACGATTCGGTTGCCCAACGGCTCCCTGAGTTCGAGGTACTCGCCCGCCATACCCTTGTTGGTCCCGACGCCGGCGCAGATCTCGTCCTCCGACACCCGTCTGGCCTCGACCTGGCTGACGATGACCTGTGTTCGTGTCTCACCGGCGCTGACCGCGAACTGGCCCACGCAGAACCCTTCCTCGGACCACGGGAAGCCGATCACGACGGTACGAGAGTCGCCGCCTAGGCCGAGCGTCGCCACGAATGCCGGCGTGATCAGCATCGGCCGCTCATTCGTGGAGCTCCCACGCCCCGGGAGGACGGCAACCGCGAGCAACACAGCCACTGCTGCGACGCCACCAGTCACCCAACGCGCTCGACGACCCACCGTCCACCTCCGCCGGAACCCGCGACAGCCCAGACGCCTCATGGTACGCAGCACGGGGAGGGAGGCCCGTTCGAGCCAGGCCCGGGCAAACGTCCGCTCTTGCCGCGGTCGGGTTGGGTGACTAGCCTATGCGGGTTGCCTTGAAGGGAGCCGCGACCAGATCGAACACGGATGCGTAGATCCCCGTGGCCATGGCCTGCTCCACCGCTAATGCCTGGGCTTCGGCGGACTCCCAGTCGGCAATCTCGATGAGACCGTCAGGGGAGTCGAGGGTCTCGTACACTGTGCTGCCCAAGAAGCCCGGTGCTGTCGGACCATGTGTGGCCGAGATCTCTTCTAGTGAGCTCTTCAGCTTCGAGCGTTCCCCCGGCTTGGCCTGGAACTCGATCACGACCTTGATCCCCATGTTGGCCTCCGTCATCCCGGTTATCCCGCCAAGGTGGCGGGCAGACTCCGGTCTGCTAAGGATGCTAGTGCTCATCTTGTGCGACGCCCACGGCCCCACGCTCATGGCACCCCTTTAGGTCAAGACCTGGTCGTGGCCAAGGTTCTACGCTTGCTGGTGGCGGGTTCGGGAAGTGGCTTGTCCGAAGAGCCGGTGTGGGGATGTGAGCCGGTCGCGCTGGAGTCAGAGTCGTGTCCCCGGTGCCCTCCCGGGCCCGTCACATGCTGCTGCTCAACGAGTTGGTCGCGTCGGTTCTGGTCGGCGACCATGCGCGCGTACACGATGTTGGACAGGCGCCGCTTCAGGGCGCGCATCGCCATCATCGAGGGTGTCCCGCCGGCCTTACGGGCGTCGTAGAACTCCCGGCCGGGAGCCGGGTTGCGCAGCTGCACGATGGCCATGATGTGCAGCGTCCGGTTGATCCGACGGTTCCCGGCCCGGGACAGCCGGTGCCGCTGCTGGGCTCCTGAGGAGGCGTCCAGGGGCGCGGTGCCGTTCCAGGAGGCGAACCGGTCCTTGTCGCGGAATCGGTGGATGTCCCCCGACATCGGCCAGCAGCCGCGCGGCACCGGTCGGGCCGATCCCGGTCAGCTCCATCAGGCTCGAGCCGCGCTCCCGGACGAGTGCGGTGAGCTCCTTTTCGGCTGCCTTGATCTTGCGGTCGATGCTCTCGAGCTCGCCGATGAGTTCGGCGACGAACCGGCGCCGGGTCTTGCCCACCACGTCGCGTGGTTTGACCGTCGCGACCAGGTCACGGGCCTGCGGCGCGGACAGGAACGCCTTGGCGCCGCCCGGAATCAGTTCCAGCAGAAGGCGATGCAGCCGGTTGATCGTCTGGGTCCGGGCCCGGCCCAGCTCGTCGCGGCGATCCACCATCAGGCCCAGCACGAGCAGGTCGTCCTGCACGAGCACCGGCTGCAACCCCGGCTCGACCGTGGCGTACAACGCCGCCAACGCCACCGAGTGAGCATCGACCGGGTCGGTCTTGCGCCCGTTGCCGGTGGCGAAGATCCGTACCTGCGCGGACAGCTTCGGCGGGACGTCGACCACCCGTTCCCCGTCGTGCACGAGCCGGTGTGCGATGTGTCGGCCGATGCCGTTACAGCCCTCGACCGCCCACACCCGATCCCGGGTGGTGCCGTGCTCTCGGCCGGCGGCCAGCATCGCCGCGTAGCCGGCCTTGTCCGTATCGAACCGTCCCACCGCGAGTACTCGCCCGGTCTGGTTGATGACCTCGATCGTGGCCGAGCGTTTGTGCGGGTCCATCCCGATGATCACGCCCATCGCACTTCTCCTCGTTCACCCAGCGACCTGAAGCGGGGAGGGCATTGCTACTTCGAGCTGAACAAACCCCCTTCGAGCCTCTCCTCGCGCGGTGTCCGACGAGACCGAATGCCATGAGAGAGCCACACCAATCACACCGGTGGGCAGCCGCAATGTGAGAGCGTCTCGCCGAGCACCTGGACCGAGCCTGGCCGGACACCGATCCTGCGACCAGTCTCCAAGTAGCCGCGCGGAGGACCTCCGCCTGCCGGCCGATGACCGCCTCCCCATGAGAAGGACCCATGGCTCGGATGGCAGGCTAGCCGAGGTGGCCACCGAGATCGAACCACGGAACTCCGTAGTCCTGCTGGTCGGCCGCGACGAGTTCACGCCCCCAGCATCGTTCGCGAACAGCACCGTCGCGGCGACCAATGACTGCGTGGCTGTCGGGGTGGTCTCGGTAGCCGACGGCTTGACGACCGTGGAACTCGAACCGACACCACACATCGCTGGATTGAGCCGTCTCGGCGAGTTCAGCCTCGAGACAGAGGGGCAAGTGTCGATCCGAGACGTCCACAACCGCGTGTACGAGGTGCTCCTGGTCGTGCCCGGCAAATGCGCAGTGACCGTGTGGGGCAACGACCCAGCCGAGCCGGACGTGGTCGCCTTCGAGGTGAGACCCGCGGTCAGCTGAAACGTCCGCAACTGCCGCGATCACGGCTCACGCCGGTCGCGCGGTCGGCCTATCGGGCGGGCTGCGGCTCGGCTGCATTCACGCGGTGGTGGTAGGGCACGCGTCTTCGAACTCCGGGCGTCCGGACACTTCCCGGCCGGGCGGCATTGGTAAGCCATTGGCCACTTTGAGCATCGCGACGGAGTGGATTCGACGCTGAGGACCTGTTGCGCGGGTCCGGCAGCCGCGGGCGCCTGAAGGGGCAAGGCCGGGCGTCGCAACGCTTCTGTCGGATCGTGGCCGCGTTTGAGCTCGCGACCTGGCGGGGGCATTCCTGCCCACCTGGCGTCGGTACCCGCGCAGCGGGACCCCGAGCGAGGGTGACGCGTGAAGCCGCACATCTGTGCGAGCACCCACGGCAGCCCACGACTGCCTCAAGGCACAGTAGGCTCTGGTCGACGCCGGCTGCGAGCGTGAGATCGTAAGGCAGGGGACACGATCCCTTGCCAAAGTTGTTGCAGTTCAAGGTCCGCAGCGAGTCCACACCAAGGCTTGACGACCCCGCCGCGGGGGCCTGCCCACCCCGGAGGGTGAGCGGTCTGCACGAGGGCGGTTCGGTCAGACTCCCAAAGGGAAAGTGGGTGGGCTGTGTTCGAATCGATGGCCCGACTGGATCCTGATGTCCGGCGGGCGTACCTCGCACGTCTCGGCATCCCCTCCGAGCCGCCGTCGGTGGAGGCCATGCAGCTGCTGGTGCGTCGCCATGCCGAGCGCATCCCGTACGAGACGTGGTGGATCCCTGCCGGCGAAGCCTGGGGCATCGACCCGCACGAGTCGGCGACCCGTATCGCCCTAGAAGGCCGGGGCGGATACTGCTACCACACCAACGGGGCGCTGGGACTGCTGCTCAGCTCTCTCGGGTACGCCGTGCAGGGCCATGTCGGCGGAGTGCACGGCCCCGAAGGCCCGAACCCCGAGGCTATGGGCAACCATCTGGTCCTCACCGTGCAGCTCCCGCCGAGCGACGCGAACCCGGGCGGGACCTGGTACGTCGACAACGGGTTGGGCGACGCCCTGCACGAGCCGCTTCCGCTCGTCGCGGGATGGCACGACCAGCGACCCTTCCGGCTGTCGCTCGAGCAGTCCGCCGACCGGCCGGAATGGCACCTGACCCATGACCCGGCGGGCGGATTCACCGGGATGACATGGACGCAGGGCCGCGCCCAGCTGGCCGACTTCGAGGCGAAGCACCGCTGGCTGTCCACCTCACCCGAGTCGGGCTTCGTCCAGGTGCCGATGGCCGAGCGCCGCGACGCCACCGGGGCGGATGTGATCCGCGGGCTGGTGCTGAGCCGGGTCGGCGACGGCGCCCACACCGACGAACCCGTCACCAGTCGCGCGGAGTGGTTCGACGTGCTGGCCGACGTGTTCGCGCTTCGGTTCCCGACCATGGCACCGGAGACGCGCGATCGACTCTGGACGAATGTCCTTGCCGCGCATCACCGCTGGGAAGAGTCACAAGCCGCGCAGAACTGAGCCTCGCCCCGGCCCCGCATCCGTCGCCGCCCTGCCCGCGTACGCTGGTTCTACCGCACGTGCGTCATCGACGGGGTCACCTGCGACCAACCGAGCCTCATTCCACCCAACCGTGTGGGCGCACGTGCGGCGTCGGCTTCATCGGGGGCCGAGGACCGGGTCTCCGGAGTCGACCGGTATGGCCCGGGCCGCGACGGGCTCCTTGAGCTCGACGAAGACGACATGTGTGGTGGACGTGCCGATGTTCTCGCCCGCGTGCTCCTGGGCGTCGAGCCAGCGGACCTGGTGCTCGGGCATCTCGACATCGACGTCGCGATCGCCGCTCCGAAGCCTTCGGGAGAAGGAGCTGAGGGTGATCATGACGGAGTCGGGGTGACTGTGGGGTGTCGTCGCGTCGCCCGGATGGTCGAGGTACTCGAGGACGCGGACGCGGTCGTTCTCGAAGACAACCTTGTACAGGTCGGGGTTGGACACTGTGGGATCGGACACCTGCTGTCTCCTTGGGCTCGGTCACGATCCCGGTCCGCAGAGCGCCGCCGGACTTCGACGGCCGGATGGGCACCTGGGCCGGGGGAACACCTGGGCACCCAGCCGACAGGGGACGGCTGGGCGCATAACCATCATGCCGGGCCCGAACGACCCTGTCACGCAAACAATCCCGCACGAGGGAACCCTGTGGGCACTTCTCCGCTATGGCCACGCCAGGCATGCGGGCCAGCCCTGCGCCCGACCCGCCGCTGAAGCTCGTGCGCGTAGTAGAGGATCGCCAGCTTGGCGTTGGAGTAGGCCACGCCCGCCACCTTCATGCCTGGGTTGTCCTCTCCCAGAGCTGGTTTCGCCAGCGCAATCGGGTCGCGCCACTCGGCGGCCGGCACGTGCAGCAGCCGCCGCCAGACGTTGGCGTGATAGGTGTTCGAGCCGACCATCACGATGCGGGCCCGGTCGGCCAGCGAGTCGAGGAGGTCACCGACCAGCTGCGCATGGGCCAGGTAGTTGACGGCGAAGGTCAGCTCGCAGCCGTCGACCGACGACAGCCGAGTGTCGGTTGACATGGCGCCGGCGTTGGCGACCAGCGCGCTCAGCCGACCCAGGTGCCCGCCCTCGATGAGGTTGCGCACGGTGCTTGCCGCGTCGCGGACGTCGGAAAGCGGGGCGAAGTCGCACCCGATCTCGTGGACGTTGACCCCGTGTCCCCACGCCTGCTCGGCTGTGTCGTCCAGTGCGGTTCCACCGCGCCCCAGCAACAGCACGTCGCGGGGGGAGTTCGGCCGGGCGCTGCGTCGCTGGCGTGACCGGGTCACCCCGGACAGCGTCGGTATGCCGGTCGGCCGGCGCCGCCGAGCCGCCGGGTTACGCCGTGAGGAGCTCGCCCAGCTGGCCGGCATCTCGGCCGACTAACTGACCCGGCTCGAGCAGGGCCGGGAAACGGCTCCCTCCGCCCAAGTCGTGGAGTCCCTCGCCCGGGCGCTGCATCTCCGCGACGGCGACCGCGCCCTGATGTACGAGCTCGCCGGCCTGACCGTGCCCGGGCTCGACATCCTCCCCTCTCGTGTGCCGGCCAGCGTGCAGCGCATGCTCGACCGCCTCGCCCACACCCCCGTCGTCGTCTACGACGCAGCTGGACCCTCGTCCTGGCCAATGCCGCGTATGACGCCCTGATGGGTGACACGACCGGCTGGCGCGGCCTCGAGCGCAACCCCGTCTGGCGCCACCTCAACGGCCGTCGCAACCCTGTCGTGCACACACCGGACGAGTACGCGCAACAGGTCGCCCTGCTCGTCGCCGACCTGCGGCGGGCAGCCGCCCGGTACCCCCCCGACGGGGGGCTGCGGCGGTTGATCGACGACTTGGGCGACTCCCGCCCCGTGCTTCACCCCGCTATGGGAGTCGGCTGCCCCGCCAGCGCCCGCAGAGATGTCGCGGCGCAAGGTTGTCGATCATCCGGCCGTTGGCCCAATCACGCTCGACTGCGACACGCTCATCGTCGCCATGGACGACCTGCGGATGACCGTCTACACCGCCGAGCCCGGCACCGAAGACGCCGAGCGGCTGGCGCTCGCGCTCGTTCTGGGCACACAAGCACTCGTCGACTGAGGCGCCCACTACGTGCGCTACGGAATGAAGCCGCCTCCGGTCAGCTGGCCTTCGAGGCCGGCGGCAACGTCACCTATCTCGGCTCATCGTGGTCACCCGACGGGACCAGGATGGTCGCCGGGCCGCCGCCCGGGGATCGTCGGCACACCTATGCGGACATCCTCACCCTCAAGACAGACGGAACCCACCCCCGATGGGTCACCCGGACCACGCTCTACGACAGCTAACCCGATTGGGCCCTCCTCGGCCCCAGTGGCCCTAAGCTCGGCCGCTCGCCGCGGCCCGACGACGACTCAGGGCGTCCACGCTGGCCGCGACGAGCAGGACCAGTCCGGTCACCATGAAAACCCGGCCCGAGGGCTGGTTGAGCAGCGACATGCCGTTGTCGATGACGGCGACCACGAGGCCACCGATGATCGCGTTGACCGGTTTGCCCTTGCCCCCGAACAGGCTGCAGCCACCGATAACGGCTGCGCCAACGGCGTACAGCAGGGTCGAGGAGCCACCCGTCGTCGGTGACACCGAGTTGTCCCGGCTGGCCAGGAGCACGCCGGCGACGGCCGCCAGTGTCGAACAGATGACGAAGCAGGACAGCTTCACCGTCTGGACACCGATGCCGGCCCGCCGGGCTGCCTCGGTGTTACCGCCGACGGCGTACACGTGCCGGCCCCACGACAGGCGTCCCAGCGCGACACTGGTGATGATCAGCAGCGCAAGCAGGACGACGACCACGATCGGAACACCCTTGAGTGAGGTCACGATGATGTTCTTGCTGCGCTCCCTGCTCAGGTACCAGGTCGCGAGGCCGAGAAGGAAGGCCAGCGCCCCGATCTTGAAGGCCCAGACCGAGAGGGCGTCACCGGTGAGCCCGGCCCGGCGGCGGGCGACCGACCGCCGGTAGGTCAACCCTGCATAGACGATCATCCCGACGACGTACAAGGTCCAACCCAGCCAGATGGGGAGGTTACTGTTCATGATCGCGAGGATCGTGTCGTCGCGGAACGGGATCGTGCCGCCCTCGCCGATCAGCACGAGCAGCAGGCCCTGGAGCCCAAGGAACGCGGCGAGCGTGACCACGAACGACGGAATGCCCAGGTATGCCACGAGCAGGCCGATGCAGCTGCCGATGACGACACCGGTCAGGAGGCACGCGGCGAGGGCGATCGGCCAGGGCCAGCCGTGATTGGTCATGAGTATGCCCATGACGGCCGCCGACGTCCCGGCCGCATAACCGGCCGACAGGTCGATCTCGCCGAGCAGCAGCACGAAGACCAGGCCCATGGCGATGACGATCACCGCGGCGCTCTGGTTGATCAGGTTGGCGACGTTGAACGCGGTCGGGAAGGTCGATGGGCGCAGCGCCGTGAAGACAAGGATCAGCACGATCAGGCCCGCGACGGCGGGCAGCGCGCCGACATCGCCACCGCGCACCTTCTGTATGTAGGCGCGGGCCGCCTCGCCGATCGTCTCAGGCCCGGCGGTGCTGGCGAAGCCGGACTGCGATTCTGCCGACTGGGGCTCAGTGACGGTGCTCATGCCGACACGTCCCCCGTCGCGCTCACGCCTTCCTCGATCACGTCCGCCATCGGATGCTTCAGCCCCAGGTCGCCGGAACGCCCAGCCGTGATCAGTTCGACCACCTGGCTGTTGGTCACAGTCTTGGCCTCTACCTGAGCGACCATCTGACCCAGGTAGAGCACCGCGATGTCATCCGCGACCTGGAACACGTCGGTCAGGTTGTGGCTGATGAGCACCACGCCCAGCCCGCGGTCGGCGAGCCGCCGGACCAATAGGAGGACCTGCTCGGTCTGGGCCACACCGAGCGCCGCGGTCGGCTCGTCCAGGATCACGATCCGCGAGTTCCACAGGACGGCGCGGGCGATCGCGACCGTCTGGCGCTGGCCACCGGAGAGGCTGGCCACGAGGGTGCGCACCGACTTCAGGGTGCGCACAGACAGGCCGGAGAGCGTCTCCTTGGCCCTGGCCTCCATCGTGTCCTCGTCCAACAGGCCGCTCTTCTTCAGCTCGCGGCCGAGGTACATGTTCTGCACCACGTCCAGGTTGTCGCACAGCGCGAGGTCCTGGTAGACGACCTCGATGCCGAGGGCGTTGCTGTCCTTCGGGCTGTGCACCGTGACGGGCTTGCCCTCGAAGGTGTACTCGCCGGCGTCGAAGGTGTGGATCCCGGCGATGCCCTTGATCAGGGTGCTCTTGCCGGCCCCGTTGTCACCGACCAATGCGGTGACCCGCCCTGGGCGGACGTCGATATCGACGCCACGCAACACATCCACCGCGCCGAAACTCTTGTTGACCGCGCGAAGTGAGAGCAAGGGCGCTGTGGGGTCCGCCACCGGGACGGACTCCGCTGCTGTGATCGTCGTCATCGAGGCCTCCACGTTGAGCCGGGTTGTCTGGCCAAGCGGGTCTGCTAGCAGCCCGAACATACCCCCGGATGTCGGGCCCGCGCGGTATGGCGCGTAAAAGCGTGCGGCAGATGCTCGAGGGCCGGCCCCAGGCACGAGCCGGCCCTCTCGCGTCTGTCAGGAAACGCCGTACTTGGTGCAGGCGGCCGCGAACTCACTCGTGCAGATGTCCGAGGCCTTCTGGAAGCCGTCGGAGACAACCTTCTTGACGGAGTCCTGGTAGATCGCCTCTGGCGTGGCAAGGGCGGACGGGACATCCTTGCCCGTTACGGTGTCCTTGACCGTCGACGTCGCCAGAGCATCCGCCGCGGCCTTGTTGCCAGTGGCCAGTGCGATCGCCAGCTTCGACGCCGCGTCGGCCTCGAGGTTGGTGTTCTTGTAGACCGTCATGCACTGGGTGCCGGCGAGAATACGCTGCAAACCCTCGACGCTGGCGTCCTGTCCGGTGACCGGCACCTTGCCGGCGAGGCCGTTGCGCTTGAGGCTGGCGACAATGCCGCCGGCCATCGTGTCATTGGCCGAGATGACACCCTGGATCTTGTTGCCGAACTGGGTGTACAGACCGTCGAAGGCCTTTCCTGCCTTGGTGGCGTCCCAGAAGCCGGACACGTCCGACGACAGGATCTTGACCTTGCCGTCCTGCTTCAGCTGAGTGTCGTAGCCCTGCTTGAACAGTGCAGCGTTGTTGTCAGTCGGGTCGCCGTTGATGTACACGACGCCCGCGCCCTGGGCCTTGTCACCGAGGCACTGTTGGAGACCGGTGCCCATCAGCGCGCCGACCTTCACGTTGTCGAACGACACGTAGTACGACGCGCCGCCGCCGAGCGTGAGCCGGTCGTAATCGATACTCGGAATACCGGCCGAGGCGGCCTTCTTCAGGCAGGCGCCGCCGGACTCGGAGTCGAGGTTGACAATCATCAGCACCGAGACGCCTTCGTTGATCATGGCGTCGCAGATCGTGCCGAACTTCGACTTGTCACCACCGGCGTTCTGGATGTCGGACTTGAGACCCGCGGCCGTGAACGCCTTCTCAAGACTGGGCCGGTCGTTGGCTTCCCAGCGAGGCGAGGTTGTTGCGTCCGGCAGGATCACGCCGACCGTCTTGGCCGCCGAACCTCCGGAGGCCGTGCCCCCGGTGGACCCGCCTCCGCCCGAGTCGCTGCCGCAGGCAGCACTCCCGAGCACCAAGGCGGCTGCAGCCGCTACCGGCAGCACCCGCCGCTTCATGCCAGTACTCATCGGTCGTCCCTTCCCAGTGGGTGGCCGTCGTGTGAGGACGATCACGCATTACGTTGTGCTGAAAAACATTATGCCGAGAGCCTCGAAGCGCAACGGGCCGATGGTGTGGATTTCGGTGCATCCAGTAACGATCGCGTAACGCTGGCCGACCACGCGATGCAAGTCCAGACCCGTGACCCGGCCCAGATCGTGACCTCCCAGGCCAAGGCCGGAGGTATGTAGTCATACGGGACAAAACTGCGGGTGAAGGTGCCTGTGCCGTGCGCGACCGAGCGCAGGTCGACCGGGTAGCGGGCGACGTGCACCAGTTGCCCGCCGCTCCTCACCTGGCCTCGTGGGCCCGCTTGAGCCCGAAGAGCAGCGCGAGTCCGACGCCCACGTCCATCGCGGCCCGATCACCAAACAGGGCTTCCGGCTGGTCCGCTGGGCCGCGGTCGAATCCGTCCAGCGGGTCGGCCCGCACACCAAGGTCGGCGGACTGCGCGAGAGGTTCGCCGCGCGCCGCGGCCGCAACATTGGTACCGTCGCGGCCGCCCGACGCCAGCTCCAGCACGCCTCCTTACGCACTGCGGGTCGGGCACGTCTGCGCCCGGAACCCGGGCGCCGCGCTCGACTTCCTCGGCGTACCCCGCCACACCGAGATCACCGCCGGGTTCGGCCTGGCTCCGTTCCCTCTCAAAGGAACTCGCCCAAACACGCCTGTGCACGAGCGACTGGCGCTAGACATCGGCGAGGCAGCCGGCATAGGCCTCCTCGAGCCGCCCATCCCCCGCCTTCAGCCCAGCACGGAGATCGTGAGCCGGACGTCACGCACTGACAAAGGACCCAGGTCACGCGTGGCTCCGCCAGGGGCTTCTCGAACTAGCTGACCTGCAGCATGTCGACCATCCGCTGTCGTAGCGCTGGCATCAGTGCGAGCGACGCCATAGCGCCTGCGAACCTTGCATACTGGGGCGACCACAATGGACAAACTCCAGATCGCTCATGAGGGGCACCACGGAACCCTCCGGCTGGTGATGGTGTTGTAGCCACATCGGCTACTGGAGCAGGTATTCGTAATCAGGTAAACGCCCCCCAATTCGCCAACGAGTAGTGCGATGGAACCAGGACATCGGGCGCCCTTCCGCGGCAGCGGCGGGCCAACATTTTGCGCCGAAAATGCATTCCAACCGTCGATCGCGGAAGGGTGTGCTTAAAAAGACCACGGCGCAGCTGTTGGTCGTCCCGCGCCTGTCAAACAGAACGGTTCGACCGTGGGTCGCTGGCTCGGTGGCCCGCCTCACTCCGCGCCGTCTGATGCGAATGCGAACCCATCCGGTCCCAGTACCTGAGCTCTGTCCGCGCTTCTGGCCGCTCCTCGCTGATGGGGCCGGCCTGGACGGTATGACTGACCGGCTCCGCGTGAGCTGGTTGCGGGCCGGGGCCTCACTCTCAGAGATTCGTGGGTTACCGATCAGGGGCTGCCTGATCGGCCCGTCCGACAGTTGTGGGAGGCCCCGGTGTTTGCCGAGCGTACGAGTGTGGGGCTGGACGTGCACGCCAGGTCGGTCGCGGCGGCAACGATCGATGGCGTCGCGGGTGAGCTGATCCAGGCGAGGCTCACGCCGTCGCATGGGCAGATCCGGTCGTGGATCGGTGGCCTGCCGGGCCCGCTGGCGGTGGCCTCGGGGGCATGGAGCGGGTCCTTCCGGCCGGCTTGAAGACGAGTTGGTTCGCGCTAGTCATCTTGCCGCCGAGGACCTGCCCGACCTCGACTCACGACCATGTCATCAACCTCATGAGCCGCAACACCTAGTCGATGGGACCGATGCCGGGCCTACCGATCTCGCCGGCACTCAACGAGCGCCAACCGAAATCGTGCTTGGCATAATGCCAATCATGGACGAGGGGGGTCAACGGGGCCGACGCCGGCTGGGGGCGCTCCGCCTGGCTGCGCTGGTTGTTGCTCCACTCATTGCGCTCGTCGGGTGCACCGCGGGCACCTCGATCCCACAACCGTCCGACCCCACCCAAAGCTCGATGGGCCCGTCGATGACCGTGATTCCGGAAGCGGTCGAGTGCGTCCAGGCTCGAGACCTCGGTGCGGGCGCGGGAGCCGACATGCCGGTGAAGGACCTGTTAGAGCGGGGTGTCACGCGCACCATCGACATCAACGAGGAGCTCGTTCCCGGCCGGGATGCGGGTGATGCCCGGTGCGCCGGGAGGTTACCGGCGTTCGAGGATCTCGACTGTGGCCTACGCGGTCCGTGGGCCCACACGGGCTGGGGAGACCCGCTGATTGTCTCGGGAGCCCAGCGGGTGCGCCACGTCAGGATCGTCACCGAGGAGAGTGGCCGAGCCCGGCCGGACTCCGCCTCGCGGGTCATGACCTACGCCGAGATCGAGCTGCCTGCGCACGACCCCAAGCGGATGGGGCAGTTCGCGCAGGCGGCCTTCGAGCACTGCGCGGGTGGCACGGTCCAGCTCGTTCACGGGGTGCGGGCAGTCGTCGGGTTCGTGCCGTCGGAGTCTGCCCCGTCGGGTGTGGCGGCTGCTGTCGCGTTCTTGACCCCGGAGCGTGTCGACTGGGTCGTCCTGGACGGGCAGCGGCCATGGACGAATGCGGAACGGGACCGCGCACTCGCGGCGGTCGCTGCCCACCTCACCTGAGCTTGGCTCAGGCCTGCACCGTGTCGGCGAGCATCGTGGGAACACGATGTCGGGCAGCCTGCGTTTGAGCAGGCGCATGGCCTCGTTCGAGGTCCGACGCTGCCGATGACAGTGCGCAGCGAAACGGTGTGTCAGTCCGCGGCAACCCCGCCGGAGGTCGGTCACGCTCCCCGATACTCGGGGAATGAAGCTGTATTTCGCGGGTCCCCTTTTCACGACGCCAGAGCGCGTCTGGAATGCGGAGGTGACCGCTGCCCTGCGTGCCGCCGGGCACGAGGTGTTCCTGCCACAGGAGAAGGAGTCAGGCCTGGACGCCGTGGGCATCTTCGCAGCCGACAAGGCCGGGATCGACTGGGCCGACGGCCTGGTCGCGATCATGGACGGCCCCACCCCGGAATCGGGCACCTGTTGGGAGGTCGGCTACGCGTTCGGCACGAAGAAGTCGATTGTGCTCATTCGGACCGATCTCCGCGCAATGGCAGGCAACGCCGGCGAGTACAACCCGATGCTCACCCAGGCGGCCACCATCCGCCTCGACCTGCCGGCCGCCTCGACCACCCACGTCGTCGGCATGACCCTGGAAGCCCTCGCTCACATCGAGGCGGGTTCGGGCACGCTAGGAACATCACATGACGCGAATTCCGGCTGAGGGCTAGAGCGTCACTCGGCCGCCGCGGGGGACTCCCTGACGTACGCCCTCCCCTGCCGCGTTGAGGGCGGCTACGCTCGCCCGGTCATGGCTCTCCGGGCGAACGCCCGACCATAGCCGCGATCAGCGTGACGGCTGTTGCCCCCACCAGTCGTCGCGCGTGGAGAGCTCACCACGAGCTAGGGCCGCCACCAGATGGTCGGTCACGGTCTCAGCCACGTGGCCAAGCTCCTCGGCGCTGGTCGGCGGCGCGTCCAGGAGGTTGGCGTCTCGAAGGCCCGCCTCGACAAGCTCGTTGATCGCCACCCAGTCATGGTCCGCGCCCACGCGTTCATCGTTGCAGACGCGCTCTCGTCGGACTTCCGCACATAGCCGCGTTGCGGAGGACGTTCGTCCGACAAAGCCGCGCGGGTCGCGCAGCCATTCCCTTCGCACGATGCCTGGCGCCTCACGTACGGTTCGGTGTCATGACGCCAGCACGCGCGATCGACGGGGTCAGGACGCTGCCCTCCGGCTTCCGCCATCCGCATGCTTCCGAGGAGGCCCGGGCGATTGCGGAGGCGGGATTGATCCTGCGGGTCCAGGTCGGTTCTGGTGTCCACGGCACGTCGATCAGCGGTCAGGATGACCGCGACGAGATGGGCATTTGCCTAGAGCCGCGTGAGTTCGTCACCGGTCTCGCCAGGGTCCCGCGCGGCGTTGCCGGCACCGGTGAGATCGAGTTCGAGCAGTATCAGAGGCACACGGTGTGGGATGAGCCCGGCGGGCTGGCGAACCGTTCCGGGGCGGGTGACCTGGACGTCGTCATCTACTCGGCCCGCAAGTGGTGCCGGCTGGCCTTGGCCGGGAACCCGACGGTGCTGCTGGCACTCTTCGTGCCCGACGAGGAGGTCGTCTACCGGAACCGCTACGGTGCCGAACTCGTCGACAACGGCCACCGGTTTGTTTCCAAACTCGCCGCCGATCGCTTCCTTGGCTACCTGAACTCGCAGAGGGCCGCGATGACCGGGGGGGTGGGGGCGCACACCAACCGACCGGAACTGGTTGCCATCCACGGGTACGACACCAAGTTCGCGATGCACGCCCTCCGCCTCGGCATCCAGGGCGTCGAGCTGCTGACGACCGGGCGCATCACGCTGCCGGTTCCCGAGCCCGAGCGCAGCTATCTTCGCAGGGTCCGGCGGGGCGAGGTTGGCCTCGCCGAAGTCGTAGCGAAGGTCGATGCTGCTGAGGCGCGCCTGATTGCCCTGCGCGACGGATCAGCACTCCCTGAGGAGCCGGACCGGCCGTGGGTCAACGACTGGCTTCACCGAGCACACATCGAATTCTGGAGTCGATAAGCGACACCCTGGAACACGGTGAGGAGTCGCTCGGTCATGGCTGCTCTGCGGACGAACGCCCGACGCGCACGTCGAGCAGCTCGGGGGATCTTTGTCGTGGTCACTTGCCAGCAGCTTGAACGCCGCCGCCGGCCTGCACGGGGCTGAGACCTGCGCTCCCCGCCGGCTCGCCGCGCTACACGGCGCGGCCCAGTGACCTTGCCTCAAGTCGATCGCCAGTGACCTTCGCGTCGCGATGCTCGCTTCGGCGAGTCTAGGGACTCTCCGAGTCCGACGCGCGGGGCGCGAACTCATGCCCAACTGGCCACCAAGCATGAGACCACACTCGCCGACGCCGCCCGCCGTCTCCGAGATCGCGGGCGGCCCAAACTTGGTAGTCGTGGGCGCGGATTCACAGGGCCCGGGTCGGCCACGTTCCCGTCACACTCAACAGCCCCCGCGAGGTTGTTGTCGTGACCAACACCGTGCAGGCCGGCACCCAGTACTGAGCCCCGGTCATCTCCTGGCAAGGGCGGCCGACGGTGCCGCGGCGAGCCGGCTGCGGTCTTCGTGTCGTACTCAAGTCCTGCACTCGACGGTGGTCGCAGCGCGGGATCGGCCCCACGCAATTCTCGATGCAGGCGCGCCTCGGATCGGCCGCATCCGAACACTCTGGCGCGAGAGCTTCAGGTCTAAGCGTTGTCGGTCGTGGCCTCGAGGTCGCGCGCGGCTGACTGGATGAAGCTGCGGTACTCGATCGGGTAGTGCTGGGCGTGGTCCTCGAACCAGATCTCGGGAGCGTTCGCGGGCTAGCAGATGTCCAGGATCGTGGACACCCTCTTCCTGCCCCTGGTGACACGGGCCGGACGTCATTGACCACGCTCGTCCAGCCCATGGTTGCCCAGTGCTTCACGCCCCTCGCCGCACCGATCGACCCGATGATGAACGCATGACCGTGCTCCCTGCCGAGGCCGAGAACAGGCGACGCGCCGAGACACTCAAGGAACGCATCTACGTCACCTTCACCAGCCTTGCCGTGGTCCTCGCGCTGGGCTCCCACGCCGACGAGGTCACGCCCGGCTCGGCGGCAGCGACGCTGGCAATCACGGTGACAGGAACACTGCTCGCCGTGTTCGTCGCCGATGTGGTGGCTCACATCGCGGTGCACGCGTCCCTGCCCTCCGCCGACGAGTTCCGGCACATGCTCCGCGTGTCCATCGGGTCGATCAGCGTGATCGCGCTCCCCCTGATCTTCCTGGCATTCGCCGGTGCCGGAGTCTGGGAAACCGAACGGGCCCTGCGGGCCTCGACCTACGCGCTTGGGGCGAGCCTCATCGCGATCGGCTACCTGGCAGTCCGCCGCGTCCGGCTGCCGTTGCGTCAGCGGCTCATCGTCTTGTTTGCCGAGTTCGGCCTCGGCGTTGCCGTCGTCCTGGTGGAACTACTCGCCCACGGATAGCCGCCGAGCCAACGGAAAGACGACAGCGATCCTGTGCCTCACCCGACCGCTTGCTCCTCCCAGATCCCGCGCAACACAACGCGCCATGGCGGTGCGACGCCGTCGCGTTCGGGTCTCGCTCGTTCCTCGCGGAACCCGAGCCACTCCTCCCTGCATCCACTCGCCACATCTCACGACATGCCGGACACTGTGATGTCTCAAGACATCACATGGCGGTGGCGGTGGCGGTGGGATTTGAACCCACGGTGGAGTTACCCCCACACACGCTTTCGAGGTCTGGGCGTCGAGGTACGTGACCGGTCGCGGACGGCCGCTCGTGCTCGATGTCGGGTGGCGCGAACGCTCCCGAACAACGGCGACCCTGCGGAATGAGACTAGAAATGAGACGACGCCCGCCGCCGACGTGCCCACATGGCGACACGGCCGGGACGCAGTGCGCCGTGGTCGTAAGCGTCCAGCCTAAATGCCGCTCTGAGGGCAACTGCGATTGCCCGACCATCAGCGTGATGCGCCATACCCCTCCGGGGTCTCCTGCCGGGAGCGCGATCTTTCGGGTCAGTTGATCCTGCTGCCGAGTGACCCTTCCTCAGCCGGCCGCGAGCGGGTGGATGTCCTCGAGTGCGTGACCGAGGTGGTCCTTCTCGATCTCAAGGTCATAGCGGGTCTGCAGGTTGAGCCAGAATCGGTCGCTGGTGCTGAAGTAGCGCGCGAGCCGCAGGGCCGTGTCCGCGGTGATGCGACGCTTGCCGAGCACGATCTCGTTGATCCGCCGCGGGGGTACGCCGATGGCGACGGCAAGCTTGTTCTGGCTGATGCCCAGCGGCTCGAGGAAGTCCTCGAGCAGGACTTCGCCGGGGTGGATCGGGGTGATGGTGGTCATGGTGTTCACCCGCCTTCAGTGGTAGTCGACGATCTCGACGTCGGTCGGCCCGGAGTCGGTCCAGACGAAGCAGATGCGCCATTGGTCGTTGATCCTGATGCTGTGCTGTCCGACGCGGTCGCCCTGGAGGGCTTCGAGGCGGTTGCCCGGTGGCACCCGCAGGTCAGCCAGAGACTCGGCAGCGTCCAGCAAGGCGAGCTTGCGCAGGGCTGTGCGCTCGATACGCGGATCGAAGCGTTTGACCCGCTGCCGTGACCAGAGTCGCTCCGTCGCCGAGTCCCGGAATGACCTGATCACCCGCCCAGTATAACGCAACGCGTCATACCCGCTGCGTAGCCGCGTTGCGGAGGGCTACGGTCGACCGACCATGAGCGCCGGACGCAGCCGCAGTAGGGGTCGCGTTGGCGGGTGCCAACCATCACGTGGTGCTCGACCTGCCTCGACTGGCGGCTGCCGATGTCCCCGCGTCGAGCCGATCGCTTACATTCGTCGAGGGTCGGGAAACCCGAGGCTGACATATCCGGGCGCCCGCTTGGCGAGCGCAGCCGAGAGCACAGGTGTCTCGATGTCGTGGTAGTCGTGGACCTCAGCGGTCTGCTTGCCGGGGTAGGCGCGAAGTACACGTCCGGCGTACTGAACGAGTCTGCCCTTGAACGACACGGGCCGGCGATGAACAACGTGTCGAGCGCCGGGCAGTCGAAGCCTTCGCCGACGACCTGACCGGTTGCGACGACCACCAGGGGTGGACCGCCGTCTGCTGGGCTGAGCCGACTGTGGGCGGCAGCTCGCTGGCGTGCTCCCATTCCGCCCTTGAGCACGACGGGGTCCAGGCCGCGCGCCGTCAGACTCGCGGCGAGCTGGTCGACGTGGGCGATCCGTTGTGCCAGCAACAGACAGTGGCGCCCGCGGCCGTGGGCCTCGACGACGTCGGCGAGGATCTGTCCGTTGCGTACCTCGTCCTCGGCGAGCGCTCGATGGACGCCGGAAATCGCCCCGGGCACGGACAGGTCAACCGGAGCCTCGAGCCGGAAGCTGGTTGTGTGGACGACAAGCACTGGCCGCGGCCTGTCCGCGCCGACTCCTTCGAGCGTGTCGGGCTGTGCATGCTCGAGCGTGTGTCGAACCGGGCCGAGCTGGAACCCGATCAGGTCGTCAAGTCCATCGCGACGGTATGGCGTCGCGGTCAGCCCCAGCCAGTAGCGGGCAGGGATTGTGCGCACGGCGGACTCGAATGCGGCTGCTGGCACGTGGTGACACTCATCGACGACGACGAGGCCGTATCCGCCCAGCATCTCGTCGAGGTCAATCCGACGGGAGATCGTCTGCAGGGTAGCCACATCGACCACTCCGGTGAGCTTGGAGCGTCCGCCTCCGACCTGGCCGGGCTTGACGCCGAGCAGACTCAGGATCTGTCTGCGCCACTGGTCGGCAAGCGTCTTGCGGTCCACCAGCACGAGTGTTGAGGCGCCGCGTTCGGCGATGACAGCGCAGGCCATGACGGTCTTGCCCGAGCCCGGAGGAGCTACCAGCAACCCGAGCTCATGGGCAAGCACATCGGAGACCGCGGCCCGCTGGTCCTGGGTGAGTTCGATGTCGATCGAGAGCCTGTGCGAGGTCCCCCTCGCTCGGCGATCATCGGTCTCGATCTTGCTGCCGGCCTCCCCAACGAGCCTCGTCGTGGTGTCGAGGAGGCCGCGAGGGAGCACGAGGTGGTCGTCGAGGGTCTCGTCGTAGGACGTGATGATCCGCGGCACATTCCACGTGGACTGGCGTCGGCGTTGCCGCTCGTAGAACCCGGGGTTGTAGGTGGAGGCCGCGTGTTTGAGCGTCGCGTACAGCGACGGGCTCAGTTCGGAGCCGGGGATCCGCACTCCGCCGTCGAGGGTGAGGTGGACGATCTGCGCTGGGCTGGGTTGCGTCCTGGTCGACTTGGCCGGTAGGCCGTGAACCACCCGTGCCCCTACCGCAGGTTCCCGTAGCGAGGCGGCGAGCTTCGCCACCTGCTTGGGTGTGAGGCGCTGCAGGGTGGACAGGTATTCCCACTGATCGTCGTGGGGCTCGAGCGTCGCCAGGTCGAGGAAGACGGTCGTCCCGAGCTTGCGGAGCTTGCCCTGAAGGGGCGCCGCGATCAAGTTGCCCAGTCCGCGTCCGGGGAGTACGTCCTGCGCCGGGAAGAGGCGGTCATAGCACCGCAGGTTCATTCGGCCCCGGATCGCGATCGCTTCCCGGACAAGTGCGGTGCCGAGCTGGCGCGATGTCGCCGACGGCACCGGGTCGGTGAAGAAGATCCACACGTGGGCGCCGACTCCGGACTGTGAGACCTCCAGAGCCGCTGGCGCACCGACGGCTCGCGCCGCCTTCAGGTAGGCGAGGGCATCCAACATCGCCGCTGGGCCGTCGAAGTCCGCAGCGAGCCAGCACGTCTGGTCGCCCGGCATCATCGGGTACAGGCCGATGTGGATGTCACCCGTCAGATGTGCCGCGAGCACCTCGGGCGTCAAAGGGAGGTAGCGGTGATCGGCCGCCTTGCTGCCCTTACGCCAGCCGCCTTCCACGGCCGGCAGCCAGCCTGATGCGCCGGAGCGGGAGTTGTTCCAGCGGACGGCGTACGCATCTCGCCGGGCCGCGAAGAGGGCCGCGTAGAAGGTTACTTTCGCCTCCGACGACGAACGCCCATCAACCGGCCCTGGAGCCTTGTCGAACCACGCCGTCTGGGTGCCGCGCGCCGGCGATGCCTCGGCAGGGGTGAGCCTCAGGAGGCGGCGCAAACGAGCGTTCTCGCGCCGCAAGGCCTCGAGCTCGTCACGGACGTCCAGCATGGGATCCATCCTGCCGGTCGAACAGGCTACTGACTCTGCACGGCGGTGTCGCCGATCACTTGCCCACCTCCGGGTAACACGCCGCGTCCCCTGGAACACGCCGAGTTGACGGTGCAGAGGATGGACCCCGAGTCTGGAGTCCGTTCTCCACCAGCCCGCGTCGGTGTGATGCTCAGATGCCTGCCCGGCTGAGGCGCTCGATGAGGCTGGGTTTGCGTGAATGCGCTTGCCGCAGCGCGATGGTGCGCGACATGTACGCGTCGTAGCGGGCCTCGCGTTCGGCCAGCGCGCGCAGATCGGTGAGCAGCGTGACGGCGGCGTCGTACTCCCTCGGCTTCCTGGAGGCGATCATCGCCTCGAAGCGCGACCACACGGCGTCTCCCTCGGCTGCTAGCGCATCGAGTCGTCGTTCGTGGGCAAGACGGCGTGCCCGCTCTTGGCGTGCCGTGTGTTCGGCGCGCTGCGCGGCCAGCCGCCGGTCGCGGTCGGCCCGTCGGCGCGCGGCCTCGTCGAGCAGGTCGGCACGGTCCGACGCGCTGAAGCGGCGACGATCGTGACCGCCTCACTGCGGAAGCGGCGCAGAAGCTCCATCCTGACCCGCGCGGCCTCTCCCCGAACGACCCTCTCCAGGAGTCGGTTCTTCTCGGCAGCCGGGAGGCGATCCACCCACGCCGCGAGGTCATCGAGATCCTCGGCGCCCTCTCCCATCGGCGCGGACACCGCTGCCGCAGCCCCAAACAGGTCGTCGTCGAGGCGCAGGAACTCTGCCAGCGCCCGTTGCGCCCCAGAGAGTGCGCCAAGTCCGGGTGGCACGGGTGGTTCGAGATCGGCGCTGTCGTCGCGGTCGAAGACGCCCCCGTCGCGCTCCCACGAGCCGTGTGCAGCCAACCAGGCGAGGTAGAGCGGCCGCAGATCACCTGCAGCGAGTTCAGCACGAGTCCCGACCAGCGCCGACAGCAACGTCTCGGGTCGTCGTCGATGTCGAACTCTCCAGCATCGTCCTCACTCGTGAAGTCGAGCACGACGAAGCTGTCCGTGACCCACGCCTTCACCTGGTCGCCGGCACAGCAGTCATCCACGACATCGGGGTGCAGGAGGTCACGTGGCAGGCGAAACATCACTCGGTGGGTGCCCCAGTTGGCCACGTAGAGGTGCGCGTCGTAGTAGCGACCCATCAACTGAATCGGATCACCCCTGAAACCACCTCAGTGATACTCGTTCACGCAGCGGGTGGCAGTGATCGTCGCCCGGGTGGACAGCGACCGCACCTCTGCCCTTTCGGTGTCGTCCAGCGGTCGGTCGATCGCCAGGAATTCGTAGTATTGATACTCGCTCACGAGCCGACTACCAGATCGGCAAAGGCGAACCGTTCTGCCCGAAACTGGAGTCGTCACCCAGGTGGATAAACAGATGCCCTTCGATCGCGTCGGCGTCGACGAGGACCGCCCAGCCACGCCCGCTCAGCTGGTCGCCTTCGTCCAGAACCTCCCAGGTGAACTCGACACCCGACCGGCCGTCGCGATCAGCTGTGCGGCAGCTCAGCCAACCCCGCACGGCCACAAAGCCGAACTCACCGATGCCGTCATCGGCGAACTCGATGAAACCGGGTTGCACCAGGTCGATCGCATCGCGGTCCCACCCACTCATCCGCACGATCCGCCAACTACCCGCCAGGCGCACCTCAGACTTCGGAACACCTTCTGCCATGACGCAAGAGCGAAGCTCCGGCGCGGCGACCGGTTCCGCATGCCTGCACGCCTGTTGCGCTCGGGCTCGCCTCCGTCCGGCGCCGGCAGCACCGACATCGTGAAACGTCCGGGAGCCCCACCGCCCGCCAACGACCAGCCGAGTCGACGTCCTGCCCAGCAGGACCATCCCCATGTGAACGCTCGCCCGACCACGCCCGATCGCTGAGATGCGGTCGCGGACCGGCGCGGATCACTTGGCACCGCACGACACACGCTCTGCGGGCGTGTTCCTCATCCGGTTGCCGGTCGAAACGGACGTCCGCGAACCGTGCTGGACCCCGGGGAACGACGCATCGGTGGTCTCCGGGCGCCTGAATGAGAACACGAATGAGACTAAGCCCGGAAAACGTCGGCCGGCTCCGAAGGAGGCCGACCGACGTTTCCGCAGGTCAGCGGCGGTGGCGGTGGGAACCGTCGTTGGTCAGCCGCCTCGTTCCTCGGCGCCTGGCCCAACTCCTCCCAAATCCCGCAGCTCCCAATAACTGAAGCAGGACCCCGACGAAAAGCGTGTCGGGGTCCTGCTTCAGTTGGCGGTGGCGGTGGGATTTGAACCCACGGTGGAGTTACCCCCACACACGCTTTCGAGGCGTGCTCCTTAGGCCGCTCGGACACGCCACCGAGAGGAGACCTTACCCGAGCCTGCGTCCCTCGAAGAAATCGACCAGCAGGGCCGCCGACTCCTCGGCGCGCACTCCTCCGACGACGTCGACGTTGTGGGTGGCGAGGGGGTCGCGGGTCAGGTCCCACACGGAACCGCACGCTCCGGCCTTGGGGTCCCAGGCGCCGAAGACGAGCCGTTCGACGCGGGCCGCCATGGCTGCGCCTGCACACATGACACACGGTTCGAGCGACACGACGAGAGTGCACCCGTCGAGCCGCCACGTGCCGGCAGCCGAGGCGGCCTGGCGCAGCGCGACGATCTCGGCGTGACCGGTGGGGTCGCCGAGCTCCTCGCGCACGTTGCGGCCACGGCCGAGCACCTCGCCGTCGCCGGACACGACGAGCGCGCCGACGGGCACGTCCTCGGAGCCGACCGCAGCGGCGGCGAGCGCGAGCGACTCGCCGACCCAGGCGGCATACGTCTCTGCGGTCGCCGCCGCGACGGCCGCGGACGCTGGGGCTGAGGGGGTCTCGGATTGCTTGGCCACGCGCTAAGTTTCCACCCATGGACGTCCACGTCGCAGACCACCCGCTCATCGCCCACAAGCTGACCTATCTGCGCGACAAGCGGACGGACAGCCCGACCTTCCGCCGGCTGGCGGAGGAGCTGATGACGCTGCTGGCCTACGAGGCGACGCGCGACGTCCGGGTCGAGCCGTTCGAGATCGAGACCCCGGTGGCACCGACGACCGGCATCAAGCTGTCCAACCCGAAGCCCCTCGTCGTGCCGATCCTGCGCGCCGGGCTCGGGATGCTCGAGGGGATGGTGCGCCTCCTGCCCAGCGCCGAGGTCGGGTTCCTCGGCATGCAGCGCAACGAGGAGACGCTCGAGGCGCTCACCTACGCCAACCGCCTCCCCGATGACCTCACCGGCCGGCAGGTGTTCGTCCTCGACCCGATGCTGGCGACCGGCGGCTCGATGGCCGACGCGATCAGATACCTCGTCGACCGCGGCGCCGACGACATCACCGCGGTCTGCCTGCTGGCGGCGCCCGAGGGTATCGCACACCTGCAGGAGTCGCTCGTGGACACCGACATCCCGGTCAAGGTCGTCCTCGGGACGATCGACGAGAGGCTCAACGAGAAGGGTTACATCGTCCCCGGCCTGGGCGATGCGGGCGACCGCCTCTACGGCGTGGTCTGACCCCCTCACCCGATCCGGGTGACTCAACGGGCCACCTCGCTTGGCCCCGGCCGCACCGGGTCAGTCGGCATACGCCCCGGTATGCCGTCGACCCCGACTGCCGTAAACCTTCGTATGCCGCCGTATGCCGCCCGACCCGTATGCCGCCCGACCCGAAGTTGCCCGCCCGCCACCGCCGGGTGGGCACACTCCTACCCCGGTGGCCGGGTCAGTCGGGTAGTCGGCGCAGCTCTTCCAGGGTCAGGCCCAGGGTCTGGAAGCGCTGCAGCAGTCCGTGCAGGTGGGGTCCGTCGAGGACACTGCCGTAGAGGACGGTCCCCTTGGTGTCGGTGACCGTGGACTCCTCCAGCTCGGGGAAGGCGTCTCGCATGGCATCGGTCAGTCGTTCGGCGAGGATGAACTCGTAACGCACGTGAGTAGCTCCTCTTGTTTCCCGGGGGCGCTCTCGTCGCGGTCGACCGCGACGAGGGACCGCTCATTGGTAGCCATCGTGCAGCGCCGCGGGGCGAGTCGCTTCACCCTTGGAAGGTGTAACTGCCCCGAAGATCCCGGCGCCTGGAGGATGCACCGACGAGCAGCCCGGAAGGGTCAGAGGAAGCCGTAGCGCCGGCCGGCCGAGACGGCGTCCCGACGCGATGCGACGCCCATCTTGTGGAACAGCGAGCGCAGCTGGGTCTTGACCGTGTTGGGGCTGACAGCGCGCGCCTCGGCGATCTCGGCCACGGTCATCAGCGACGGGAGGTCCCAGAGCAGGGACAGCTCGCGCGGGGTGAGCAGCGGTACCGATCCGTCCGCCCGGGCGTGGTCTCCCTCGGCCGCGCCGGGGGGCGCCGGGACCTCGACATGGGTCAGGACCTCATCGACGAACGCCTCATATCGGCCGAACCTGCCTCGCCCGTTGTTGAGGCTCTCGACATTCTCCGGCGCGACCTGCAGCATGCGGCGGACCGCATGGCGGGGACCGGCGATCTCCAGCGCGGACAGCAGGGCGTCGTGCGAGACGGTCTGCTGCCCGTTGCGCGCAGCGAGGGCGGACTCCAGCAGCCAGGCAGTGAGCAGGCTCGTGACGAGCAGCGGCTCGGTGGTCCCGCGCAGGACCGGCACGAGCAGCGCCCGCGCCTCGGCGTCGTGGCCGAGCCGCGTCAGGTGCTGGGCGCGCAGGACGGCGACGTCACCGTCGAGATCGGGTACCTGGGCGCCGATGTCGATGGCGCGCTGGGCGATGTCGATCTGCCCGGTGGCCACCGCCATCCGGTGGTGCTCGGTCAGCTCCGAGCCGACCAGGACCGGGTTGAACCCCCAGCCGGCGAGCTCGTCGATGGCCTCGACCCGATCCTGCAGCAGCCTCCGTCTCGCTGCCGGGTCGTCGCGCAGCTCCGCGAAGTCGAGGTACGCCGAGATCGCCCGGACGCTGCGACGGAGGTCCTCGCTCACGTCGACCGGGCGGCGGTCGAGCCCCAGGCCGGCGTGCCGGTCCGGCCCCGCGATGATCGCGGCGGCAGCGTCGCAGAGCCAGCGAGACCGCCTGTAGTCCAGCCCCTCCAGCGCCGAGGCGGACGCCAAGATGAGCGCCGGCAGCAGGCTCGGCAGTGACAGCCAGCCATACGTCGTGGCCGATTCGAGGGCGACCTCGGCCCACTTGCGCATCTCGGCCAGGTCCCCGCGTGCGCCGGCGGCGCCCGCGAGCTGGGCGAGGCACGTCGTCTCCGTGTACGTGTAGCCGAGGCGGCTGGCAGTGCGCATCGCCTCGCGCAGCGCGGCCTCCCCCGCGTCGTACTGGCCGATCGCGAGCAGCAGCTTGCCGACGTGGGCGAGCTCGAGCAGCCCGACCTCGTCGAGCACCGCACCGGGCACGTGCGCCGGGCCCGTCCAGGCCACGACGAGCGCGACGATGTCGGCCATCTCTTCCGCTGGCGCAGAAGGGAATCCGTGCTCCGACACCCACGCAGGCAGAGCCTTCGTGTCGCCGTCGGCCAATGTGGTCGTGAACGCGGCGAACCACCCCACCGTGTCGGCGGCGATCTCGGCAGCTCCGGCCACAGCCTGGCGAGTCGCCAGCCGCGCGACCCGACGCAGCCGGTCCGCAGGCAGCCGCGACGGCTCGGCCTCGCGTTCGTTGCCGCTCGCGAGGCCGTCCATGAGCGAGATCGCGGCGGAGAGGTCACCCAGCTCGAGGCAGGACAGTGCCCACAAGCAGTGGTATGCCGTCTCGTCCGTGACCTCGGAGGGCGCCGCTGCGAGCAGCCGGCGAAGCGTGGCTGCGCCGCCGCTGAGCAGCAGCCCGACCGAGAGCCGGTCGAGGGCGAGCCGGCAGGTGGGCGCGTCGCCGGAGGCGACAGCGTGGTCCAGCGCCTTCATCGGGCCGTCGTGCTGGAGGTACCACTGGGCAAGCTCGACGTGCAGCCTGGCCTTCCGGTTGGCACCGGACCCCTCGACACGGGCTCGGAGGTAGCCGCGCAGGAGTGCGTGGTACCGGTAGCTGTAGCCGTCGGCGCCGTGCCGGGCGGTGACCAGGCTGTTGCGTCCGGCCAGCTGTCGCAGCAGCTCACCGGCGTCGTCGCGCCCGGACAGCCTCGTGGCGAGGTCCGCCGTGAGCACATCGGGCAGGCACGTGAGGAACATGAACTCCTGGATGTCCGCGTCGAGCCCCGAGAGGAGCTCGTTGACGAGGTAGCCGGCCACGGCGGCGTCGTCGGACTCGAACGACCGGAGGAACTCGTCCACATCCCGCCCCGTCCGCAGCGCGATGGCGGCCAGGCCGGCGCCCGCGGCCCAGCCTTCGGTCAGGTGGTGAAGGCGGCTCAGCTGGGGCCCGGTCAGCACGAGGCCCTGAGCCGACAGCATCTCCTCGAGCTCCTCGCGGCTCAGCCGCAGCTCGTCGTCGCGAACATCGCGGACGCGGCCCTCGAGCCGCAGCCGGGACAGGTGCAGGAACGGGTCGGAGCGTGACCCGAGGACGACGTTGAGGGTCGGCGGCGCCCACTGGAGCAGCAGGTCGAGCACGCCCAGTGCCTGCGCGTCGGTCACCTCGTGTACGTCGTCGAGGAAGATCCACAAGGGCGTCTCGAGCTGTGCGAGCCGGTCGACGAGGTCGCCCGTCGCGCCGCTGTCGGGCAGCCGTGGCGCGACGAGGTCCTCGACGATCGGGGACGCCTCGGAGTCGTGGGCGTTGAGGGCATGCTGGATCGCCGTGAGGAGGGCGCCCCACAGGGCATGGGCGTCGTTGTCGTCACCACTCAGTGAGACCCACCCGACGAGCGCGCCGTGGTCGAGCACGTCGTGAGCCCAGCGCGCAAGCAGCGTCGACTTGCCCGCACCGACCGAGCCGGTCACGACGACGATGGAGCCGGCGTCCCGCTCCACAGCCGACTCGAGCGAGAGCAACGGCCCCACCCGTTCTCGGTCGATCATCCAGTCCGCCAGGACAGGCATCCTGAACCTCGGAGCGTGGCGTGCCGCCCGCGCCCCCGTACCGCGTTCGCTCGTTTTCTGCACCGGTGCACTGCTTCCCGATTGAGGGGATCGGAATCAAATGACCGTCACGTCCACCTCCCCGTGTTGGGTGGACGGCTTCACACTAGCCCGCGCCGCTATCTGAAGCGGCCCATGTCCATTTTGTCAGAAACTTCGGAATATGCGCCTCATTCCGGAAACGCATCTCCCCATTCGGTGTCGCGGGCGTTTCGGTACCGGTCGCCCTGTTTCCTCGAGATCACCTCGCGCCCCGCCGTGCCATCCGGCCGGCACACCTGGAGCTCCACGAGACCCTTGCGCTTGATGGGGTGGCGCAACACGCGTGCGGGACGGGTCGCGGCCCCGAACCCGGCGAGGGCCGCCTGTGGCGACGCCCCCGCAACCCACGAGAACTTCTCGTCCTCGTAGGACAGGTCGCCGCCCTTGATCCGCCGATGCTCGGCCGAGCGGTTGACCCGCGCTGCGAAGTGGCACCAGTCCCCTTGTGGCAGAGGACAGCTCGCCGCGTGAGGGCACGGACCGAGCAGGGTCCACCCGGCCGCAAGCAGCGCGTCGCGTACACGCAGGATGCGTGCATAGCCGTCGGGCGTCCCCGGTTCGGCGACGACGACGACCGGGCCGCGAGCCATCGCGTCCTCGACGAGACGCGACTGCGCAGCCTCATCGAGCTCGCTCAGGACGTAGGAGACCGTGACGAGGTCGGCCTCGAATTCCGGCCACCGTCCTGCGACCGCCCGCTCGAACCGCGCCTGCGACAGCGCACCTGCCGGCGCGTCCGACACGAGCCGCCGGCCGAGCGCGAGCGCCTCGTCCACCTGGTCGAGCACCACGATCGACTCGAGCGAGCCGAACGCGGCCGCTGCGGCCCACGCCGCAGCACCCGTCCCACCACCCAGATCGAGCATCCGGCGCGGCGCGAAGCCCGTGCCCGCCACGTCGCGAAGGACCCGTGCCAGCGCGGCGTGAGTTGCCGGCATACGGTATGCGGCGTAGGCGGCCACCTGGATATCGCTCGCCAGGATTGGAGTGGCAGCGGGCGCAACCGCCCTATACCGTGCGACCAGCGCCTCAGTCGCCTGCACCAGGTGCCGCTCGTCGGCCCCGCGCAGGGTCCGGGCGAGCGCCTCCCGCAGCTCAGCCGCATAGGAAGAAGGTCTCGACACCGGTCCGGGCACGCGATGGACAATAGTCGCGTCACCCCCAGCTCCCGCGGGCGAATCGGGACACGCGGGGCTCCCATCCCACTTCACATCCGTCACTTGCGGCACACTGGCCTCAGACGTATGCCATTCGGCCATACCCTCCAAGGAGCGCACCCCATGGGTCCCAAGACCAAGAAGTTCATCGGGATAGCGGTGCTCGCCTTCTTCGCTTATGCCGTCTTCACCTCTCCCGACAAGGCCGCCGAGATCGTCGCGAACATCTGGGGTGTCATCGTCGACGGGTTCAATGCGATCCTGACGTTCTTCGGATCCTTGCTGAACCAATGACGCGACGCTGACGATCGGCGGGGGCAGGCACCATGGCAGCACGACGAAACAGCGACATCCCGACCGGGCTGACGCGCGTGCTGCTGCCCGGCGAGAAGCTCGTCATCGCCGTGCACGCCCACTGGGCGCGGCTCGCCGAGCCCGTCATCACCATGATCCTCGGCTTCTTCGTCGCCGTCTGGATCGACTCCAACGTGACGAAGTCGTCGCAGGTCGTCGGGACCCTCTTCTGGTGGGTCTTCTTCATCCTGCTCGCCCGGCTCATGTGGGAGCTGCTCAACTGGCAGCACAACTGGTTCGTCGCCACGGACAAGCGACTGCTGCTGCGCTACGGCCTGATCGTCCACAAGGTCGCGATGATGCCGCTGCTCAAGGTGACCGACATGAGCTACCTGCGGTCCATCCCCGGCCAGTTCCTCGGCTACGGCAAGTTCGTGCTCGAGAGCGCCGGCCAGGACCAGGCGCTGCGCGAGGTCAAGTGGGTCCCCAAGCCGGACGAGACGTACCGCGCGATCTGCGCCGAGATCTTCCACATCGTGCCGCCTCCCGCTGACGAGGACGACTTCGACGACGAGTTCGACGAGCTGGGTGGCGGACCGGGTGGCGGGCCCAGCGCCGGACCGAGTGGGCGCGGGTCCGGCGGTGGTTACGGCGGGTCGGGGGGCTACAGCCCCGGCGGCTACGGCCCCGGCGGCTACGGCGGCGGCCCAGGAGGAGCCACTCCCCCGGCCAGCCCGATCAGCGCCGGTGGTCCTCAACCCGGCTATCCCGATGTCCATCGCACCCACAACCCGATCCAAGACCGCCTCGACTCCTACTCACGCGCCCTGCCGATCCAGCGGACGCCCCGCCTGGAGACGGTGTACGAGAGCGAGGACATCAAGCGCCGCCGGCGGGCCGCCGACACCGGTCCGATCTGGCAGCAGCCACTCGCGAAGGATCTCCAGCCGCGGCCGTCCCAGACCGGTCAGACCGGCCAGTCCGGGCCTTCGCGGAAGCGGTCCCGCCGCGTCGCCGACCCGAGCGAGGACCCCGGCGACGACTGAGCCGCAGTCCGGCCCGGCGACTCACCCACGGGGCCGCCATCTCTCGCCCTCGCTGCGGGACGGGTCTAGTTTGGTTTGGACCAGTCGACGCACGCGTTCGGGAGGTCCAGATGAGTGTCTTTCGCACGAAGTCGGTCGAGGCGTCCATGGCCTCGTCGCAAGAGGCTGATCACCACCTCAAGAGACGTCTTTCCGCGCTCGACCTCGTCGTTTTCGGCGTCGGTGTCATCATCGGTGCCGGGATCTTCACCGTCACCGGTCGCGCGGCCCAGCAGTATGCCGGACCGGCCGTGGTGTTCTCGTTCATCCTCGGCGCCGTGGTCTGTGGGCTCGCCGCCCTGTGCTACGCCGAGTTCGCGTCCACCGTGCCGGTCGCCGGCTCGGCGTACACCTTCTCGTATGCCACTCTCGGCGAGATCGTCGCGTGGGCCATCGGCTGGGACCTGCTGCTCGAGCTGATGCTCGGCGCCAGCGTCGTGGCCCAGGGATGGTCCACCTACTTCGTGACGTTCCTCGGACAGCTGGGCGTCACCTGGCCCGAGTCGCTCGGGCCCGCTGACGGATGGCACTTCGACCTGCCTGCATTCATCCTCGTGGTGGCGCTGACCTTGCTCGTCGCCAAGGGCATCAAGGAGTCGCTGCGCGTCAACCTCGTTCTCGTCGCGATCAAGCTCTTCATCGTCCTGTTCGTGATCATCGCCGGCATCGGCTTCATCAACCGCGACAACTGGACGCCGTTCATCCCGCCATCCGCACCAGGGGCCAAGGGATCCGAAGGTATCCACGCCACGGTCCTGCAGCTCGTCGCGGGCGTCACACCGGCGACCTTCGGCGTCCTTGGCATCATGTCTGCCGCGGCACTGGTGTTCTTCGCCTACATCGGTTTTGACGTCGTCGCCACGACCGCCGAGGAGGCGAAGAACCCCCAGCGCGACCTGCCGATCGGCATCCTGGGATCCCTCGTCGTGTGCACCATCCTCTATGTCGCCGTCGCCCTGGTCATCACCGGGATGCAGAACTACAGCGACATCGACCCGAAGGCCGCGCTGGCGAAGGCCTTCATCGCGGTCGGCAAGGACGGCTACGCAACGTTGATCTCGGCGGGCGCCGTTGCGGGCCTGACGACGGTCGTCATGACGCTCATCATCGGTGCCACCCGCGTCACGTTCGCGATGAGCCGCGACAAGCTCCTGCCATCGGGGATCAGCACCACCAACCCCAACACCGGCACGCCGGTCAAGCTGACGTTCCTCATCGGCGGTGCGGTCGCGATCGCCGCGAGCGTCACGCCGGTCGGCACGCTCGAGGAGATGGTCAATATCGGCACCCTGGCGGCGTTCGTGCTCGTCTCGCTCGCCGTGCCGATCCTGCGCAAGCGCCGCCCTGACCTGAAGCGGTCGTTCCGCGTGCCGGGCAACCCATGGATCCCGTGGCTGTCCGCAGCGTTCTGCTTCTACCTGATCCTCAACCTGTCGCTCGAGACGTGGCTACGGTTCATCGGCTGGATGCTGGTGGGCTTCATCGTCTACTTCGGGTACTCAAGGAGCCACAGCAAGCTGGCCACCGGCGAACCCGAACCGGGCATGGAAGCCGAGGTCCTCAGCGACCGCTGAGATTCCAGCGTCCGGTGGGCGCCTACTCGGTTCGGTCCATCCAGCTCACCCTGGCCGGCTCGCACTGACACGGGCAGTCGGCCAGGCAGAGCGCCTCGAAGCACTCATCCAGACACTCGCACTCGGGCAACGGTGCAGCTCGGCCGGCCCGTCGAGCTCGCTCGAGCCGTTCGGCTCGTTCCACACGCCGCTTCTCGAGCTCGCCGCCGACCGTCGGATGATCATCCGGCACGCCCTTGCGGGCCCGTCGGAGGTCCCGTTGAGTGCGCCCGTCGAACCACCCCGTGGCTGGAGGCTTCCCCTTACGCGGATCGATCCCCCGGTCGAGCGGCGGCTGGTCGCCCGGCGGGCGGGCGTCGAGATGGCTCGGGAAGCGCCGGCCACCGTTGTCGACGAGCGTGTCCGGCGGCACCGGCCGCACCTCGCGCCCGACCTCGTCGAGGACCGCGAGACGGAGCCCAGCGAGGCCAAGGATGGTCGCGAACGTCCCTGCGTCGAGCTTCGCCTTGCCCGACTCCAGACGACCGACTGTCGCTGGCGAGACCCCTAGTGAGGCCGCCAGATCGCGCTGGCTGAGATCTGCGAGGCGACGCACCCTCCTGATGAAGCCCGGTCCTTCGAATACGTCGTCCATGTCGTCGCCTCTCTTGCACAGGAGTCTGGACGACACCGGTGACAGTGGCGGACTCGGCTTCGGGGCCCGTAGGACGCGGCGGCCAGGAGGTCCACCGGCGCGCTGTGAACTTGCTCCGGATTCGGGAGCAAGATCACAGCGTCCGAGAGCGACATCTCTGGAGGCCCGAGAGTCGGGCTTCCAGCGTGGAACCGCGCCTGTCATAGGGCCTTGATGATGTCCTCGACGCGCTCCTTTGCGTCGCCGAAGAGCATGGCGGAGTTGTCGCGGAAGAAGAGCGGGTTCTGCACGCCGGCGTAGCCCGCGTTCATCGAGCGCTTGAAGACCACGACGTCCTTGGCGTTCCACACCTGAAGGACCGGCATCCCCGCGATCGGCGAGCTCGGGTCCTCGGCCGCTGAGGGGTTCACGGTGTCGTTCGCGCCGATGACGAGCACGACGTCCGTCTCGGGGAAGTCGTCGTTGATCTCGTCCATCTCGAGCACGATGTCGTACGGCACCTTGGCTTCGGCGAGCAGCACGTTCATGTGGCCGGGCAGGCGCCCCGCGACCGGATGGATGCCGAACCGGACATCGACGCCGCGTTCGCGCAGCTTGGCCGTGAGGTCCGCGACGGGGTACTGCGCCTGAGCGACCGCCATGCCGTATCCGGGGGTGATGACGACCGAGCCGGCGTGGGTGAGCAGGTCGGCGACCTCCTCGGCGTTCGTCTCGCGGTGGTCGCCGTAGTCGACGTCCCCGCTGGTGACGGCGCCGTCGGAGCCGAACCCACCGGCGATGACCGAGACGAAGGAGCGATTCATCGCCTTGCACATGATGTAGGACAGGTAGGCACCGGAGGAGCCGACGAGGGCGCCGGTGACGATGAGCAGGTCGTTGCCGAGCATGAAGCCTGCCGCGGCCGCGGCCCACCCGGAGTAGCTGTTGAGCATCGACACCACGACCGGCATGTCGCCGCCGCCGATCGAAGCGACCAAGTGCCAGCCGAAGGCCAGCGCGATCGCGGTCATGATCGCCAGCGGCACGATCGACGCCGACGCGACGAACCACACGAGCAGCCCCGTCGACACGACGAGCGCCGCCAGGTTCAGCCAGTGCCGCGCGGGCAGCATCAGGGGCCGGGACGAGATGCGCGCCGACAGCTTGAGGAACGCGACGATCGACCCGGTGAACGTCACCGCACCGATGAACACGCCGAGGAAGATCTCCACGAGGTGGACGCCGTCGGTCTCCGCAGCGACCGCCCCGGCGCTCGAGGCGGTGGATGAAGCGAGGAACGTGTTGAACCCGACGAGGACGGCCGCCGCGCCGACGAAGCTGTGCAGCATCGCGATCAGCTCGGGCATCCCGGTCATCTCGACGATGCGCGCCCGCCAGATGCCGATCGACGCACCGATCGCCATGGCCACGACGATGAGCACGACGTTGAGCGCGGACGACCCGCGCAGCGCCAGCCACAGCGTCGCGACGAGCGCGAGGGCCATGCCGACCATGCCCAGGACGTTGCCGTCCTTGGCCGTCTCGTGCTTGGAGAGCCCAGCGAGCGACAGGATGAACAGAAGCGCGGCGACGATGTATGCCGCCTGGATGAGTGCGAGGTCCACTCCGGTTGTCACGTGCGCTCAGCCCTTCCGGAACATCGTGAGCATGCGGCGGGTGACGAGGAAGCCACCGAAGATGTTGATGCTCGCGATGAGGGTCGCGAGGAAGGCGAGGATGAGGATCGCCGCTGACATCCCAGAGCGCCACTGACCCAGCTGGATCAGCGCGCCGACGACGATGATGCCGCTGATCGCGTTGGTCACCGACATCAGCGGGGTGTGCAGCGCGTGGTGCACGTGCCCGATCACGTAGTAGCCGACCACGACCGCGAGCGCGAACACGGTGAAGTGCCCGAGGAAGCTCGGCGGCGACACCGCCGCGATCGCCCCGAACACGATCGCCGCGATCGCCATCCCGACGTACCGCCGGCGCGGATCCTTCGGCTTCTCCGGCTCCTTCACGACCGCCGCGGCCGTCGCGGCGACCACCGGGGCAGCGCTGACCTGGATGGCGGGTGGCGGCCACAGCAGCTCCCCGTCGCGGGCGACCGTCATGTTGCGCTGCACGACATCGTCGAAATCGAGGACGAGGTGCCCGTCCTTGCCTGGCGTGAGCAGCTTCATGAGGTTGACGAGGTTGGTGCCGTACAGCTGCGAAGCCTGAGTAGGCAGCCGCGCGGCGAGGTCGGTGTAGCCGATGATCTTCACGCCGTTGGCGGTGATGACCAGCTCGTCCGCCACCGAACCCTCGACGTTGCCGCCGTTGGAGGCAGCCATGTCGACGATCACCGATCCGGGCTTCATCGTCGCCACCATGTCGGCGGTGATCAAGCGCGGAGCGGGCCGGCCCGGGATCAGTGCCGTGGTGACGACGATGTCGACCTGCGGCGCTTGTGCGGCATACAGCTCGGCGGCGCGTCGGTTGAAGTCCTCGCCCATCTCGCGGGCGTAGCCGTCGGAGGACGCCTGGACCTCGGGCATCTCGACGGCGAGGAACTCCGCGCCCATCGACTCGACCTGCTCGGCGACCTCTGGGCGGGCGTCGGTCGCCCGCACGATCGCGCCGAGCGAGCGGGCCGTGCCGATCGCCGCGAGGCCTGCGACGCCGGCTCCGGCGACGAGAACGGTAGCCGGCGGCACCTTGCCGGCCGCGGTCACCTGACCGGTGAAGAAGGAGCCGAACTCGTGCGCGGCCTCGACGACGGCACGGTAGCCGGCGATGTTGGCCATCGACGACAGCACGTCGAGCGACTGCGCCCGGCTGATCCGGGGCACGGCATCCATCGCCATGCCCGTCACGCCCGCGGCGCGCAGCTTCTCGACGAGGTCCGGGCTGAGGGCGGGAGCCAGGAGCGCGACGAGCACCGTGCCCGGACGCAGCCGGGCGATCTCGTCATCGGTCGGCGGGTTGACCTTGTGGACGATCTGCGAGCCCCACGCCTCGTCCGCGCTGACCACGCGAGCCCCCGCGGCGGCATACGCCGCGTCGTCGAAGCTCGCGAGCGCGCCGGCACCCGTCTCGACGACGACGTCGTAGCCGAGCCCGACGAGCTGGGCGACAGTCTTGGGCGTCGCTGCAACCCGCGTCTCACGGGCACGCGACTCACGTGGGACACCGATCTGCACGCTTGGCTCCTTGCCGATCGAGGGGAGGCGGCACTGGATCATGAACCTAGACCACGAGGGGCCGCTATCGGGGTGAGTGCCTGCCAAATCACACCCGGTGGCCGGACCCCTCGGCGCCGCCGTCTCTGATCGTGGGCAGCCGGGCGGCGCCCGCGGAGTCAGGGGGCGAGAAGTGGACGACGCGCGCTTCACGGAGGTGTTCACAGACGCGGAGTCGATGTTGCACGAGAAGAGCGCAGGGGAGACCCTTTCGGCATGGATCAACCGCAGCAACGCGTAACCGATGGACAGACCCTCGTCGCAGGGGTGGACAGCTCGACCCAGTCGACCAAGATCGTCGTCTGCGACGCCGAGACCGGCGCGGTCGTGCGCACCGGCCGTGCGCCGCACCCGGACGGCACCGAGGTCCATCCGGACCGCTGGTGGGAGGCGTACGAGCAGGCCAGCCGCGGCGGCATCCTCGACGGGGTCGCCGCCATCGCCGTCGGCGGCCAGCAGCACGGGATGGTCGCCATGGACGAGGGCGACCGGGTCGTCCGCGACGCGCTGCTCTGGAACGACACGCGCAGTGCCGGTGCCGCCCGGGACCTCACGGACGAGCTCGGTGGCGTGGCCGCGTGGGTCGACGCAGTCGGCCTCGTGCCGGTCGCCAGCTTCACCGTGACCAAGCTGCGCTGGCTGGCCGAGAACGAGCCGGAGCATGCCGCGCAGGTCGCCCGGGTCGTGCTGCCTCACGACTGGCTAACGGGCCGAATCCTTCAGCAGGGCAACGGTTTCCACCGCTGGACCACCGACCGTGGGGACGCCTCCGGCACCGGCTACTGGTCAGCAGCCAAAGGCGACTACCGCCTGGACCTGCTGGAGCGTGCCTTCGGCCGGGTCCTCGAGGTGCCGGACGTCCTCGCGCCCGCCGAGGCCGCCGGCCACACCGACGGCGGCATGCTCGTGGCCGCCGGTACGGGCGACAACATGGGCGCGGCCCTGGGCCTGACCCTCTCTCCCGGCGATGTCGTGGTCTCGCTCGGCACGAGCGGCACGGTCTTCACCCCGCACGACTCGGCCATCCGCGACGAGACCGGCGCCATCGCCGGCTTCGCGGACGCCACCGGACGTCACCTGCCTCTCATGTGCACCCTCAACGCGGCGCGCGTGCTGACGGCCGCAGCCTCGATGCTGGGCGTCGACCTGGCGACGCTCGACCGTCTCGCCCTGTCGGCCGAGTCGGGCGCCGGAGGCCTCAGCCTGCTGCCGTACCTCGACGGTGAGCGCACTCCCGACCTGCCCGACGCCACCGGCACGCTGAGTGGCCTCACCCGTTCGAACGCCACCCCCGAGAACCTTGCTCGGGCGGCCGTCGAGGGCATGCTCTGCAACCTCGTCGCCGGTGTCGACGCGCTGCGTGACAACGGCGTGGCCGTCGAGCGGGTGCTGCTCATCGGCGGCGCGGCCGCCTCCCGGGCCGTGCGCGAGATCTCGCCGGGCCTGTTCCGCGCGCCGGTCGTCGTGCCCACGCCCGCCGAGTACGTCGGCGTCGGTGCCGCACGCCAGGCCGCCTGGGCGCTGTCCGGCGCGGCGGAGCCGCCCACGTGGGCCCTTGAGATCGACTCGGAGTATGCCGTCCCGCCAGGTGACACGTCCGAGGTGACCTCGCGCTACGCCGCGCTGCTCGCAGCCCTGCACGGCCGCTGACCCTCCCCCGGACCGCCCGACCGCCCGACCGCCCGACGGCCCCGGCACTAGCCGGACCGCCCGACCGCGCAACACACCCGGGAATCGTCAACTCACGATGGTTATTACCGTGCGGAGCTGACGACTTCCGGGTGTGTCGGCGCGTGGACTGTCAGGAGTGCGTGTGTCAGTCGGCGCGCATCCGAGACCAGCGTCAGGAGGCGAGCGCCTTGGCCTTGAGCTGGTCGAACTCCTCCTGGCTGATGGTGCCGTTGTCGAGCAGCTCCTTGGCACGCGCGATGTGGTCGGCGGGCGACATCGGTGTGTTCGCCAGCGTCCGGATGTAGCTCTCCTGCTTCTCCCTCAGCGACTCGGCGTCGGAGATGTGCCGGCTCTGCATGCCCTTGCCGCGCACGATGAGGTAGATGAGCGCCGTGATGAGCGGGAAGAAGATGAGCAGGATGATCCACAGCGCCTTCATCCATCCGCTGACCGAGTCGTCACGGAACAGGTCCGTGATGATCGTGAAGAGCACCATGAGGTAGGCCATGAAGGCGAAGAAGATGAAGATGAACCAGACGATGTCCCAGAACGACATGGGCGAGACCTCTCTCGGGGAAGGCTGCGGCGCGAGCTGCTGCTGAGCGTGCCTTCATACTGCTCTGGGCGACGGGTCCGGGATAGGTCTTCGGCTCACCCGCAACGGGTGATCAGACCGGGCGTTTCCGGCATCGTCGGTCAGCGTGGGCGTCCCGATTCCGAAGCCGGCGACCGGCTCTGGCGCATCTGCGTGTCCAGATCGACGAGTGGGTCACATCTGCTCGGGCGACTCCAGACCGAGCAGGTCCAGCCCGGTCGTCATGACGCGGAATACGAGCGCACAGAGCGTGAGCCGCGAGGCCCGCACCTCGTCCCGCTCGGCCTTGAGCACGTGGCAGTTCTCGTAGAAGGCTGAGAAGGCCTGCGCGAGCTCGAACAGGTATGCCGCGAGGCGGTGCGGTTCGTACGTCGACCCCACCTCGCCCACGACATCGCCGAAGCCGAGCAGCTGGATCGCCAGCGCCCGCTCGTGCGGTTCGCCGATGACGACCGGTGCGTGCTGGAGCGACGGCTCGAGCGCGACCTGCCTGAAGATCGAGCGGATCCGGGCGACGACGTACTGCAGATAGGGGCCGGTGTTGCCCGTCAGCGAGACCATCCGGTCCAGGTCGAAGACGTACTCGCTGTCGTGTGCGACGGAGAGGTCCGCGTACTTCACCGCGCCGATGCCGACCTGCCGTGCGATCGTGCCGCGCACGCTCTCCTCGAGGTCCGGCCGGTTGGCGTCGATGAGGGTCCGCGCCTTGTCCACCGCCTCGTCGAGCAGGGCCATGAGCCGCAGCGACGACCCGGACCGGGTCCGAAGGATCTTGCGGTCCTCACCGAGCACGTTGCCGATCTGGACATGGACAGGAGTGACGTCGTCCGGCAGCCAACCCGCCTTGCGGGCGGTGTCCCACACCATGTTGAGGTGCAACGACTGAGGTGCGCCGATGACGTAGAGCACGCGGTGGGCGCCGAGCTTGGCCACGCGGTACCGGATGGTGGCGAGGTCCGTGGTGCCGTAGTTGTAGCCGCCGTCGGACTTGCGGATGATCAGCGGCACCGGCTTGCCCTCGCGGCCGGTGTAGCCGTCGAGGAACACGCACAGCGCGCCGTCGGAGATCGTCGCGATGCCCTTGGCCTCGAGCTCGTCGCAGATCGCCCGGAGCTCGTCGTTGTAGCTCGACTCGCCCGCGAGGTCGTCGTCGGTCAGGGTCACCCCGAGCGTGGAGTAGACCTTGTTGAAGTAGATCTTCGACATGCCGACGAGGTCGTGCCAGTAGCCGAGAGTCTGCTCGTCGCCCGCCTGGAGCTTGACGACCCGCGCCCGCGACCGCTTGTCGAAGTCGCCTGCGCTGCCTGCCGGTTCGGCCTTCTCGGCGGTGTCGAACTTGGTCCGGGCACCCTGGTAGAAGGCGTTCGGGTCGCTCACGAGCAGCTCCGCCTCGGGCGAGTCCTCCCCGACCTCGAGCAGGTGCTCGATGAGCATGCCGAAGGGCGTGCCCCAGTCGCCGATGTGGTTCTGCCGGATGACGTTGTGGCCGAGATGTTCGAGGGTGCGGGCGAGGGAGTCACCCACGATCGTGGTCCGCAGGTGCCCGACGTGCATCTCCTTGGCGACGTTGGGCGCGGAGTAGTCGATCGGGATGTTCTGGGTCGGCTCCAGCGGCACGCCGGTCCGCTCGTCGCTGTCGACGTCGTGGAGCAGCTCGGCGAGCCAGGCGTCGGAGAACGTGAGGTTGATGAAGCCAGGCCCGCTTACGTCGACCTCGTCACACACGCCGTCGAGCTCGAGCGCGTCGACGATGCGGCTCGCGAGGTCACGCGGCGGCATACCGACCTTCTTGGCCAGCGCGAGCGCGGCGTTCACCTGCACGTCCGCGAACTGCGACGGCCGCAGCACCGGGTCCGCCTCGCGGTAGTCGTCGCCGAGGGCGACGGCGATCGCGGACTGGACCTTGGGCGTGAGCGCGACGAGCGGTGAAACCATGCGGGCCAGTCTATGAGCGCGCCATGAGTGCCCGCGCCCGCGTTTCGCCGCCGGTCAGGCCGGGTATGCCGTCCCACCCCTCAGCATCGGGGGCTAACGTCGCGAGCTCACTCCCCTTCGCGGTTGAAGCCGGCTCGGCGGGCTGCTTCCTCGTTGTAGAACCACACGTCCGGCTCGACGTCGTCATAACCGTCGTCGGCGGGCGCCAGGAAGGTCCGGCCCTCACGCGTGCCCTTGACGGCGTGGCCCAGCGGCTGGGCACCGTCGGCGAGCGGAGCGGCTGACCCGATCCCGAAGCCTCCGTCGGTGACCTCCTCGAAGGTGGAGATCCGGCGACCGCCCGGCGCTTCGGCGGGCGCCTCCTCGGCGTCCGGTTGTGGAGGGTTCTCGTCGTCCTGGTCTCCCAAGCCCTCCACACCCTGCCCTGTGTCGACGGCTGGTTGCGGCTCGGTCACCTCTGGCTCGGCGGTGTCCTGCTCGAGGCCAGGCACCCCGGGGGTCGTGGCCCACGGCTGTCCACGGTGGTCTCCCGGGTCACCCCCAGGAGTGCCCCCCAGCGCGACGTGCCTGTCCCGGTCCTGGAGGGCGGGAACCGCCTCGGCAACCGCCGCCGCGGGACTCGTCGTCTCCAGGTTCGTCTCGTCGGGCTCGTCGGAAGCGGCAGCGCCCATGTCCTCCTGCTCGTCTGGCGACTCGGCTGGCGCTGCTGCCAGATCCGGCCGGGTCTGCTCGTCCCGCTCGGCCGGGTTGCTCGCCGAGTCCTCCCCTTCATCGCCGGGAGCTGCAGCGCTGAGGCCGGGACCCGCCGCGGCCTCCGGCACGTCGCCCGAGGAAACCTCTCCAGGTGAGCCGGCCTCAGCCTCAGGCACGAACGTCGGACCGCTCCACGCGTCCTCCCTGGCCTCCGCATTGGGCTCGGCTGCTGCCTCGGGCTCGACCGCCGACTCCGGCTCGACCGCCGACTCCGGCGCTTCCGCGGCCTCGGCCTCAGGCTCGCGGGCCTTCGGCTCTGCTTCTGGCTCGGGCTCGCCCGCTGACTCCGGCACGGCCTCGGCCTCGGCCTCGGGCTCGAGGGCGCTCGGCTCCGGCTCAGTCTCGGCCGGTGTGCTTGCGGCAAAAGGATTCTCGGCGTCGGCGAGGTCTTCTTCGTCGTCCTCGTCGTGCGTGTAGGCGGCGCCCAAGGCACCAGCGGCGACGGCGCCCGCTCGTGCGCCCAGGCTCATCGACCTGGGTCCCGAGTCTGCCGACTCGGCCCGCGTGGTCGGCTCAGCCGGCACCTCGGTCACCTCGGGCACCTCGGACGCCTGGTCGGGACCTTGCCCGGCGAACCGCTGTCCGCGGTCGTCGACGAGATACCCCTCCGAGTCCGTCGGCACGTCTGGATCGACGAGGTCGGCGCGACGTGCAAGATCCTCGTGCTCGGCACGCGCAGCCTCCGCGGCCACGCGATGCTGTTCGGCCTGCTCCTCCAGATTCCTTGCGGCCGCGGCCTTCTCGTCCGCCTCGGCTCTCGCTTCCGCAGCCATCCGGCCTGTCACCGAAGCGCGGTCCTCTTGGTTCTGCACCTGCGGAAGACGCTCCTGCACGTGAGCGCGCAGCTCCGATGCCTCGAACCGTCGCGCGTCTGCCTCCTTGCTCCGACGGGCTGATGCAAAGAGCCAGATGATCACTGCGATGACCACGAGCGCGACGACGATCCACAGAATCGTCTTTCCTGTGTCGGACATGCCATCCCCTTCGGTTCCGGGACCGTACGAACACCTCTCACGCAACCTACTGCGCACAGTCGCCGAGCGGAGCGATCAAGGCCCCGGTCACCCACACGCCCGCCGTCCCCGGAGTCGCCCAGCACACCACCCCAAACCCGTATGCCGTCGGGTCCCCATTGCGCCGATCGTGCTCCGACCTGCGGGCTGGTCTCGCTGTGGATAACGCGAAATGCGCTGTGCTGCAGGCGAATTCCACCAGAACCAGGTTGCGCGCCGTTCGAACATGTGTGCTACTCCTCACCTTGCCGTGGGTAGCGTGATGGTGATGCCGCCGCAGCACAGGTAGATGCTGGCGGCGAGGGCGTCGGGGTGGTGGTAGCCG
>NZ_JBSGGK010000009.1:0-215395 GCF_053603855.1 Monashia sp. NPDC004114 | reverse complement strand
AACGCCCGGCTCCATTCCGAACCCGGAAGCTAAGCCCTTCAGCGCCGATGGTACTGCACTGGTGACGGTGTGGGAGAGTAGGACGCAGCCGGACATACTTTCAAGAAGACCCCGCCCGGGTGACCGGGCGGGGTCTTCTGCATGCCCGGACGTCGTTCGGGGTACTCGGGTCGAGGTGAAAGGTCGCCGAATAGGCCGATCTAATACCTCGAACGCAAGGCACCTCGACCCGAATACCTTGACTCGAATACCTCTGGGGTGACAGGGCGTAGGGTTGCCTCGTGCCCGAACTCATCCCCACCCCGACGCGAATCCCCGTCCCTGGCGGCAAGGTCATCAACGAGCACGTCGGTGCCGTGACAACCCCGGATGCCGGCCTGCAGTCCTCCGTCTCCGTGGCGCACATGGTGGCGCCCGGCGGCTGGACCGAGCCGTTCCAGACGCCCGACTTCGACGAGATCACCCTCGTGCTCAAGGGAACCGTCGTCATCGACCACGACGGCGGGACGCTCGAAGTGGCCCAGGGCCAGTCCGTCATCACCCGCGGTGGCGAGCGGATCCGTTACTCGTGCGGCCCCGACGGTGCCGAGTACGTCGCCGTGTGCCTGCCCGCGTTCACGCCCGAGTCAGTGCACCGCGAGGGCGACGAGTGATGACCCCCGACGAGATCCGCCAGGCGCCCAAGGTTCTGCTCCACGACCATCTGGACGGCGGCCTGCGCCCCCAGACGATCATCGAGCTCGCCGACGAGTGTGGGTACGACGCACTCCCGGCCCACGACGCCAACAGCCTCGGAGCATGGTTCCGGGAGAGTGCCGACTCGGGTTCGCTGCCGCGGTACCTCGAGACCTTCGATCACACACTGGCCGTCATGCAGACCCGGGAGGGCCTGTTCCGGGTGGCCAGCGAGTGCGCCCAGGACCTCGCTGCCGACGGTGTCGCCTACGCCGAGAGCCGGTATGCCCCCGAGCAGCACCTCACCCGCGGACTGACCCTCGAGGGTGTGGTCGAGGCCGTCAGCGCCGGACTCCGGGACGGGGAGGCGAAGGCCGCGGCGGCCGGCACCCCGATCCGGGTGACCTCGCTGCTCACCGCGATGCGCCACGCGGCGAAGTCCACCGAGATCGCCGAGCTGTCGATCCGCTACCGCGACGACGGCGTCTCCGGTTTCGACATCGCGGGCGCCGAGGCCGGATACCCACCGACCCGGCACCTCGACGCGTTCGAGTACCTGCGCCGGGAGAACGCCCACTTCACGATCCACGCCGGCGAGGCGTTCGGGCTCCCGTCGATCTGGGAGGCGATCCAGTGGTGCGGCGCCGACCGCCTCGGCCACGGCGTGCGCATCGTCGATGACATCACCATCGACGGCTCGCCGTTCGGGGAGTGGCTCGAGGGCAACAGGGAGAACCCACACGCCCTCACGCAGCTGGAGCTGGATCGCGTGCGCCTGGGGCGCCTGGCGGCATACGTCCGGGACATGCGGATCCCGCTCGAGATGTGCCCGAGCAGCAACCTGCAGACCTCAGCCGCCTTGTCGATCTCCCTGCACCCGATCACGCTTCTCAAGCGCCTGCGGTTCCGCGTGACGCTCAACACCGACAACCGGCTCATGAGCGACACGTCGATGAGCAAGGAGTTCCTGCTCCTTCAGGACTCTGCCGGCTGGGACCTCGCCGACCTGCGCTGGGTCACGATCAACGCGATGAAGTCGGCGTTCATCCCCTTCGACGAGCGCCTCGCCTTCATCGACGACGTCATCAAGCCGGGGTATGCCGTGCTCGGTATCGAGGCGTCGCCCCCCATCCAGCCGACCGCCTAGCTCGTCGCGGTCGCCGAACCGGCTAGTCGCCGTCGCCGTCACCGCCGCGCTCTCCATCGGACTCGCCGTGCGCCCGGAGAGCGGCGGTCACTGCGGCCTCGACGTGCAGGCGCGTGGTCGGAAAGACCGGGACAGGGGAGTCGGCGGGCCCGACGAGCAGCTCGATCTCGGTGCATCCGAGGATGATGCCTTCGGCCCCGGCGTCGACGAGACGGGCGATGATCTCGCGGTACGCCTGTCGCGACGGCTCGGTGACCACGCCGAGGCAGAGCTCGTCGTAGATGACGCGATGCACCACGGCGCGGTCGCCGGCAGGCGGAACGATCACCGTGAGGCCGTGCGCGGCGAGCCGGTCGCGCATGAAGGCCTGCTCCATCGTGTATGCCGTCGCGAGCAGTCCCACTCGCGAGACGCCGGCGCTGCGGACGGCCTCGGCGGTGACGTCTCCGATGTGCAGGAACGGGATGGTCACCGCGGCCTCGATCGGCCCGGCGACCTTGTGCATCGTGTTCGTGCAGAGCACGAGCAGCTCGGCTCCACCGGCCTCGAGGCCCGCAGCGGCCGACGCGAGCAGCCGACCCGCGGCCTCCCACTCGCCATCGGCTTGCATGCGCTCCACGTCGGCGAAGTCGACCGAGTGCACGAGCAGCCGGGCCGAGGCGAGGCCGCCGAGCCGGTCGCGCACGAGCTCGTTGGCGAGCCGGTAGTACTCCGCGGTCGACTCCCAGCTCATCCCGCCGAGCATGCCGATGAGTCTCATGTCGCTGCTCCTGGTGCTGCCAGCCGGCTGAGCTCGGACTCGGCCGCGCGGGGAGCGATGCACCGCGCGCCGTGCGCCTGGGCCTCGGCGACGACGCGTGGCTCGTCGCGCCACAGCACCAGCCCGCGTCGGACCAGGATGTGTGGTGGTTTGCGGCGCTCGGCCAGGTCCCGCAAGAAGCGGCGCACTGCCGTGGCCGTGCGGTTCTGGCGCACGCAGAGCGCGTCGGCGAGCAGGCCCTCGGAGGTCAGCGGCGCGACGAGCCGACCGGCGAAGAGCCCCTCGGCCAGGATGAAGTCGCCCTCCTGCGCCTCGACGACGTGGCGGCCGGTGACCGACGACGTGCTGATGTCGTAGACGGGCAGCTCGACCAGCCCGTGGTCGACGAGCTCCCGGAGCGCGGCCACCGCCGCGTCGGCGTTCCAGGAGTCGACGTGGTCCCAGTCGGGGATGCCCAGCGGCGACCGCGGCAGTCGCGGGTCGTCGACCTCCCGGTAGAAGTCGTCCAGCCGGACCACCGGCCAACCGTGCGCAGTGCTCAGCCGCGCCGACAGCCGGCTCTTGCCGGCCCCGCTGGGACCGGTGACGAGGATAACGCGGTGGCGTCCGTGGGGTGCCGGACGGCCGAGCGGGCGGGTGCCCGGTGGGGTGGTGTCGGCGGAGCCCAACGGTCGAGCCCGTGCCCGCTGCTCAGAGGCCCTTGGGGTGCCAGACCGTCTTCGTCTCGACGAAGGCACGGATCCGGCCGAGGCCCGGGTCGGCGGTCCAGTCCGGCTCGACCGGGGTGCCGTCGGCCAGGGCCGGGCGGTAGACCCGCTTGAGGTTGCCGGCCGCGTCGGCCTCGAGACCGGCCCAGTCGACGCCTTGGGCGCCGGCGACACCGGTGAGGTCGATGGCGTTGACGTCCCGGTGTGCGGCCAGCCACGACGCGACCTCGGCCGTGCGCGCCGTCACGATGTTGACCACGCCGCCCGGCACGTCGGACGTCGCGAGCACCTCGCCGAACGTCACCGCCGGCAGGGGACGGTCGGCCGACGAGACGACCACGGCGGTGTTACCCGACGCGATCACCGGGGCGACGACGGACACCAGCCCGAGCAGCGAGCTCGCCTGCGGGGCAAGGACGCCCACGACGCCGGTGGGCTCCGGAGCGGACACGTTGAAGAAGGGGCCGGCCACCGGGTTGAGGTTGCCGAGGACCTGGGCGATCTTGTCGGTCCATCCGGCATACCAGACCAGCCGGTCGACGGTCGCGTCGACGACCGCGGAGGCAGCGCGGGCCGTGAGGCCCTCGCCGGCGCTCACCTCGTCGACGAACTGGGCCCGGCGGCCCTCCAGCACCTCGGCGGCTCGGTAGAGCACCTGGCCGCGGTTGTACGGCGTCGCACCGGACCAGCCGGCCAGGGCGGAGCGTGCTGCGACGACGGCGTCCCGGATGTCCTTGCGGGAGCCGAGGGAGGCGTTGGCGAGGAACTCGCCCTTGGCGGACACCACCTCGTAGGACCGCCCGGACTCGCTCCGAGGGAACTTGCCCCCGATGTAGAGCTTGTACGTCTTGCGGACGTCGAGGCGCGTCATCGGGTGGCTCCAGTCAGGCTCGCGGGGCTGGTGGTGACATAGGCATCGAGGCCATGCCGGCCGCCTTCGCGGCCGTAGCCGGACTCCTTGTAGCCGCCGAACGGCGACGTCGGGTCGAACCGGTTGAAGGTGTTGGCCCAGACCACGCCGGCACGCAGCTGGTCGGCCATCCAGAGGATGCGGGAGCCCTTCTCCGTCCACACGCCTGCCGAGAGGCCGTATGCCGTGTTGTTGGCCTTCGCGACCGCCTCCTGAGGCGTGCGGAAGGTCAGGACCGACAGGACCGGCCCGAAGATCTCCTCCGTCGCGACGCGGTGGGTCTGCGACACCCCGGTCAGGACGGTCGGCGGGAACCAGTAGCCCTTCGCGGGCAGGGTGCACTCCGGGCTCCAGCGGTCCGCCCCCTCGGCCACGCCGGCCTCGACGAGAGAGGTGATGCGCTCGAGCTGCGACTTGCTGTTGATCGCGCCGAGGTCGCTGTTCTTGTCCATCGGGTCGCCGACCCGCAGGGTGCCCAGTCGGCGCTTCAGGCGGGCGACGACGTCGTCATGGACGCTCTCCTGCACGAGCAGGCGCGACCCTGCGCAGCAGACCTGGCCCTGGTTGAAGAAGATGCCGTTGACGATGCCCTCGACCGCCTGGTCCACCGGGGCGTCGTCGAAGATGATGTTCGCCGCTTTGCCGCCGAGCTCGAGCGTCGCCTTCTTCCTCGTGCCCGCGATCGAACGGGCGATGAGCTTGCCGACCTCGGTCGAGCCGGTGAACGCGATCTTGTCGACGTCGGGGTGCTCCACGAGGGCCTGGCCGGTCCGGCCGTCGCCAGTGACGATGTTGACCACGCCCGGCGGCAGGTCGGCCTGCTGACACACCTCGGCGAAGAGCAGCGCTGACAGCGGCGTCGTCTCGGCAGGCTTGAGCACCACTGTGTTTCCGGTCGCCAATGCCGGGGCGATCTTCCAGGCCAGCATCAGCAGCGGGAAGTTCCAGGGGATGACCTGTGCGACCACACCGTGCGGGCGGGGCGCCTCGGCCCCGGAAGGCGACAGGCCGGCATACTCCAGCTTGTCGGCCCAGCCCGCGTGGTAGAAGAAGTGCGCCGCGGCGATCGGGACGTCGACGTCGCGCGTCTCCTTGATCGGCTTGCCGTTGTCGAGGGTCTCGAGGACCGCGAACTCGCGCGAGCGCTCCTGCAGGATTCGAGCGATGCGGAAGAGGTACTTTCCGCGCTCGGCGCCGCTCATCTTCCCCCAGACACCTTCGTAGGCGCGGCGCGCGGCAGAGACCGCCCGGTCGACGTCCTTGGGACCGGCCTGGCTGACCTCGGCCAGGACCGTCTCGTCGGCGGGGTTGACCGTCGCGAACGTCGCCTTGGGGCGGGTGAAGGCACCGTCGACGAAGAGGCCGTACGACTTCTCGATGGTGACGATGGCGCGCGACTCGGGGGCAGGGGCGTACTCGAACGTGGGCATGATGCTCCTTCGCGGTCAGTCGATCGTCACGTAGTCGGCACCGGAGTAGGCGCCCGTCGCGAGCTTCTGCCGTTGCAGGAGAAGGTCGTTGAGCAGGCTCGATGCGCCGAAGCGGAACCAGTCCGGCGACATCCAGTCGTCGCCTGCGATCTCGCTGACCATGACGAGGTACTTGATCGCATCCTTCGCGGTGCGGATGCCTCCGGCGGGCTTCACGCCGACCTGCACGCCCGTGAGCTCGCGCCAGTCGCGGACCGCCTCGAGCATGACCAGGGTGACCGGGAGTGTCGCGGCCGGCTGCACCTTGCCCGTGGAGGTCTTGATGAAGTCACCGCCCGCGAGCATCGACAGGTAGGACGCACGGCGGACGTTGTCGTACGTGACGAGCTCGCCCGTCTCCATGATCACCTTGAGGTGAACGTCGCCGCACGCCTGCTTGACCTCGGCGATCTGGTTGAAGACCGTCAGGTAGTCGCCGGCGAGAAAGGCTCCGCGGTCGATGACCATGTCGATCTCGTCGGCTCCTGCACCTACGGCGTCGCGCGTGTCCGCGATCTTCACCGGCATGCTCGCGCGTCCCGACGGGAACGCCGTCGCGACCGCGGCGACGTGAATCCCACTGTCGCCCAAGGCTTCCTTCGCGGTGGCGACCATGTCGCCGTAGACACAGACCGCAGCGGGTCTCGGAGTCGTCGCGTCGAGCGGGTCGGGCACGAGCGCCTTGGCGCACAGCGAGCGCACCTTGCCAGGAGTGTCGGCGCCCTCGAGCGTCGTGAGGTCGATCATCCCGATGGCGGTGTCGATCGCCCATGCCTTGCTCGTCGTCTTGATCGAGCGGGTGCCAAGGGACGCGGCGCGGGCCTCGCAGCCGACCTGGTCGACTCCCGGCAGCCCATGGACCCATGCGGTGAGCGCGTGGTTCGTCAGCCGCGACACACCCAGGACGTCGCGCGCGTGGGCGGTCAGTTCCTGCGCCGTGCGCGTCGTGGTGCTTACTGTCACCCGCCGAGTCTATCCACGGAATGAGACGGTCCGTGGCGGCTCCAAGCGCCCCCCGCACGGGCGCCGACCGGCATACGCTGGCCGCCCGGCGGTGTCTTCACGCAGGCGCCGTGAGAGAGTCGAGGTGCGGCGTCGCGCACGGCGACCCGACGCAGCAGGAGGACCCGCACAGTGAGCCAGGACGCCACCGACCAGCCGTCCGACGACGCCAGGAACGCCGCCAAGGCAGCGGATGCCGCGAGCACAGCGGATGCCCGGAACACAGCGGATGCCCGGAACACTGCGGATGCCCGGAACACAGCCGGAGCCCCGAGCTCGGGGCTCGCCTCGGGGCTCGGCCGCCGACGCGACCTGCGCGACGCCCGGACGTTGCGGCCCGGCTCGGCCGTCGGGATCAGCGTTGCGGGCGGCATCGTCGGGCTCGCCCTGCTGGTCCCTGCCGTCGCCACGTCGCAGCGCAGCTGGACGCTGATCTCCTCCATCGTGCTCGGGCTCGTCCTGCTGTGGCTCTTCGTCTACCGCCCGTGCGCGGTCATCCACGCGGAGGGGATTCGTCTCGTCAACCCGATGCGTGTCGTCGACCTCACCTGGCCCGCGATCTCCGAGGTGCGGTCCCGCTGGACGCTGGAGCTCTTCTCCGACGGGAAGCGCTACACCGCGTGGGGCGTGCCCGCCGACCCGGGCCGCCCGCGGCACGGCAGGCAGCTGCTCACGATCCCGACCAACCGCCTCAAGCAGAAGTCCGCCGCCGACGACGAGCCCAAGAAGCCGAAGCTGGACGCACAGCTGGTTGCTGCGGAGGTCGAGGAGCGGATGGCAGCCGACCGCCGGCGCAAGGATGGGCGCACTCCCCGGATCGCGGTCCAGCACTGGGACCCGATCGCGGTGGGCCTCCTCCTGGCGGCAGTCGCCTTCTTCGTCATCGGCACCTTCGTCGTCTGACAGGGCGCCCGAGCTCGACCTGGCCGTCAGAGCGCGGTGAGCCGCTCGAAGTCGGTGCGTATGCCGTCCAGCCGGGCCTGCGCCGCCGCGCGCGACGCCGCGAGGCCCGACGCGTCCGGGACCGGCTCGATGACCTCGAGATAGATCTTGACCTTGGGCTCGGTGCCACTCGGCCGGACGATGACCCGTGAGTCGTCGGCGAGGTGGTAGCGCAGACCGTCGGTCGGCGGCAGCCCGCCCTCGCCGAGAGCCAGGTCGTCGACCCGGTCGACGGCGACTCCCGCGACCTGTGCCGGCACTTCCGCACGCAGCCGGGCCATCAGGGGGTCGATCTGGGCGAGGTCGGAGACCCGCACCGAGAAGGAGTCGGTGGCGTGGACGCCATGCTCGACGGCGAGGTCGTCGAGCAGGTCGGTGAGCAGGCGGCCCTCCGCCTTCAGGGTCGCGGTCAGCTCCGCGAGCAGCAGGGCCGCGCTGACGCCGTCCTTGTCGCGCACCAGGTGCGGCGCGACGCAGTAGCCCAGGGCCTCCTCGTAGCCGAAACGCAGCCCCGGCACACGGGAGATCCACTTGAAGCCGGTGAGCGTCTCCACGTGGGCGATCCCGGCCGCGCGGGCGATGGACGCGAGCAGCCGCGACGACACGATCGAACAGGCGAAGACGTCGTCGGGCCTGATGCCGCGCCGCACGATGTGCGCCCCGAGCAGCGCTCCGACCTCGTCGCCGCGCAGCATCCGCCAGTCGCCGAAGGCGGGGTCACGGACCGCCGCGGCACACCGGTCGGCGTCGGGGTCGTTGGCGATGACGATGTCGCACCCCATCGACCTCGCCTGGCCGAGCGCCAGGTCGATCGCGCCCTTCTCCTCCGGGTTGGGGAACGCGACGGTCGGGAAGTCGGGGTCGGGCACGGCCTGGGCGTCGACCGGCGTCGGCGCCGGGAAGCCGGCTCTGACGAACGCGGCGTGCACCGTGCCATGACCTACGCCGTGCAGGCTGGTGTGCACGCAGTCGAGGTCGCGCGGCGATGCGGGATCGACGACGGTGACAACCGCGTCGATGTAGTCCTCGAAGAGCCGGTCGCCGAGGACCTCCCAGCCATCGACAGCGCGTGGCACGTCGGCAACCCGGTCGACGTGGGCGATGTGTGCGGCGATGTCCGCATCGGCCGGCGGGACGATCTGGCTGCCGTCGCCGAGGTACACCTTGTAGCCGTTGTCCTGGGGCGGGTTGTGGCTCGCGGTCACCATGACACCCGCGTCGGCGCCGAGGTGGCGGATCGCGAATGCCAGGACGGGCGTGGGCAGCGGCTGAGGCAGCAGCAGCGCACGCCCTCCGGCGCCGACCACGACCGCCGCGGTGTCGCGCGCGAACACGTCGGAGTTGTAGCGAGCGTCGAAACCGATGACGACACAAGGACTGTCGCCGACGTCCCCTTCAGCCTTGAGGTATGCCGTCAGGCCAGCAGCCGCTCGGATCACGACACTGCGGTTCATCCGGTTGGGTCCGGCACCCAGGGCGCCGCGGAGTCCGGCGGTGCCGAACTCCAGCATCCCGGAGAAGCGGTCGGCGAGGTCGGCGCGCGCGGACTCGTCGCCGTCGACGGCCGAGGTCAGGAGGGCGTCCAGCTCCTCTCGCGTCGTGGAGTCGGGGTCGTCGTCGCGCCAGGCTCGGGCCGCGGCATACAGGGTCTCGGTGGAGTCGACGGCGGTCATCAGATCCGCCCCACCACAGCGGCCAGGAGCTGCCCGCACCGCTCGGCTGCAGCCTGACCGGCCTCGAGGACCTCCTCGTGCGACAGGGGCGTCTCAGAGATCCCGGCGGCCAGGTTGGTGACGAGGGAGATGCCGAGCACGTCGAGGCCCGACTGCCGGGCCGCGATCGCCTCGAGCGTCGTCGACATCCCGACGAGGTCGCCCCCGATGACCTTGGCCATCTGCACCTCCGCGGGTGTCTCGTAGTGCGGCCCCCGGAACTGGACGTACACGCCTTCGTCGAGCCCCGGGTCGACCTCCCGCGCCAGCGCCCGAAGGCGAGGGGTGTAGAGGTCCGTGAGGTCGACGAAGTTCGCGCCCTCGATGGGGGAGTGTGCGGTCAGGTTGATGTGGTCGCGGATCAGGACGGGTGTGCCGGGGCCCCAGGCCGGGTTGAGGCCTCCGCAGCCGTTCGTGAGGACGATCGTGGAGCAGCCCGCGGCCTTGGCGGTGCGCACCCCGTGCACGACCGACCGGACGCCGCGCCCCTCGTAGAAGTGCGTCCGGGTCCCGAAGACCAGCGCTCGCCTCCCCGTGTCCCCGATGGCTACCGAGCGCATGCTGCCGGCGTGGCCGGCGACCGCGGCCTTGTGAAAGCCGGGCACGTCCGCGTTGTCGACGGTCGCGAGAGTCTCGCCGATGAGGTCGGCGGTCTGGCCCCACCCGGAGCCCAGCACGAGGGCGACGTCATGTCGCTGGACGCCGGTGCGTTCGGCGATGACGGCGGCAGCCTGGGCCGCAACGTCGAAGGGGTCGGTGGCAGGGTCGCGGAGGTCAGCCGCAGAACTGGTCACGGACATGGACTCTAGCCGCCGTACTACCGCCCGGAGCAGGCATCGCGGGGATGGTTGGATGGTCTCCGTGATCACGCGTGAGACATCCGTTGTCATCATCGGCGGCGGCCCGGGCGGCTATGAGGCGGCGCTCGTGGCCGCCCAGCTCGGGGCGCAGGTCACGATCGTCGAGAAGGACGGGCTCGGGGGAGCGGCGGTGCTCACCGACTGCGTCCCGAGCAAGGCGCTGATCGCCACGGCCGACTACATGTCCGACTTCGAGGTGGCCTCCGGCCTCGGGGTGCGGCTTCAGGACGACGAGGGCGATCAGGTGTCCGATGCGGTCGTCGAGGCCCAGACGGTCAACGGGCGCATCCTCGCGCTCGCAGCCGCCCAGAGCGCCGACATCCAGACCAGTCTCGAGCAGGTCGGCGTGACCGTGCTGCGGGGGCGGGCACGGATCGCGACACCGGAGCTCGTGATCGCCGACCTTGCCGACGGCAGGACTGCCGAGCTGTCCGCCGACGTGATCCTGGTCGCCACCGGGGCGACGCCGAGGGTCATGCCTTCGGCCCAGCCCGACGGCGAGCGGATCCTCACCTGGCAGCAGATCTACTCGCTCGACGAGCTGCCCGAGCGGATCATCGTCATCGGCTCCGGCGTCACGGGCGCCGAGCTCGCGCAGGCGTACCTCGGTCTCGGCTCGCAGGTCGTCCTCGTCTCGTCTCGCGACCGCGTGCTGCCTGGCGAAGACGCCGATGCGGCCTCGGTCATCGAGGACGTCTTCCGCAAGCGCGGGATGGAGGTGCTCAACAAGTCACGCGCTGCGAGCGTCACCCGGTCCGAGCACGGCGTCGTCGTGACGCTTGAAGACGGTCGCACGGTCGAGGGCAGCCACGCCCTGCTTGCCGTCGGTTCGGTGCCGCAGACTCAGCGCCTAGGGCTCGAGGAGCTCGGGGTCGAGCTCGGGCCCGCGGGGCACATCCAGGTCGACCGCGTGTCGCGCACCAACATCGGCGGTGTGTATGCGGCCGGCGACTGCACGGGTGTGCTGCCCCTGGCGTCGGTCGCCGCGATGCAGGGCCGGATCGCCATGTGGCACGCGCTCGGCGACGCGGTGACCCCGCTCAATGTCATCGGTGTGGCGGCGAACATCTTCACGGAGCCCGAGATCGCCACGGTCGGCATCTCCCAGCGGGCCGCCGACGAGTCCGCCGACGTCGAGTCGGTCATGCTGCCGCTGGCCCGCAACCCGCGCGCGAAGATGCAGGGCATCACCGACGGCTTCGTCAAGCTCTTCTGCCGCAAGGGCTATGGGACCGTCCTCGGTGGCGTGGTCGTGGCGCCCAAGGCTTCTGAGCTCGTCTACCCGGTGGCCCTGGCAGTGCAGAACCGGCTCAGCGTCGACCAGGTCTCCTCGACCATCACGGTGTACCCGTCGCTGTCCGGCTCGATCGCCGAGGCGGCCCGGCAGCTGCACCAGGCCGACTGAGGCGTCCTCTTCGCGGGTGCCGCCCCGCGCGGCGGGCTCAGGAGCGGTCGTCCGGGCGGTCCTCGGGCTGGGTCGTCTGTCCGCTGCCCGGGTCAATGGACGAGCCCGTGTCCTGCTGTTCGGCAGGCTGCCCGGTGTCCTGCTGCCCGGTGGGCTGCCCGGTGGGCTGCCCGGTGGGCTGCCACCCCGGCTGGTCACGTCGCCGCCCTTGCTGAGCCTGCTGCTCTTCCTGGAGGCGCATCCGCTCCTGCGCCTGCCGATCCTCCTCGGCCCACCGAGCCTTGCGACGCGTGGAGACGGTCCCACGCAGCCACTTCTGCAGCGGGTACAGGATCGCTACAGCCGCCAGCAGGATGATGATGTTGGCCCACGTGAACGTCGTCGTGGTGCCGGTCGCTGTGGCCAGGTTCGCAAACACCCATGCAGTGTGCCAGAGGCTCAGGCGTCCTTGATCTCGGCCAGGACCGCACCCGAGGTCACGGTCTCGCCGACCTTCGCGGACAGTCCCGTGACGACGCCAGCCTTGTGGGCGTTGATCGGCTGCTCCATCTTCATCGCCTCGAGCACGATGACGAGGTCACCGGCCGCTACCGTGGCGCCGTCGGCGACGGCGAGCTTGACGATCGTGCCCTGCATGGGCGCAGTGAGCGAGTCGCCCGACGTCGCCGCACCGGCCTTGCCCCCGCCGGACCGCTTCGGCGCCTTCTTGCGCGTCGTGGCCGCGGATCCGCCACCCAGGGCGAGCCCACCCGGCAGGGACACCTCGATGCGCTTGCCGCCGACCTCGACGACGACCGTCTGGCGCTCGTCGGGCTCGGCGCCGTCGGCAGCCGGCCCACCGGCATACGGCGGGATCGTGTTGTCCCATTCCGTCTCGATCCAGCGGGTGTGGATGCGGAACGGCGCATCGCCCTCCGGGGCGAACGCCGCGTCGGCGACGACCGCACGGTGGAAGGGCAGGACGGTCGGCATCCCGTCGACCTCGAACTCGGCTAGCGCCCGGCGGGAGCGCTCGAGGGCCTGCTGGCGCGTGCGCCCGGTGATGATGAGCTTGGCGAGCATGGAGTCGAAGGCGCCACCGATGACGTCGCCCTCGACGACGCCGGAGTCGACGCGGACGCCCGGACCGGACGGGGTGCGGTAGACGGCGACGGTGCCGGGTGCGGGCAGGAAGTTGCGGCCGGCGTCCTCGCCGTTGATCCGGAACTCGATCGAGTGGGCGTGCGGCTCCGGGTCGGGGTAGTCGAGCGTCTCGCCGTTGGCGATGCGGAACTGCTCGCGCACGAGGTCGATGCCGGTCACCTCCTCGGTGACGGGGTGCTCGACCTGCAGGCGGGTGTTCACCTCGAGGAAGCTGATGTCGCCGTCGGGACCGACGAGGAACTCGCACGTGCCCGCGCCGACGTAGCCGGCCTCCTTGAGGATCGCCTTGCTCGCGCGCAGCAGCTCCGCGTGCTGCTCGTCGGTGAGGAACGGCGCGGGTGCCTCCTCGACGAGCTTCTGGTTGCGGCGCTGGAGGGAGCAGTCACGCGTCGAGACGACCACGACGTTGCCGTGCTGGTCGGCCAGGCACTGGGTCTCGACATGGCGTGGGCGGTCCAGGAACCGCTCGACGAAGCACTCGCCGCGTCCGAAGGCCGTGACGGCCTCTCGCACCGCGGACTCGTAGAGGTGAGGGATCTCCTCGATCGTGCGCGCCACCTTGAGGCCACGACCGCCGCCGCCGTATGCCGCCTTGATCGCCACCGGGAGGCCGTGCTCCTTCGCGAAGGCGACCACCTCGTCGGCGCCGGCGACCGGGTCCTTCGTGCCCGGCACCAGCGGCGCACCGGCCTTGGTGGCGATGTGGCGTGCCTTGACCTTGTCGCCGAGGGAGTCGATGGCCTCAGGGCCGGGGCCGATCCAGGTGAGGCCGGCGTCGATGACGGCCTGGGCGAAGCCGGCGTTCTCGGCGAGGAAGCCGTAGCCAGGGTGGACCGCGTCGGCGCCGGCCTGCTTGGCCACCTCCAGCAGCTTGTCCTGGAGCAGGTAGCTGTCGCCGGGGGTCGAGCCACCGAGGGCATACGCCTCGTCGGCGACCTTGACGTGCAAGGCATCCCGGTCCGGCTCTGCGTACACCGCGACCGAGCCGATGCCGCTGTCCTTGCACGCGCGCGCGATGCGTACTGCGATCTCACCACGGTTTGCGATCAGGACCTTGCTGATGGATGCCATGGATCGGACTCTATCGGGCTGACGTGGCGTCAACTCGGGGCTGTGAGGTTTGTTCGGGGCCCTCCCGGAGTGAGGTCCGGCACATCCGCGATGGGCCCGGGCATAGCGTGGGGACCATGTCCAGTCACGAGCGAGCTGCCACCCTGTCCCTCGGCCACGCCTCCGTCCCGGGCCAAGCCATCCCGCAGGTCGGCTTCGGCGTGTGGGAGGTGCCCGACAGCGAGGTCGACACCGCCTTCGGGCACGCGCTGGACATCGGGTACCGCCACATCGACACGGCGCGCCTCTACGGCAACGAAGAGGGCGTCGGCCGGGTCCTGGCCGCCACGGACATCCCGCGCGACGACATCTTCGTGACCTCGAAGGTGTGGAACGACGACCACCGGCGGGTGCCGGCGGCCTTCGACGCGTCGATGCGCCGCCTCGGCATCGACGTGCTCGACCTGTACCTCATCCACTGGCCGGCGCCGAGGCAGAACGCCTACGTCGAGGCGTGGCAGGCGATGCTCGAGCTCCAGCGCGACGGTCGCGTGCGGTCCGTCGGTGTCTGCAACTTCCAGGTGCCGCACCTTCAGCGGCTCCTCGACGAGACCGGCGTGCTGCCCTCGGTGAACCAGGTCGAGCTGAGCCCATACCTGCAACAGGGCGAGCTGCGCGCGTTCCACGCCGAGCACGGCATCGTCACCGAGGCGTGGAGCCCGCTCGCTGCGCGCGCCGGCCTGCTCGACGACCCGGCGATGGTGTCCCTCGCCTCGAAGCACTCCGTCTCGACGGCACAAGTCGCCCTGCGCTGGCAGGTGCAGATCGGCAACGTCGTGCTGACGCGGTCGGTCACGCCGGCGCGGATCGAGGAGAACTTCGACCTGTTCGGCTTCTCGCTCGACGACGACGACCTGGCGACCGTCGCCGGGCTCGACCGGGGGCACCGCACGGGCCCGGACCCGGACCGGCTCGGCTGAGGCTGTCCCGCTGAGGCGCATCACTGACTAGATTTGCGAGACATGGGCCTGTTCTCCCGCAAGAGCAAGGAATCGCCCGTCGAGGAGACTGACACGTCGGGCGACCTGCCAGACCCCGGCGACGTGCTCGCCAGCGACTTCACCGGCCGACCCGTGTCGAGCCCAGTCAGCGAGGATGACCGGCGGCGGATCACGGCAGCCCTGGACCGGGCGGCAGCCGCAGGCGTCGACATCGACGACCTCGAGTCGATCGGCGCGCACTACGACGAGGCCTACCGCGCCTTCGTCGCGAAGGAGTCCGGCTCGGCGGGTCCGGATGTTCTCGTGGACACGTTCGCGATGGCGATCGGGGAGCACCTGGCCCGGCACAGTGCCCGGGAGTGGGCCGTCGTGACGGACGTCTTCGGGACCGACCTCGGGCTCGTGGCTGCGCGCGCCGAGACGGTGATCGTCCCGCACAACCTCGTCGGGGCCCGATGGATGCGCGGTGAGACGGGGTGGATTCCGGGCGTCGTCGCGCACCTGGTCGGCATGCGCCCGCGGCCGCGCTGACGGGAAGCCTAGGATCGCCAGCATGGACAGTGTCGTTGGCGGAGGGACCGAGTCGCGGAGCAAGCGGGAGCTGGAGCACGGGATCGAGCGCGACTTCACGCGCAAGATGTCGTACGGCGACTACCTCTGCCTAGACGTCCTGCTCAGTGCCCAGCGGCCACTGAGCGAGCCACCGCAGCATGACGAGCTGCTCTTCATCATCCAGCATCAGACCTCTGAGCTGTGGCTCAAGCTGCTCATCCACGAGCTTCATTCTGCCAGAAGGCTGCTGCGCGAGGACGACCTTGCCCCGGCCCTCAAGCGCATGGCTCGGGTCAAGCACATCCAGCACACGCTCACCGACCAGTGGTCGGTGCTGGCGACGCTCACACCGAGCGAGTACGCCGAGATCCGGCCGTTCCTGGCCACCAGCTCGGGCTTCCAGTCCGCGCAGTACCGCGAGGTCGAGTTCCTGCTCGGCAACAAGAACGCCGACATGGTCGCGGTGTTCTCCCACGACGAGAAGGCGCGAGCCGAGCTCGACGCGCTGTTGCGCGAGCCGAGCCTCTACGACGAGTTCCTCGCCTTTCTGTCCCGGCGTGGGTATGCCGTCCCGCAGGAGCTGCTCGACCGTGACTGGTCGCAGCCATACCGGCACCACGAGGGGCTCGTCGACGTCTTCGCCAAGGTGTATGCCGCGCCCCACGACCACTGGGGCGTCTACGAGACGTGCGAGGAGCTCGTCGACGTCGAGGACAACTTCCAGCAGTGGCGTTTCCGTCACCTGCAGGTCGTGCAGCGCACCATCGGGCAGAAGACCGGCACAGGCGGCTCGACCGGCGTCGACTTCCTGCGACGCGCGCTCGACCTGACCTTCTTTCCGGAGCTCTACGAGGTCCGCACCCGGATCGGCAGCTGACCATGGCGCGCGCCTGGGACGAGCGGGCGGACGAGCTCGCCTCGGTCGCGATCGAGTCCGGCGAGCCGACCTCGTGGTTCGACCGGCTGTATGGCGAAGGCGAGCGCGGCGAGGTGTCTATGCCCTGGGACCGCCGGACTCCGAACCCGGTTCTGGAGCAGTGGGCTCGGTCCCAGGACCTCTCCGGAGACGGCCGGCGTGCGGTGGTGGTCGGGTGCGGCCTCGGCGCCGACGCCGAGTACCTCGCCTCGCTGGGCTTCGCGGTCACGGCGTTCGACGTGTCGCCGACGGCGGTGCGCCTTGCGGCACAACGCAACCCGGGCTCTAGAGTCGACTACCGGCAGGCGGACCTGCTCGACCTGCCTGAAGAGCTGGTCGGCGCTTTCGACCTCGTCGTCGAGATCTTCACGCTGCAGGCGTTGCCGGACCCGCCACGGGCGAGTGCGGTTCCGGCCGTCAGGAGCCTGGTAGCGCCGGGCGGGACGCTATTCGTGGTCGCCCTGCGCAGCGAGAGCGACTCAGACGCCGTGACCGGCCCGCCGTTCGCGCTGGGGCGCGGGACGCTGCACTCTGTCGCGGCCGGCACGCTCGAGCTGGACGAGCTGGTCGCGCTCGACGTGCCCTTGTGGCAGGCCGTGCTTCGGGATCACCGAGCCTGATCGCACGGCGTCGCCTCCGGAGACGTGAGGGCTGTGGACAACGCGCGCACTCTGAAGCGTGGATAGGCCACGATAGTGAGACGGCATCAGTCGTAGGCAAACCGCGCCATCCGTGGGTGAGTGCGGTTTCCCGTTCGTGAACCAGTCAGGGGACATCGATGCAGCCACACGCGCGACAGCCTCGCCGACCGCCGATCTCGTATGCCGCCTGGCTCGTGGCACTTGTCGCGCTGTGGCTGGTTACGGCCTGCGCCAGTGCCGGGGCAGACCGTGCGGCGCGTCCGGGCGCCGCGGGTGTGACGACGCCTCCAGTCGCCACAACCACGGGATTGCTGGCAGCCACGACAGCCGCCCAGACGCCGACGACTCACCGGCCGGCACCACCTGCCGATCCGGTCCTGGCTCGCATCCCACCGGCAGCCCGCGCCGAGACCATGGACGGTGCCACGGCCTTCGCGAAGTTCTACTTCGCCCGGCTGAACGAAGGTTTCCGGTCCGGTGAGTCCCGGCATTTCCGTGAGCTGTCGTCTGCCACCTGCCAGATGTGCACGGCGCTCGCGAACGGTATCGACGAGGTTCGCGCTTCGCGCCAACACTACGCAGACGATCTCGTCAAAGTTCGGTACGCCTCTGCGTCTGAGTTCACCGACAACAACCGCCGAGTCACTGTCTGGGCAGACCAGAAGCGCGTGGAGGTGCTCGGTGCCTCGGGGCGACATATCGAGACGACCCGAGCGGCGCGCCTTCTGCTCGTGATGACGCTTGAGTTTCGCGAGCACTGGGTCGTTGCGAGGCTGCAGCGGGCTTCTTCGTGAAGCCGCGCTCGGCTGTATCGGCCATGGTTCTGGCCTCCCTTGTTCTGGCCAATGGCTCCCTTGCGAGCGCTGAAGGCGGCTGCAGACAGCTTGACTACTGCGGTACGACTCAGGACGCCGCCTATGTGAACGTCATGTCGGGCGACGAGGTGCTGGCTCTGGAGAAGTTCCCGGGGGACAAGGGGGCTGCCGTGATGGACCGGGCTGGGAACGCACCGGTCTACGAGTACCTGTCGCTCAACGACTGTCCCGAAGCGCGGCCCGACACGGTCACCGAGCAGGTCTCGTGCGCCCACGCGCTGCGTGACTGTCCAGCGGGAGAGGCTGGCCCGCTGCTGCGGATCTGGCGACGCACGACGCAGGCCGGTCGCCTCCTCGAGCAGTGGCGCCCTCGCGGCATCACCTGCGCCGCAGACGTCGCGCCAGGAGCCCGCCCCACCCTGACCATGGCCGACATCACCGCCCAGCTCATGCGCACCCCCTGGGCCCAACCCCACGTCGAGACCCAACCCGCCGGAAACCTCACCCTGGTCAACCTGCCCACCTACTACCAGGTCCACTGGAGCACCACCGGCTACCAGCCCGGCGAGACCGACCAGGCCCTGCTGCGCGGCATCCCGGTCCGGATCCGCCCCACCCTGGTCGCCTTGCGCTACGACTTCGGCGACGGCACCACCCACGGGCCCACCACCTCCACCGGCGGCACCTACCCCGACGGCGACATCCGCCATGCCTACCGCGCCAAGGGCACCTACCAGACCCGGGTCACCACCACCTTCGGCGCCGACTACAGCCTCGACGGCACCACCTGGAACCCCATCCCACAGACCGTCACCGTCCCCGGACCCACCACCACCATCACCGTCCGAGAAGCCCGAGCCGTCCTCGTCCAGCACTAGGGGCGAGCCCTCGGGGTCCGCGTGAGGAGCGTTCTCCGCCAGGCGGGGTCTTCGTCAGGCGGCGGTCTTCTCGCGGACCTGGCGCTTGATCCGGCCGAGCATCGCGACCATGCCGCGCATCCGCAACGGGGAGACCGCTTCGGACAGGCCGAACCGCATCGGGGCGTCGTCGGGCACCGCAAGCACGTCCGACGCGCTCAGCCCATCGAGACCCTCGTGCAGGATGCCCGCGAACCCCCGCGTCGTGGGTGCCTCGGGCGGTGCGTCGAAGTAGATGTTCACCATCCGGTCGTCCAGCGAGTCACCCGGGCTCACCTCGACCACGAGGAACAGCGGCGACTGGCACTCGTCAACCCGCTCGAGCTGGTCGAGGTGACCGACGTACCGCTCCGGTAGCGCGGGCAGCTCGTCGCTGAACTCCAGCAGCAGCTGAAGCTTGAGCTCGTTCGTCGCCGACTGGAAGTCCTCGGCGATCTCGGCGAGCGAGGGCGGCAATGTCACGTCCGTCATCCGGCCTCCCGGGTCACTTCTCGATCGGCATGCGCACGGCGTTGCCCCACTCGGTCCAGGAGCCGTCGTAGTTGCGCACGCTGTTGAAGCCGAGCAGGTGGGTCAGCACGAACCAGGTGTGCGACGACCGCTCGCCGATGCGGCAGTACGCCACGACGTCGTCGGTCGGGGCGAGCCCCTGCTCGGTGAGGTAGATCGCCTCGAGGTCGTCGCGCGACTTGAACGAGCCGTCCTCGTTTGCGGCCCGGGCCCACGGCACGGACTTCGCGCCGGGGATGTGGCCGCCGCGCATCGCGCCCTCCTGCGGGTAGTCGGGCATGTGCAGCAGCTCGCCCGAGAACTCGCCGGGCGAGCGGACGTCGACCATCGGCTTGCCGATATGGGCCAGCACCTCGTCGCGGAATGCCCGGATCGGGGCGTCGTCGCGCTCGGCCACCGGGTAGTCCACGGACATCGGAGTCGGCACCTCGCGCGTCAGCTCCCGGCCTTCGGCGATCCACTTGGCCCGGCCGCCGTCAAGCAGCCGGACGTCCGCGTGACCGAACAGGCTGAACACCCACAGGGCATAGGCCGCCCACCAGTTGCTCTTGTCGCCGTAGATCACGACGGTCGTGTCGCGGCCGATGCCGCGCGAGCCCATGACCTTGGCGAAGCCGGCGCCGTCCACGTAGTCGCGCGTCAGCGGGTCGTTGAGGTCGAGATGCCAGTCGACCTTGATCGCGCCCGGGATGTGCCCGGTGTCGTAGAGCAGGACGTCCTCGTCGGACTCGAGCAGGACGATGCCGTCAGGGCCGCCGAGCCGGCCGGCGGCGATCTGCTCGGCCAGCCACTCGGTGGTCACCAGCCGCTCGGGGTGGGTGTACTCGGCGATCTTGGTGTCGTCAGCGGTCATGACCCCATCGTTTCACGCTCAGAGGTCAGCATCGCTAGGGGAGTCCATAACGCTCTGTTTGGCCCAGCTCGAGCCAGCTGCTCAGGCCGGTCCGTCGAGACGGGCCAGGTCCTGCCGGCACCGGTGCTCGAAGTCGCCGAGCTCGGCGATCGCGTCCTCGACGTCGCGCAGGCGCTGCTCGAGGTCCGCGCGACGCTCGTCGATCTGGCCCAGCACGTACTCGAGCTGGGTCCGCCGTCCCCTCGGCGCGTCGAACAGGTCGATGATCGTGCGGATCTCGTCGAGCGGGAAGCCGAGACGCTTGCCGCGCAGGATGAGGTTGAGGCGGGTGCGGTCGCGCCGGTGATAGACCCGCTGGGTGCCGCGCCGCTCGGGGGAGATGAGCCCGAGGTCCTCGTAGTGGCGCACCGTGCGATGGGTCACGCCGAACTCCTCGGCGACCTGGGCGATGGTCCACGTCTGCTCTGTCGTGGCCGCACTTGTCATGTCGACGATAGTGCTTTACGTTTACGTCAACGTCAAGTACGTCTCACGAGCCGGTCGTGAGGACGGCCCGTGTGCAAGGGGACATCGATGTTCGAGCTCAGCCAAGACCACGAGGACTTCCGCAAGGTGGTCCGCGACTTCGCCGAGAAGGAGGTCGCGCCCAACATCGCCAAGTGGGACGCCGCCTCCCACTTCCCGGTGGACCTCATCCCCAAGATGGGCGACCTCGGCCTGTTCGGCCTCGTCGTGCCCACGGAGTACGGCGGCAGTGCGGGCGAGGGCGGCGACTTCACCAGCCTCTGCGTCGCGATCGAGGAGCTCGGCCGCGTCGACCAGTCGATCGGTATCACGCTGTCCGCGGGCGTCGGCCTCGGCATCAACCCGATCCTCACCTACGGCAACGACGAGCAGAAGCAGCGGTTCCTGCCGGACCTCGTCTCCGGGCGGGCGCTCGCCGGCTTCGGCCTGACCGAGCCCGAGGCGGGCTCCGACGCCGCAGCGACCCGGACCAGGGCCACGCGCGACGGTGACGAGTGGGTCATCAACGGCGCCAAGGCCTTCATCACCAACTCGGGCACCGACATCACCTCCGTGGTCACCGTCACCGCCCGCACCGGCACGAACGACGACGGCTCGGCCCAGATCTCGGCGATCCTCGTCCCCGCCGGCACCCCCGGATTCGTCGTCGAGCCCGCGTACCACAAGCTCGGCTGGCACGCCTCGGACACCCACGGCCTCACCTTCGCCGACTGTCGCGTGCCGGTCGAGAACCTCGTCGGCCAGCAGGGGGAGGGCTTCAAGCAGTTCCTCAAGACCCTCGACGACGGCCGCATCGCGATCTCCGCGCTCGCCGTCGGGTGCGCCCAGGCCTGCCTCGAGCTGGCCACGGACTACGCCAAGACCCGCACAGCCTTCGGCAGGCCGATCGGCGCCAACCAGGGGATCTCGTTCCAGCTCGCCGACCTCGCCGTGATGGTCGAGGGCGCTCGCCTGCTGACATACAAGGCCGCTTGGCTCAAGGACGAGCTGCACGAGGGCCGCAGGTCGGTCAAGGAGGTCAAGCACGCCGCGGCCATCGCCAAGCTCTACGCCACCGAGGCGGCCGTCACCTCGACCCGCATCGCCACCCAGGTCTTCGGCGGCAACGGCTTCATGGAGGAGTTCCCGGTGGCCCGCTTCTACCGCGACGCGAAGATCCTCGAGATCGGCGAGGGCACCTCCGAGGTGCAGCGGATGCTCATCGCCCGAGGGCTCGGCCTCCCGTCATGACCGACGTCGACCCGGCCGGCGACCCGCGCGTCGCCGACGTCCGCGAACGACTCCGGGCGGCATACCTCGCCTCGGACAGTGCGCCCGACAAGGCGCAGGCGAAGCTGGACGCCCAGGGCAAGATCTACGTCCGCGACCGCATCGCCCTGCTCTTCGACGAGGGCTCCTTCGTCGAGGACGGCCGCTACGCCAACGCCCTCGCGCCCGGGCTGCCCGCCGACGGTGTCGTCACCGGGCGCGGCACGGTCGATGGTCGGCCCGCCATCGTCATCGCCAACGACCCGACCGTCAAAGCCGGCAGCTGGGGCGCGCGCACCGTCGAGAAGATCGTCCGGGCGACCGAGATGGCGCTGCGCGAGGAGCTGCCCGTCTTCTGGTTCGTCGACTCGGCGGGCGCCCGCATCACCGACCAGGTCGAGATGTTCCCCGGACGGCGTGGCGCGGGGCGGATCTTCCACAACCAGGTCGCGCTGTCCGGCAAGGTCCCCCAGATCTGCTGCCTCTTCGGCCCGAGCGCTGCCGGCGGCGCGTACATCCCCAGCTTCTGCGACCTCATCATCATGGTCGAAGGCAACGCCTCGATGTACCTCGGCAGCCCGCGGATGGCGGAGATGGTCGTCGGCGAGAAGGTGTCGCTCGAGGAGATGGGCGGCGCCCGGATGCACTGCACCGTCTCAGGCGTCGGGGACCTGCTGGCCCACGACGACACCGAGGCGATCGAGCTCGCCAAGCTCTACTTCTCCTACGTCCCCGGCAGCTGGCGGGACCACCCCCCGACGTATGCCGCCGAGGAGCCCGCCGAGCCGCTCACCCGCGCGAGCGTGCCCGAGCGCGAGTCGGTCCCCTTCGACATCCACGCCGTCATCGACGGCCTCGTCGACGACGACTCGTTCTTCGAGCTGAAGCCGCTCTGGGCCGGAGAGCTCGTGATCGGCTTCGGCCGGCTCAACGGCGAGAGCATCGGGATCGTCGCCAACAACTCGATCGTCAAGGGCGGCGTGCTGTTCACCGACAGCGCCGACAAGGCGGCCCGCTTCATCTGGCTCTGCGACGCGTTCAACATCCCGCTGGTCTATCTCGCCGACGTCCCCGGCTTCATGATCGGCTCGGAGGTCGAGCGCGGCGGCATCATCCGGCACGGCGCCAAGATGGTGAGCGCCGTCGCGTCAGCAACGGTGCCCCAGGTCTGCGTCGTCGTGCGCAAGGCCTACGGCGCCGGGCTCTACGCCATGGGCGGGCCGGGCTTCGGCCCCGACGCCACGATTGCGCTGCCGACGGCCCGGATCGCCGTGATGGGTCCCGAAGCCGCGGTCAACGCGGTCTACGCCAACAAGATCGCCGAGATCGAGGACCCCGTGGAACAGGCCCAGTTCGTCGCCGACCGCCGCCGGGAGTACGAGGAGGACGTCGACATCGAGCGCCTCGCCGCAGACCTCGTCCTCGACTCCGTCGTCGAGGCCGATGAGCTGCGATCTGACCTCGTCAGGCGTCTGGCCTATGCTTCCCGGCGTGACCGTCACTTCAGCGACCGCCGACGCTCCGTCCCGCCGGTCTGAGTCGCGTCTCGGTCACCGCCTCGAGCACCCCGACCGCGAGGTCGAGGCCCGCACGCCGTTCTACCGCAGGTTCGCCGTCTGGTTCCCCCTCGCGGTGTTCGGGGTCTCTCGGATCTTCGTGCTGATCTCAGCCAGCTACCTGGCCAAGTACCAGATCGCGCTGCCCATCGGGACGCAGAACATCCGCATCTTCTACCCGTCCCCGGCCGCCCCCGGGTACCTCACCGCCATGACGAACTGGGACGGCCAGTGGTACCGCGTCATCGCCGAGCACGGGTACCCAGCCGTGCTCCCGCGCGCCCCCTGGGGCGGGGTCGACATGAACCCCTGGGCCTTCTTCCCGGTGTTCCCGATGACCGTCGGCGGCATCATGCGAGTCACCGGGCTGCCCTTCGAGGTCGTCGCGCCGCTGTTGTCGACGCTCATCGGCTTCGTCGCGATGTACCTGCTCTTCAAGCTCGTCGACCAGGCCGTCGGCCGGTGGGAGGCCATCGTCGCGGTCGTCGCCACCTCCTTCTACATCGCCTCGCCGGCCTTCTCGGCCTCCTACACCGAGTCGACCGGGCTGCTGCTCGTCGTCACCGTCCTGTGGCTGCTCCGCAAGCGCAAGTACTGGTGGGTCGTGCTCGCGCTGCTCGTGCTCGCCCTGACCCGGAACGTCGTCATCGCGATGGTCCCCGTGATCGTGGCGCACGCCGTCGTGCGGTGGTGGCACAACGACGAAGGCCCGCACCCGGTGCGGTTCCGGGTCGCCATGGGGGCGCTCGCGGCATACGCCGCCGTCCTGACCTGGCTCTGGCCGACCATCGTCACCATCGCGACGGACACCCCCAACGCCTACAACGACACGATGCTGGCCTGGAACATCCAGACCAAGGTCAAGCTCTACATGTGGTGGAACCTGCTCTACGACTACTGGGGCGTGCTCGGACAGGTGCTCGGCGTGCTCGCGATCGCCGGCTTCACGTGGTTCATGCTGTCGAAGAACTCCTGGCGCTGGGGCCCGGAGATCTGGGGCTGGGCGGGCGCCTACCCGGCATACATCGTCCTGGTGACCAGCACGACGCCCAGCCGGATCCGCTACGGCCTGCTGGCGTTCCCGATGGCGCTGATCATCGCCTGGTTCCTCAAGCTGCGCTGGTGGCGGCGCTACCGCTACTGGCTGCTCGGGGTCGTGGTCCTTGCGGGTGCCCTGCAGATGTGGTGGTGGACCGAGCACTACCTCATCATCGAGAACCTCACCGACGACCTCTATCCCTGAGGCGTCGCCTCCGCCGTGACCGGCCCCGCCTCCGCGGCCTGCCCCGCCTCCGCGGTCGCGCGGCCGACCACATCGAACCACTCGATGCCGGCGTCGCCGAGCAGGTCGCGCAGCAGCGGCAGGGACAGACCCACGACGTTGTGGTGGTCGCCCTCGACGGCCGTCACGAACGCACCGCCCAGCCCGTCGATCGTGAACGCGCCCGCGACGGTGAGCGGCTCACCCGTGGCGACGTACGCGTCGATCTCGGCGTCGCTGAGTCGCGCGAAGTGCACCGTCGTCGAGGCGGTCGCACCAAGGGTCGCGCCGGCGGTGCCTCGCTCGTCCACCAGCCAGTGGCCCGTGTGCAGGACCCCCGAGCGGCCCCGCATCCGCCTCCAGCGGGCCGTCGCCTCGCGGGCGTCGGCCGGCTTGCCGTGCATCTCGCCATCGAGCTCGAGGACCGAGTCGCAGCCGATCACCACCGCCTCGAGCTCGTTGCGGCTGGCGACGTCCTCTGCCTTGGCCCGTGCGAGGAGCAGGGCGATGTCCGCCGGCTCGAGCGGCCCATAGCGCTCGGTTGCCTCCGCGACGGCGAGGTCCTCGTCGACCTCGCTGACGACGACGACGGGCTCGATGCCCGCCGCGAGGAGCGTCTTCTGCCGGGCGGGAGAGGCGGATGCGAGCACGAGGGTGACGGCCGGCGCGCCAGTGGGAGGGGTGGACGGCATTCCGGAATGATAAGGCTCGTCGAGTGGCCCCGTCGTCACACTTCTTCCGGCGAAGGTCGCGCTTGCCGTGGGACTGGTGTGACGACGAGGCCACTCGACGGGAGAAGGCCTCAGATCTCCCCGAGCACCGCGGAGCGCAGCGTGTCGAGCCCGACGCCGCCGATGTCGAGGGCGCGGCGGTGGAACGCCTTGAGGTCGAACGCGTCGCCCTCGCGCTGCTTGACCTCGTCGCGCAGCTGGAGCCACAGCCGCTCGCCGATCTTGTAGGACGGGGCCTGCCCGGGCCAGCCGAGGTACCGGTTGAGCTCGAAGCGAAGGACCTTCTCGTCCATGAAGCCATAGCGCGTGATGTACGTCCACGCCTTGTCGTAGTCCCACGCCCCGCCGCCGACCTCGTCGGGTGCCTCGAAACCACAGTGCACGCCGATGTCGATCACCACGCGCGCAGCCCGAAGTGACTGACCGGCGAGCCAGCCCATCCGGTTGCCCGGGTCGTCCATGTAGCCGAGCTCGGCCATGAGGCGCTCGGCGTACAGTGCCCAGCCCTCGCCGTGGCCGGAGGTCCAGGCCTCGAGGCGGCGCCACTTGTTGAGCAGCTTGGACCGGTAGACGGTCTGGGCGACCTGCAGGTGGTGGCCCGGGACACCCTCGTGGTAGACGGTCGTCAGCTCGTTCCACGTCTTGAACTCGGTGTTGCCCTTGGGCACCGACCACCACATGCGGCCGGGCCGGCTGAAGTCGTCAGAAGGGCCGGTGTAGTAGATCCCGCCGGTCTGGGTCGGGGCGATCATGCACTCGATCTTCTGGACGGGGCCCGGGATGTCGAAGTGGACGTCCTTGAGGTTCGTGATGACCTCGTCGGCACGCTCCTGCATCCACGCCTTGAGCGCGTCGGTGCCGTCCAGCTGGTACTGCTCGTCGGCGTCGAGGATCTCCACGCCCCGCTCGACCGAGGCGCCCTCCTCGAGCCCCTCGGCGATCCGCGTCATCTGCGCGTGCAGGTCGGCCACCTGCTGCTGGCCCCAGCGGTAGGTCTCCTCGAGGTCGACCGCGGCGCCGAGGAAGTAGCGGGACTCCAAGGCGTAGCGCTCGACACCGCACGCGTCGGCCTCCGGCGCATGGGGGAGCAGCTCCCGCTCGAGCCAGTCAGCGATGTCGGAGTATGCCGCCGCGGCCGCTCGGGCGGCCTCGGCGAGCTGGCCCTTGACCTCACCATCGAGCGGGTCGTCGCCGGCCTTGGCGTCCTCGACCACCTTGGCGAAGTAGCCGTCGTCGGCCACGAGGTCGCGTGACTGGTCGGCGCACGCCGTGACCTGACGCCGGGGCGTGACCTGGCCGCGCTCCCGTGCAAGCAGCAGCGACTCCTTGTAGCCCTCGAGCGCCTCCGGGATCTTGGCCATCCGGACGGCGAAGGTGCGCCAGTGCTCCTCCGAGTCCTGCGGCATCAGGTCGAAGACGTCTCGGACGCCCTGGAGGGGGGAGGCGATCACGTTGAGCGACATCTCGTCGAGGCCCGCGGCATACCGCTGCTGGGCCAGCTGGAGGCGCTCGGTCATCGCCGCGACGGTGACTCGGTCGACGTCGTCGGCGGGCGTCGCGGTGGCGAGCTCGGCGAGCGTGGCCTCGCGCAGCGTGGCGTGCGCGGCGTTGCCCGCGGGGGACAGGTCGTCGAGGTCCTCGTCACGACCAGGGACGCCGAGGTAGGTGGCGTTGATCGGGCTCAGGTCGACAGCGGCGTCGAAGTATCTCTCGGCGATGCGGTCGACATCGGTCTGGGGTCGCGCGGTCTGCGCGGTCGTGTCAGTCACCCGCCGAACGTATCCCACGCCTGTGACGTCGGGCGCCCGGATTTGCGCCCCGTCAGTCGCTGCTGTTGCCGTCGCCGCCGGTGCCGCTCCCGCTGCTGCCGGTGCCCTTGTTGTCGCTCTTGCCCCCGGTGTCACCGGAGACCACGAGCACCACGACGCCCTCGGTCGTCGGCTGTCCGGCTGCGGGCCACGTCGCCACCACCTGGCCGCCGTCGCCGCCAGTGGGGATGGTCACGCGGGTGACCCGCACGTCCTCGTGGCCGAGGCGGTCCTCGGCGTCCTTGCCGCTCATGCCGATCAGGTCGCCCGGCACGACCCAGGTCGAGTTGACGTGGTCGGGCGCCTTGCCGCGGCTCACGACGAGCGCGACGGTCTGGCCGCGCTTCATCGGCTCGCCCTGCGCCGGCACCGTGCCCAGGACCGCGCCCTCGGGCTGGGAGGACCTCACGAGGACCCAGCGCACGTTGACCCCGAGGCCGATGAGCTGGTCGACCGCGGCGTCGCGCTGCATGCCGACGATGCCGTCGGGCACCGTGCGACCGTCAGGGCGCGCCGTGGTCGTCGCGTCCGACGTCGTGGGAGTGGACTGCGAGGCCTTGGTCGCAGACGGTCGGTTGGCGTTGGCCGTCGGCGTGTCGTTGCCGGGGGTCAGCATCGCGACGAGCGCGAGGACGAGGACGATGCCGCACGCCAGAAGCACCCATGGCAGCGGGTTGACCCGCCGACGCGTCGGCTGCCGCCGGACTGGAGGTGCCTCCTGGGCATGCGGAGCTGCGGCATACGACGTCTCCGGCGTCGCCGGCAGGGCGGTCGTGTGCTGCTGCCCGCGCACGTCGAGCACCGACGTCGCCTGGGCGCCCACAGCCAGCGCGCGGGTCGCGTCCACCGCGGCCGCCTCCCGGCGGCCCAGCGCGCGGGCCATGGCATCGGCGTCGCGGTAGCGGTCCTCGGGCGCCTTGGCGGTGGCGCGGAACACGACCTCGTCGAGCGCGGCGGGCAGACCCCTCACCTTCGAGCTCGGCGGCGGCACCGGCTCGTCGAGATGGCGCAGCGCGATCGCGATCGGGGTGTCCCCGGAGAACGGCAGCTCGCCGGTCAGCATCTGGAAGAGCAGGATGCCGAGCGAGTAGATGTCGGATGCCGGCGTCGCGGAGCGGCCCTGGGCCTGCTCCGGCGGGATGTATGCCGCCGTGCCCATCACGGTGCCCGCCTCGGTCAGCGTCACCTCGCCGCGCGAGCGGGCGATGCCGAAGTCGGTCACCTTGACGCGGCCGTCGTCAGACACGATGACGTTGCTCGGCTTGATGTCACGGTGCACGACGCCCGCCTGGTGGGCGGCCGCGAGTGCGGCGCACACCTGCTCGGCGATGTCCACGGCCGCCGCCGGGGCGATCCGGCCGTGGTCGCGCAGCAGGCGCGCCAGATCGGTGCCCGGGACGTACTCCATGACGATGAAGTGAGAGTCGCCGTCGATGCCGTAGTCGTACACCTGCGCGATGTTGGGGTGGACGAGCCCCGCGGCGGTGAGTGCCTCCCGGCGGAACCGCTCGATGAAGTCGGGAGAGTCGGAGAAGGCGCGAGCGAGCACCTTGACGGCGACCTGTCGCTGCAGACGCTCGTCGAGGGCAAGGTGCCCCTCGCCCATCCCGCCTGCGGCGATGCGCTCGATCAGGGAGTAACGCTCGGCGAGGCGAGTGGCAGCGAAACGGTCGACGGACACGAGGTAAGAGAGTAGGCGACCGAAGGCCCCAGCGGCGAATGGCGTCGGCGCTTTGTGCATGCCGGCTCTGTGTGAACGACAGACAGGTGCGTGATCTGGTCCTTAGACTCCGTACCAGCGTGCTGTTTACGTTTCAAGCCTCGACACCGTCCCCCTCGGCGAGATTTCAGGCAGGTGCGTCATGTTCGATCGGCCCCCGACGTGGAAGGGTGACGCGGACCAGGAGGCCGCGGACCGCCAGAAGCGTTACCACGCCCTGCTCGGGCTGTACTCCCTCGCGAACCAGCTGGGCGGCATCGACCTCGGCGACGTGTCCGGGTTCCAGTCGGCCCCTCCCGCCACGGCACTGCAGCTCGTCGCCGACGCCCCCGAGGAGCAGATCTCTGCCTCGGCGCGGCTGGACGTCCTCTACCAGCTGACCGCGGCCCGGCTTCCGGCCTACGACGACGCAGGCGATGCGTACCGCCGGCTGGCCGAGTCGGTGGTGGGCGCGGGCCGCGGCGACCAGCTGCTCACCGACCTCAAGGCCGCGGCCACCGACGGCGTGCCGTTCGAGTCGACACCGAGCGGCCAGGGTCTGCCGCACCACGTCACTGCCTTCCTGGGCCAGGACATCTGCAACACGAGGGCGGTCGAGGTCGGCGGCCTCAAGGCGACGTGGATCTTCTCCGAGTTCGAGACCGACGCGCCGCTCGAGGGGATCACCAAGTGGCTCGACCCGCGCAACTGGACGGACTGGGGTCAGACCTTCTTCAAGCGGATGGACGTCGTGGCCTCGGAGGGACCGGTGCCACTGAGCGACCCGGGCGACGACCACTGGCACGCCGTCTTCCACGAGGAGGTCCAGATCGTCTGGCCGCTCAACACGCTGCTGCACTGTGACTTCTGGACGGACCGCAAGCAGGCCTCTGGGATGACCTACGAGCTCGATGTCAGCCTCGACCGGCAGATCGGCGTCGACCGCGGCTTCCTCATCGTGAGCGACTTCGGCTCCGTGCGCCGGGTGAGGGCGCTGAAGATCGTCGGGTTCACCCAGCCCGGGTGGGACGACTTCGCCATGTTCGTGCGGCCTTTCTGGACCGACTGGATGCGCTCAGCGGTGCGCAGCGGAAGCCACTCCTCACCGAAGTCGCCGACCAAGGTGCCGTCCGGTGATGCGGGGTCGAAGGTGCCGAACGGGCAGCTCTACGACCAGTGGGTGAAGTACTTCGGCGAGTCGGCGCGCACCTATGCCGGCCTCTTCGACGACGTGACGTCGCGCGTGGCGACCGGCAGCTACAACCTCCAGGACGGTATGGCGGACGGGACCAAGGTCTGGGCCCAGCTCGCCGCCGACTGGACGGCGGCGTGGAACTACGGGATGGACACGATGGGCGAGATCTCGGGCCACGGGCTCGATGCCGGTCTCACGCCGCCCGGCACGCCACGGGAGCAGGCGCGCGGGTCGCTTCGGGCTCTGGCGTCGGGTTCCGCCGCGATGGCCGATGGAGCCGCGCGGACGTTCGGGATGGTCATGCCGGGAGGGGCGGGCACGGTCTTCGGCGCCGCTGCACCCGCTGGGCCGGGAGCTCGCGCAGCAGCGCCTCCCGACACGACGCCACCTGGAGGCGGTCCATCCGGGACCGGCCCGGGCGGCCCGATCGATGCCCGGCCCACCACGACCGCGCCGGAGTCGACGATCGTGCCGGTGCAGGGTCTGCGACCGAACGACGCGCTGGTCATCTCGGCCCTGACCTCGATCGAGGCAGGCGGGGCGGTCGTCCCGGCGGACGCGGTCCAGGTCACGGTGACGGCCCTCGACGACGGGACCTACGGCGCGGAGGTGGTGGCCACCGATGCCGTCGTCGCCCCGGGCCTGTACCTCGGACAGCTCACCAGGCCCGACGGCTCGGCCGTCGCTCCGGTGCAGCTGTACATCGCGCGCGCATCCGGGCCGGCGTGAGCGAATGGCCGGCCCCGTCCCACGGGTCGAGTCACCGCTCGCCCGACTCATCGAACGACTCCTGACCGCAGCCGAGAACGCGCTCGCCACGGGTGACGCCGAGTCGGCCAGGGCCATGGCCGAGGAGGTGCGGGCCGTCGACCCGGACAACCCGCGCGCCGACCGCCTCGTCCAGCGGCTCGAAGCCCGGCAGCTCGGCCCGTCCGGCGAACGTGCTCTGATGACACTGCTGTTCTCGGACCTCGTCGGCTCGACGATGCTGTCCGAGCGCGTCGAGCCTGAGCAGCTGCGTGACCTGTTCTCCTTCTACCGCAACGCCGCCCGCGATGCGGTCGGCCGCTACGGCGGCTCGCTGATCCAGTTCTCCGGCGATGGCATCCTCGCGGGATTCGGCTACCCGGAGCCGCACGAGGACGACGCCCGCCGCGCCGTGCTCGCGGGCCTCGACCTCGTCGTGGCGATGCGCGACGCCCGGAGCGACCTCGAACACCGTCTTGGACTGACCGCCGAGGTGCGCGTCGGCATCCACACCGGCCTGGTGGTGGTGACGGACCTGAGCGCCGAGTCGGTCGCCGAGCGTGACTCGATCGTCGGCGTCACCCCGAACCTGGCCTCGCGCGTGCAGAACGCAGCCGAACCCGACTCCGTCGTCATCAGCGACGTCACCCGCCAGCTCGTCGACACCGACTTCTACCTCGAGTCGCTGGGCGAGCAGCAGCTCAAGGGGATCAGCCGCGCGGTGGAGATCTTCGCCGTGCAGCGCCCGCGTTATGCCGCAGCGCGCTTCGAGGCGGAGCGATACCACCGCGCGGGACTCGTCGGCCGAGCCGGGCCGAGCAGCGAGCTGCTCGAGGCCTGGCAGTCGGTCCGCGAGCACCGTGAGCCCCCGGGGGAGCGGTCCTTCCTGCTCGTCGGCGAGGCCGGCATCGGCAAGTCGCGGCTGGTCGCCGCGCTCCTGGACCGGGTCGAGGCGACGGGGGGCAAGGTCGTCGGGATCGGCTGCCTGCCCTACTACGCCAGCGTGTCCTTGTGGCCGGTCGCCCGGATGCTCGAGCGGGTCCTCGACCTTGACGCCGCGGACCGGCTGGGGTCGCTCGAGCGCCACCTGTCCGGCCTCGGGCTCGAACTCTCGCGGTCGGTGCCGTTCCTCGGCTCCCTCGTCGGGGTCGCCGACCCGGCTCGTTACCCGGCGCCTGAGCTGGACCCGGCTGCCTTCCTGGACGAGACGATCAACTGCCTCCTCGACTGGCTCCGGGCGCTGGCGCAGCAGGCGCCCCTCCTGTTCGTGGTCGAGGACCTCCACTGGGCGGACCCGTCTACCAACACCCTGCTCGGACGCCTGGTCGGGCATCCCGCCGCTCCGCACCCGGGCACTGACGGGTCTCGCGTGCTCACCGTGGCCACGACCCGGCAGGCGCCGTCGCTGAGCTGGGTCGGCGATGTTCGAGTCCTCCAGCTCGAGCGCCTCGACGCGGCGGCTGCGGCGCAGCTCGTGGAGAACCTGGGCGGTGAGGGTCTGACGGAGGCCGCCCGAGCCTCGATCGTGGAGCAGACCGACGGGGTGCCCCTTTTCATCGAGGAGCTCACGCGCTCCTACCTGGGTGGGACGCGTGTCGAGCCGGTCCCGCTGCGGCTGCAGGAGCTGTTCACCTGGCGCTTCAAGGCTCCCGGTGTCGACCTGCGGGTCGTCCAGGTGGCGGCGACGGTCGGCCCGGCCTTCGATGCTGCGACGGTGGCAGGTGTCCTCGAGGACGACCAGCGGGTGAGCGACCAGATGGTCGCCCTGACGCGAGCGGGCATCATCGAGCGCGGCGACGCGGCCGCAGGCAGCTACCGGTTCCGCCACGCCCTCATGCGGGACGCGGCATACGAGACACAGGTCCTCGACGTCCGGCGACACACGCACGCCAAGGTGGCCGAGGTGCTCGGCGCCCGCGGCGCGGAGCCGGCGCTCGTCGCCCAGCACCTGGATCTCGCCGGCGAGGCGGCGCAGGCGATCGGCCTATACCTCGCGGCCGTGCAGGGCGAGCAGGCGCGCGGCGCGCACACCGTGGCGACCAAGCTGCTGACGCGCGTCCTCGAGCTCGTCGAGACGCTGCCCGAGTCGGCAGAGCGCGACGTGAGCGAGCTGACTGCCCGGCTGCTCCGTGCCCTCAGTGTGAGCTCCATGCAGGGGTATGCCGCCCCGGCCGTCCAGGCGGACCACCGCAGGGCCGAGGTGCTGGCCACGCGGCTGGGCAACGCGGTCCAGGTGGTGCCCTCGCTGGTCGCGATCTGGTCCTACTGGCTCGCCGCCGGCGACACGCCGACGTCGCGCCGCGTCATCGACCGGCTCAGCGCGATGGTCAGCGATGTGGATTTCGCGTCGTTCGCGCCCGAGGTGGAGCAGTGCGTCGGCTTCCAGGAGTTCTTCGAGGGGCATCTGGACCTCGCCATGGCCCACCAGGAGCGGTCCTTCGCCGGGTTCTCGGCCCGTCCGGCGGAGGCGCTCATCACTCCGTTCTGGCCCCTGCCCACCGACCCGTTCTCCGTCTGCCTCATCGGCACTGCGTGCCTCATGACGTTGCGGGGGGAGCCCGGCGCGCTGGAGTGGGAGAACCGGGCGATCCGCCGCGCCGAGGAGATCGGGTTCCCCCGCGGCCCGTTCACTCTCGCCTTCGTCAAGCTGTATGCCGCCTGGATCCGTCGGTTCAACGGCGACCACGAGGACGCGCAGAGGCTGGGCGCCGAGATCGTGGCCATCGGGCAGGAGCACGGGTATGCGTTCTGGTCGGTGATGGGGATGGCCTACGCGACCGCCGAGGCTCCCGGCAGCGCCGCACACCGGCAGGCGTTGCAGCAGACCTTCGACACGCTGCACCTCATGGGGCAGGAGGCGTTCAAGCCCTTCGCGCTGGGCCATCTGGCCGAGCTCCACGCCGCGGCGGGCGAGCTCGACCGCGCCCAGGAGCTCGTGGGTGATGCGCTCCTCGTCGTACAGAAGTCCGGGGAGTACGTCCACCTGCCAGAGCTCCTGCGGCAGCGGGCGGCATACACGATCGCGACGGGCGGCGACACCGCTGACGCCGCGGCCGACCTCACCGAAGCGGTGCGCTGTGCGTCCGAGCAGGGCGCCCACGTCGCCAGGCTCCGGGCTGCGGTCGACCTGGCGGGGCTCCAGGACGGCGCTCGACCCGCGTCCTGGCGGCGAGTGCTGGTTGAGGCCCGGGGGTGCCTGCCTGCCGGTCTGGTGAACGGGGCGACCGCAGCCGCCGACGCGCTGCTCGAAGGCTGACGTGGGCGGGCCGCGGGTCGTGATCCTCGGCGGCGGCATGGCCGGTCTGTCCGCTGCCTGGGAGCTGAGCAGCGGCGACTGGCGCACCCGCGTCGAGTCGATCACGGTGTACCAGCGCGGGTGGCGGCTCGGCGGCAAAGGAGCCAGCAGCCGCGGACCGAACGACCGGATCGAGGAGCACGGGCTCCACGTGCTGCTCGGGTACTACGACGCGACGTTCCGGGTGCTGCGCGAGGTCTACGCAGAGCTGGACCGGCCGGCCACGGACCCGGCGAGCCCGATCCGCACGTGGCGCGAAGCGGTCGCTCCGACGGGCGACGTCGGACTCGCGGACCACGACGGCCTGGGGTGGAGCCACTACGTCACCTCGTTCTCCCAGAACTCCGCGCTCCCGGGGGAGCCCGGGGCGGAGGACCGGCCGCTTCGTCCCTTCGACCTGGCCTCCCGAGCGCTGCAGCTGCTGGCGGACTTCCACCGCGGTGTCGCGGGGCCTCCGGCCCGCCCGGAGGTCTTCCTCAGCGCCAGCCCGGTGCCACCACCGTCCAGCACCGACGCCGAGGCTCTCGTCCGCGGCGCCGCGCTGACGGCCGTCGCCGCGATCCTCACCGGCCTCGAACGGGCCTCGAGGGTCACCCAGGGAGTCGGGCTGGGGTCGGTGGCCGTCGAGCGGCTGACCAGGCTGCTGCACGACTGGAGGGACGGCATACGCAGGACCGTGCTCGCCGACCCGGCCCTGCGGCGAACCTGGCAGCTCGTGGACCTGGTCGTGACCAACCTGCAGGGCATGGTCGCCGACGGACTGCTGTCCGGTACCGGGTACGACGCCATCGACCACCTCGACTACCGCGAGTGGCTGGCCCGGCACGGCGCCGCGCCAGAGACGCTCGACTCGGCCATCGTTCGCGGCATGTACGACCTGACCTTCGCCTACGAGGGCGGCGACCGGAAGCGGCCGAGGTTCGCGGCCGGTCTCGGTCTCCAGCTCGCCGGCCGGATGCTCTTCGACTACAAGGGGTCGATCTTCTGGCACATGCAGGCGGGTATGGGGGAGGTCGTCTTCGCGCCGATGTACGAAGCCCTGCGCCGCCGGGGCGTGGAGTTCCGCTTCTTCCGGCGGCTGGACCGGCTGACCCTCGGCCCGGACCACACGGTCGGCTCGGTCACGCTGACCCGTCAGGCGGACCTGAGGCCGGGGCTGGAGCGGTACGAGCCGCTCGTCCGTATCGGTGGCCTGCAGTGCTGGCCGGCCGGGCCGCTGCTCGACCAGCTTGACGGCGTGCCGGGTGATGCGTGCGACGAGCCCGGTCACGGGCTGGAGTCGCACTGGGGCCCCGCAGAAGGGACGGGCACCGAGACCCTGACCGTAGGGGCCGACTTCGACGTGGCCGTGCTGGCCGTCTCCCTGGGGATGGTGCCCCACGTCGCTGCCGACCTCGTCGCGGCCGACTCACGCTGGCGTGCGATGGTCGACGGCGTCGCCACCGTTGCCACCCACGCCGCCCAGCTGTGGTTCGGCGCGAGCGAGCGCGACCTCGGCTGGCAGGGCCCGGCAGGAGTGACCCTCACCGGCTTCGGCGACACGTTCGACACCTGGGCGTCGATGTCGCACCTGCTTCCGCGCGAAGGGTGGCCGGCCGCCGGCCCGACGAGCCTCGCCTACCTGTGCGGTGCGATGCCTGACGTGCCCCCGGCCGCCGGACGTTCGCTGGTCCGGCATCAGCTGGTCCGCTTCCTGGACGACGAGGCGGGGGACCTGTGGCCCGGCGCGGCGACGGCGGCGGGCTTTCGCTGGGACCTGCTGTGGGACGGCTCCGGCCGCACCGGCAGGGACCGGCTCGACGGGCAGTACTACCGCGCCAACCTCGACCCGTCCGACCGGTACGTCCAGTCCCTACCGGGCTCCGGCAGGCACCGGCTCCCGCCCGACGGGTCCGGGTTCGCCAACCTCGCGATCGCCGGTGACTGGACGGCCTGTGGGCTCGACGCTGGATGTGTCGAGGCGGCGACCCGCTCCGGGGTCCAGGCGGCGCGGGCCATCCTGTCGGGGGCCCTGTCCCCGCAGGCCACCGACAAGGCTGCGTCGTGACGAGCGGCAGGTCGCGGCCGACGGCGGCCGATCTCGCCGGCGACGTCCAGCGGTTCGGGCTGTTCTCCGCGGCGGCAGTCGTCGACCGGTACATCGCGGTCGTTGACCGGGCGATCCACCACGAGCCGGACATCTCCGGATCGTCATCCGGGGACCCCGCCGCGGCCCTGCTCGACGGCGCGGGTCGCGCCGCCGATGCAGGACTGGCCCTCCTCGAGGAGCTCACCTCGGTCCTGGCCAGAACGGTGACGCCCGGCCGCACTCCGGGTCCTGACCACCTGGTCCTGCCGCCGGCTGCGCCGGGCTCCTGCTCGGAGGTGTCCGTCTGGGTGCACAACCCGACCACGTCGCCGGTCGCGCACGTCCGGCTGCGAGCCACGAGCCTGGTGGCCTCGACGGGCGTCATGCCAGCCGAGGCGGTGGCCTTCTCGCCCGAGGTGCTGGCCGTCGTGGACCCCGCGACCGTCGGGGAGTCGCGCCTCCGCGTGACGGTGCCCGCGGACCAGCCCGCCGGTGAGTACCAGGCCCTCGTGCTCAGCTCGGTCGACGGCTCACGCCCGATCGGCCTGACCCTGTCGGTGCGCGTCCACGGGGCCGATCCCCGATGAGCAGCACGGCGCCTGAGCTCCTCGACCAGCTCGACGCGTATGCCGTGATGGCGAGGCGGGCGGCCCAGTCCCACCTCCTCGCGGACGGGCTGTCGCCCTACCTCGGCGGCCCCGCGAGCGAGTACCTCGAGCGCGGCGGAAAGGGGCTGCGCCCAGCCCTCTGCCTGGCCACGTGCAGCGCCTTCGGTGGCAACGTGGAGGACGCGCTGCCCTCGGCCGCGGCCCTCGAGCTGCTCCACACGGCATTCCTGGTCCACGACGACGTCGAGGACGACAGCGAGCTCCGCCGGGGCAAGCCGACGCTGCACGTCACCTACGGCTCGGCGCTCGCCATCAACGCGGGGGACGGCCTCGCAGTCCTCGCACTGGGCTCCCTTCGCCAGAACGAGCGCCGCCTGGGGCGGGCCCTCGCCGCCCGGATCTGGTCCGAGTTCGACTTCATGGCCCGACAGACCGTCGACGGCCAGGCGCGGGAGCTGGGGTGGCTGCGCGACGGCCGCGTCGACCTCACGCCTGACGACTACCTCGACCTGATCATGAAGAAGACGTGCTGGTACACGACCCTGCTGCCGCTCCGGGTCGGCGCGCTGATCGGGTCCAGAAAGGACGTGGACCTCCGGCTCATGCTGCGTTTCGGCTTCTTCCTCGGCGCCGCGTTCCAGATCCGCGACGACATCCTCAACCTCACGGGATCGGAGAGCCGCTACGGGAAGGAGCGACTGGGCGACCTGCGAGAGGGAAAACGCACCCTGATGCTCATCCATCTGCTTGCGGCGGCGACGGGACCACGTCGGGTGCTCGTGGAGCAGTACCTGGCCCTCGATCCGGCTCAGCGGTCGAACGGGGTCAGGGAGGAGATCCTCGACCTGATGGAGAGACACGGGAGCGTGGCCTTCGCCGAGGAGTTCGCGCGCGGCATCGCACGGTCGGCGCTCGTCGCGTTCGACGACGCGTTCGCCGACGTCCCGCCGTCGTCCGCGCGGACGTTCCTGCGGGACCTCGTCCCCTACATGGTCGAGCGCGACCGCTGACCACCACATTCGACCAGCTGGACACTTGTCGTCGCCCAACCGCCGTCGCGACCACAACGCATGGCCAGTTGGTCGCTTGTGGAGGGCGCACGCCCTGACACGGCTGCGAACAGGACATAACGATTTGAGTCGCCGCACCAGGCCGAGCCTTACGACCCGTCGGCGGCGCCGTGGCGCGGCACCCGATGGCTGAGTCGGTGGGGCTTTCACCGGGCCTTCGCCCTCGACGACGACCTGCGCGCCCAGATCATCGCCGACCCGGCTGCGGCTGCCATCCGGAGCCGGGGCGAGGTCGCGCTGCTGACCGTGTCCGCGATCATCACGCTCGTATCCCTCACCTGTTTCGTCGGCGCCGTCGTCGTGTGGTTCCAGAGCGACTGGTTGCCGCCGGCGAAGTTCTTCGCATCGGTTGGTCTCGTTCTTCTGGGTGTCTGGACGAGACCGCGGTTCGGTCGCCTCCCGCGGAGCCTGACCAAGATCCCCGCCGACCAGGCACCAGCCCTTAGAGGCCTCATCCGACAGGTGGCTGGGGCGGTGGGCGCAAAGGAACCCGACGTCCTCGTGCTGCTAGCAGACGAGGTCAACATGGCTGTGACTCGAGTAGGCGTGCGCGGTCGGTCGGTGCTGTTCATCGGCATCCCGATGTGGCTTCTGCTCACTCCCGAGATGCGGGTCGCGGTGCTCGCACACGAGCTCGGGCACCTGAGCAACCGGGATCCTCTGCGCGGCACACTCACTCGTCCCGCAACGGCGATCTTCGCGAGTGCCGTCGAGTGGACCGGCGGCCACAACCCCTGGCGCCGGATGGGCGATCGCCTCGACCGAGCCGAGGACGACTCGTTCGTGACGATGCTGTTCCGGCTGCTCCTCGCCATGCTGAACACGGTCTTCGCGACGATCCAGCTGGCGATCGACGCGATCGCGATGTCCGACCATCGCAGGGCGGAGTATGCCGCCGACCTCGCGTCACGGGAAGCCGTCGGCTCGCGGGCCGCGATCGCCACGGTCGACCGGCTCACGGTGCTGGGCGACCTGGTCGACGGACTCGTGCACGACGTCGTGACCAAGCGCTCGGAGGACTGGGGGACGCTCGCCGACCGCCGCCATGCTCAGCTGCAGGACGAACTGGAGGTGCGGCGCCAGGCATCCCGGCGAATGGTCGACCTGTGGGTCACGCATCCTCCCGACGGTTCTCGAGCGGCACTGCTCGAGGGGCTCCCTTCGGTTCCGGGCACGGTGTCGGTCGACCCGGCCGAGTCGGCTCGGATCGATGTCGAGCTGCGCAACTGGTACCTGGCCGCCCACCGCGAGATCCTCGGAGCCCGCGACTTCCTGGGCTGAGTGGCACCTGCGAAGCCGTCGCCGCCTACAGGATCGGGTCGCGGGTGGATCCTGTAGGCCATTCAGCGAATTCGCCTACGAAAGTCCCGCCCGGGCTGGGTCCCGTAGAGGATCGCGCGACGAACAGGGCACAGCGCGGGAGCGTTCAGCGGTCAGGGCGCTCGACGAGAGCCGCGAGCCGGTCGATGGATGCCTGCAGCCGGTCGGGAGTGGTCGCCCTGGCGCGCGGGATCCTTCGGTCGTCATCGGCCAAGCGGGTCCAGTCGTAGGTGTGGGTTACCCGCGTGAGCGACGGGCTGATCGGTTCCAGCTCCCAGCGCCACAGGTGGCCGGGCGGCTCCTGACCCGGCTCGGCGGGGGTCCAGGCGATTCGCCGGCCTTCGACGAACTCGACCACGTGGTTCTCTCTGAGGTTGCCCTTCGTGGTGGTCATCGTGAAGACGTCGCCGACCGCGTGGACTCTCTGACCGGTCGCGGCATGGGACAGGTTGTCGTTGCCATCCCATCGCGGCTGTTCGGCCGGATCAGCGATGAGATCGAAGATCCGAGTGGAATCGGCCGCGATCTCGCGGCTGGCGCGCGCGACGCGTGGCGCGCCACTCTCATGGCGATCGCTCATGAGTCCCATCAAAGCACTGACCGCGCCGATGACCTCCGAGACATCAGCGTGATGCCCAGTCCTCGAGCGATGTCAGTGCGGCAGGCCGCTGGCCCGCCAGCCGCCGGCACGGGCTTCCGGGCCGATGAGACGCCAGGACGGGTCGGACCAGGCCGAGCGCCGACGCGACGCCGTCGGCTCGTCGTCTCCGCCTGCGCTCGCGAGAACCGCGACGAGCACCGCGATCTCCTCGGGCGTCGGGCTGCCCGACTCGACGCGGATGACCGGTAGCTCCGCGCCGGGCGCGGACGTCTCGCCCGACGCGCCGGGGGCGGGCCGGGCGGTGCTCTCAGTGCCAGGAGTGCTCACAGCGGGATGTTCCCGTGCTTCTTGGGCGGCAGGGTCTCGCGCTTGTTCTTCAGGGCCCGCAACGCCCGGGTGACGTTCATGCGGGTGTTGGAGGGGCTGATGACCGTGTCGATGTAGCCCCGCTCGGCCGCGATGTAGGGGTTGGCCAGGGTCTCCTCGTAGTGGCTGACGAGCTCCGCGCGGCGGCCCTCGACGTCGCTGCCGGCGGCCTGGGCGGCGGCGAGCTCCTTGCGGTAGAGGATGTTGACCGCGCCCTGGGCGCCCATGACCGCGATCTGCCCGGTCGGCCAGGACAGGTTGATGTCGGCGCCGAGGTGCTTGGACCCCATGACATCGTACGCACCGCCGTAGGCCTTGCGGGTGATAACGGTGATCTTGGGGACGGTGGCCTCGGCATACGCGTAGATGAGCTTGGCACCCCGGCGGATGATGCCTTCCCACTCCTGAGACGTGCCGGGCAGGAAGCCGGGCACGTCGACGAACGTCAGCACGGGCACGTTGAAGCAGTCGCACGTGCGCACGAACCGGGCCGCCTTCTCGGAGGCGTGGATGTCGAGGCAGCCGGCGAACTGCATGGGCTGGTTGGCCACGATCCCGACCGACATGCCGTCGACGCGGGCGAACCCGGTGATGATGTTGGGCGCGAAGAGCGGCTGCACCTCGAGGAACTCTCCGTCGTCGACGACGTGCTCGATGACCTGCTTCATGTCGTACGGCACGTTCGGCGAGTCCGGGATGCACGTGTCGAGCCACCGGTCCTCGTCGGTGACCGCGAGGTCGGCCTCACCCTCGGCGTACGACGGCGGGGTCTCGAGGTTGTTGCTCGGCAGGTAGGACAGCAGGGCCTTGACGTAGTCGATGGCATCCTGCTCGTCGGTGCCCATGTAGTGCGCGACACCCGACTTGGAGTTGTGCGTGAGTGCGCCGCCGAGCTCCTCGAAGCCGACGTCCTCGCCGGTCACGGTCTTGATGACATCCGGGCCCGTGATGAACATGTGCGAGGTCTGGTCGACCATCACGGTGAAGTCGGTGATCGCGGGGGAGTAGACCGCGCCGCCTGCGCACGGGCCCATGATGAGGCTGATCTGCGGGATGACCCCGGAGGCGCGGACGTTGCGGTAGAAGATCTCGCCGTAGAGCCCCAGGGAGACCACGCCCTCCTGGATCCGGGCGCCACCGGAGTCGTTCAGGCCGATGACCGGACACCCGATCTTCATCGCGAAGTCCATGACCTTGACGATCTTCTCGCCGAAGACCTCGCCGAGCGACCCGCCGAAGACGGTGAAGTCCTGGGCGAAGATCGCCACCTGGCGCCCGTCGATGGTGCCGTAGCCCGTGACGACGCCGTCGCCGTAAGGCCGGTTCTGCTCCTGGCCGAACTGGGTGGACCGGTGCCGGGCGTACTTGTCCATCTCGATGAACGTGCCCTCGTCCAGGAGCATCTCGATCCGCTCGCGCGCCGTCTTCTTGCCGCGTGCGTGCTGCTTCTCGACCGCCCGCTCGGACCCGGCGTGGGCGACCTCGGCGACACGTCGTTTGAGGTCTGCCAGCTTGCCAGCCGTGGTGGTGAGGTCGAGTTCGGACCCGGATGGCGCAGGGTCGGACGGCGCGGGCGCCGGCGGCTCGGCCAGGGCGTGATCGGTAGCCATGGCCGCACTCTAGCCTTGGAACCGTGCGTAGCCCGCTCGTCCCGGAGATCATCAGTGCGGGGTTGGTCACGTCTGACCAGCCCTGGCGCGGCGTCGAGTTCCACCCCGCCATCGGATCGACGAACACTCGCCTGCGAGAGCTGCTGACCGGCGGCGCTCCCGACGACGAGCGGTCCGTCCCCGCGTCGGGCGACGGGCCCGCATCCCTGTGGTGGGTGGTGCTGACCGACCACCAGACCGGCGGGCGAGGCCGTCTCGGCCGCGTGTGGGAGGTGCCGGACCGGGCGTCGGTCGCAGTTTCGGCGGCGGTTCCGGTGAGCGGTCCCGAGCGGGCGGGGTGGCTGCCCCTCGTGGCCGGCCTGGCACTGGCCCGCGCCCTGCGCGAGGTTTCCAGGGACGCCGGTTACGAGCTGACCCCACGGCTCAAGTGGCCGAACGACGTCCTGCTCGCCGACGACGACGACCGCAAGGTGAGCGGGATCCTCTGCGAGCTCGTCACGCTGCCGAGCGCACCGGCGGGTGACGGCCGACTCTCGTATGCCGTCGTCGTGGGGACGGGTGTCAACGTCGACCAGACGCGTGAGGAGCTCCCGGTCGAGACCGCGACGTCGCTCGCCCTCGCGGGCGTGCGCGTCGGCCGGGAGACCCTCGTCGTGACGTATCTGCGCGAGCTGGCCGCGCTGGTCCGGAGCGTGCGGCCCGAGGAGGCTGCGACGGCATACCGGCAGGAGTGCTGGACGATCGGCCAGCGCGTGCGCGTCCACCTGCCGACGGGCGCTGCGGTCGAGGGCGAGGCACTGACCGTCGACGACGACGGTGCTCTGGTCGTCGCCACCCCCGAGGGCAGGCACAGCTTCGCCGCGGGCGACGTCGTGCACGTGCGGCGGTCGTGACCGGTCGCCGCCCCGGCGGCCCTCGCCGGCCCGAACGGCTTCGGTAGGTCGGGCGAGTCCGGCGGCCGACGGGCTGACTGGCATGATCGGCCCATGACCGAGCCCGGCGCCGAGCCGCAGAGGCGGGCGAGCGAGGACTACACCGAACAGCTGCTCGGACGCCCCCTCGAGCTGCGTCGTCGCGACGTGAGCCGCGGCGCCGAGGTGTCCCTGCTGTCCGCGCGCAAGTTCTGGCACGCCCTCGGGTTCCCGGTCGTAGACACCGACGACGAGCTGTTCACCGAGGCCGACCAGCGCGCTCTTGCCGCCGTGGCCGGCATCGTGCGCGACGGCCTGCTCGACGAGCCGACGGCGCTCGCGATGACGCGGGCGTTCGCCCGCTCGACGGACCGTCTCGCCGGATGGCAGTCCCAGCTCATCGCCGAGGCGGTCGAGGAGCACATGACCGCCGCCCTGGCCGAGGACCGGGAGACCGACGACGACGCCACCCGCTCGGTGCCGGACATCGAGACCGCTGCGGAGACCGCGCGGCGTCTGGCCACCCTGACCGACCGGCTCGAACCGCTGCTCGTCTACGCCTGGCGCCGGCACCTGTCGGCGACCGTGTCGCGCATGCTCGCCGACGCCGACCCCGAGGCGTACGGCATGACGAAGATGCGCTCGGTCGGCTTCGCCGACCTCGTCAACTTCACCGCGCTCGTGCGCAGGATGTCCGAGCGCGACCTGGCTCGGCTGGTGTCGCGGTTCGAGGCGCTGTCGGCCGACGTCATCACCGCCCACGGCGGCCGCCTCATCAAGACCGTCGGCGACGAGGTGCTCTTCACGACCGTCGGGGTGGCTCCGGCGGCCGCTATCGCGCTCGACCTCATCGAGACGATGACCCAGGACGACGTGCTGCCCGACGTGCGCTGCGGGATGGCCCGCGGGCCGATCATCTCCCGCCTCGGCGACGTCTTCGGGACGACCGTGAACCGCGCCTCGCGGCTGACCGCCGTAGCTCAGGCGGGCAGTGTCCTCGTCGACGGCACGATGGCGCGCGAGCTCGCGAGCCTCTCCGGCTTCGAGCTGACGGGCCAGCGGCGACGCATCTTGCGGGGTGTGGGCCCGGTGACTCCGTCGATGCTGCGGCGCGCCACGGCATCCGGCCGGCGCCCGGCCGGTGAGCCCCCGGCGCCGCGCCAGCCCGTCCAGCCCCCGGAGCCACTCGAGCCCATCTGGCCCGCCGATCCTGGCACTGAGCCAGGCACTGAGCCAGGCAGTGAACCGGGCACTGAACCGGGCACTGAACCGGGCACTGAACCGGGCACTGAACCCAGTACCGACCCGGCCGCCTGAGCGGCCGGCGCACCACCCGCACGCCAAAGGAGACGACGTATGCCGCCCATCACCTCAGATCCGAACGGGCCGGGTCATCCGCGGGCGCTGGTGCGCGTCGAGCGCTTCGCGGACGCCGCGCTCGAGCACGTTGCCGAGATCGTCCTCGACCGCCCCGAGGCGATGAACGCCGTCTCCACCGATATGGCCCGCGCGATCGAGTCGGCCACCACCAGAGTTGCGCAGGACCCGACCGTGCGGTGCGTCGTGCTGTCGTCGAGCCACGACCGGGCCTTCTGCGTCGGGGCCGACCTCAAGGAGCGCAACTCCTTCACCGACGCGGAGCTGCTGGCGCAGCGCCCGCTCGCCCGGGCGGCATACACCGGCGTTCTCGACCTGCCCGTGCCTGCGGTCGCGGCGGTCGACGGCTTCGCCCTGGGTGGAGGGTTCGAGCTCGCGCTCTCGTGTGACGTGGTCATCGCGGGCGAAGGTGCGCTCGTGGGGCTTCCCGAGGTCAGCGTGGGGGTCATCCCGGGTGGGGGCGGCACGCAGCTGCTCGTCCGACGGGTGGGCTGGTCCCGCGCGGCTCGCGCGATCTTCTCGGCCGCGAGGCTCTCGGCCCGCGAGGCTTTCGAGATCGGCGCGGTCGACGAGGTGGTGCCCGCCGGCACCGCCCGCGCCCGCGCGCTCGAGCTCGCCGCCGTGATCGGCGCGAACTCGCCCGTCGGCCTGCGCAACGCCAAGCGGGCCATGCGGCTGGGCTCTGGGGTCGACCTGGCCGCCGGTCTCGAGATCGAGGACGCGTGCTGGCGGGCCACCGCGTTCTCGGGGGACCGCCGCGAGGGTGTCGCGGCGTTCGCGGAGAAGCGGCGCCCACAGTGGCCGGGGGTGTGAGGGTCCGGACGAACAGGACGCGGGGTCCGGCGACCGCGTCAACGTGCGGATGGGGACGCACTCGATAGGCTTCCCACGGGTCGGCGCACCGCCGGCGCCAGGTTGGGCGACGGAACTCTGAGGACGGTCACATGACGCGAGTGCTCCTGGCGGAGGACGACCCGGCCATCTCCGAGCCGCTCGCCCGGGCGCTTCGGCGCGAGGGCTACGACGTCGACGTCCGCGAAGACGGCGCGGCGGCCCTCGACGGCGCCAAGGAGAGTCCCGACCTCGTCCTGCTCGATCTCGGCCTGCCCAAGATCGACGGGCTCGAGGTATGCCGGCGGATCCGCGCCGAAGGGCGGACCATCCCGGTGCTCATCCTCACGGCCCGCGCCGACGAGGTTGACACGGTGGTCGGGCTCGACGCCGGTGCCGACGACTACGTCACCAAGCCCTTCCGGCTGGCCGAGCTCCTCGCTCGGGTCCGCGCGCTGCTGCGCCGGACGCCGACCGAGGTCGTCGCCACGGGCGAGCTCGTGCGGATCGACTCCGACGGTCGTCGCGCGTGGTTCAAGGGGGAGGAGCTCCAGCTGACCGCAAAGGAGTTCGACCTGCTGCGGGTCCTCGTTCGCGAGCAGGGCAAGGTCGTCTCCCGCGAGCAGCTGATGCGCGAGATCTGGGACACCGCGTGGTTCGGCTCGACGAAGACCCTCGACATGCACATCTCGGTCCTGCGTCGCAAGCTCGGTGACGACGCGACCTCGCCGCAGTACATCGCGACCGTGCGCGGCGTCGGCTTCCGCTTCGAGCGACCTCAGGTCGACTGACCGTGCGCCACCTGCTCGACCGGTTGTGCCTCGTCGTCGCTGGGGTCACGGGCGGTCTCACGGTGCTGCTCTCGACGGGGGTCGTCTGGTACGTCGTGACCCAGCGGCCCAGCGTGGTGCGGGAGTGGCTCGGCACCGACCCGCCCTCGGGAGTGGGTCGGTATGCCGTCACCGTCCTCGCGTGCGCCCTGGTCGGTGCCGGGGTCGCCTACCTCGTCACCGCTCCGACCCGCCGCCGCGTCGAGCAGTCCTCGAGGGAGCTCGTCGAGCTCGCGAACCGCTTTGCGGCGGGCGAGGCCCGGCTGGCGCCGCTCCACTCAGACATCGCCGAGCTCGACGAGGTCTCCGGGGTCATGACCCGGCGGGCGCACGACATGACCAAGTCGCTCGCAGCCGAGCGCGACTTCGCCGCGGACGCGTCCCACCAGCTGCGCACCCCGCTCACGGCCCTGCTCATGCGGCTCGAGGAGATCTCGGAGACCGACGATGCTGCCGTGGTCAAGGAGGAGGCGACCATCGCGATCGCCCAGGTCGAGCGGCTGACGAGGGTCGTCGACGACCTCCTCGGGCGTACTCGCGGGTCGGGCGGCCCGTCTCCGGCGGTGTCGCTCGACTCCGTGATCGCGGCCCTGCAGCGCGAGTGGCAGCCGGCCTTCGAGCAGGCGCGGCGGTCCGTGCGCGTGCGCGGCGAGCGCGGGCTGTTCGTGCGGTCGACCCCGGTGGCGCTCTCGCAGGTGCTGTCCACGCTCCTGGAGAACTCCCTTGTGCACGGACGGGGGACCGTCGACGTGCACGCCCGGCGGTCCGGGCCATCGGTCATCGTCGAGGTCAGCGACCAGGGCGATGGGGTGCCGGCAGCGATGGCACCGCACATCTTCGAGCGCTCGGTGAGCAGCGGAGCCGGCGGCAGCACCGGCCTCGGCCTCGCCCTCGCCCGGGACCTCGCCGAGTCCAACGGAGGCCGCTTGGACCTCGTCCAGGCGCAGCCGGCCCGGTTCGCACTGTTCCTCTCCGAGGCAGAGACCGACTGACACCCCGGGTCGATGTGATCCCGAGCGGTATGTGACGCGCGAATACATCGACCGCGGGGTCGGGGTCTGCGGGACATGGGGGTGGCCCACGGGTACGCGGGGTAGGGTGCCCGGGTGAGGCGCCTGCACACCTTCCTGTTCGTGCGCCACCGCCACAACTGGGTGCTGCTCGCCCGGTTCGCCGCGGTGGGGCTCTCAGGTGTGCTCGTGAACATGCTGACGCTCATCGTCCTGAAGAAGCTCGGACCCGACCTGCGCGACGCGATCGTCGGCATCCCGGGCACCGACTTCAACGTGCGGTGGTACCACGTCTACTCGACCATCGCGTTCCTCGTGGCGAACCTGTGGAACTTCCAGCTCAACCGCTCCTGGACGTTCCGGACGAGCCATCGCGCCCCGTGGCTGCGGGAGTACCTCCCATTCCTGGCCGTCGGGATGCTCGGCCAGGTGGTCGGCCTGGTGCTCCTCACGCTGCTCATGCACCCCAACTCCGCCCTGCATCTTCCCGAGTCGGTCTTCGACAACTCGACGGGCTTCCGCACCCGGCTCTACTGGGCCCAGCTGATCGTCATCGCCGTCGTCACACCGGTCTCGTTCGTGCTCAACAAGCTGTGGACGTTCGCCGCGGTGCGCTCGCACCACCCGGCACTGGCCGACCCGAGCCACGTCGAGGCCGCACTCGCCGAGCCGGGCGACGAGGCCGTGGCTGCTGCCGGGGTGCCCGGTGGCCAGGACGCGGACGAGCCGCTCGAGGTCGCCGCCCCCAGCCGCCGCGACCCCGCCGCCTGACCAACCGCCCCCTTCCAGGTCGAGTGAGCAGCTCGTCACTCTGGTCACTCTGGTCACGTGGCTCCTGTGACGGGGTGACCACTCGATGGGGGCTGGTGGGGCGGGGCGCCCACTCGACTGGGGCTTGCCCCGCTCGGCCCCCTCCCGTCGAGTGGTCAGTTCGTCCCCCTGGTCACTCTGGTCACTCTGGTCACCTGACCCGTGGGACGGGGCGCCCACTCGATGGGGGCTGGTGGGGCGGGGCGCCCACTCGACTGGGGCTTGCCCCGCTCGGCCCCCTCCCGTCGAGTGCTGAGTTCGTCCCTCTGGTCCCTCTGGTCACTCTGGTCACCTGACCCGTGGGACGGGGCGCCCACTCGATGGGGGCTGGTGGGGCGGGGCGCCCACTCGACTGGGGCTGGTGGGGCGGGGCGCCCACTCGACGGGGGAATGTGGGGCTGGTGGGGCGGGGTGCCCACTCGACGGCGTCGGGGTGGGATGAGTGGGGGCGGACACCTATTAGGCTTGGGCGGCGTGAGCGAGCCGAAGAACGCCCCCGGAGGGTTCCCCGTCGTCGGCGTCGTCGGAGGCGGCCAGCTCGCCCGGATGATGCAGGGTCCCGCGATCGAGCTCGGCATCCAGCTGTCGGTGCTCACGGTCAGCGACACCGACTCGGCTGCGCTGGTCGTGCCGAGCTCGCCGGTCGGCGAGCACACCGACCTCGAGGCGGTCCGCGCGTTCGCCAAGGCCTGTGATGTGGTGACCTTCGACCACGAGCACGTGCCGGCCGACATCCTGGCCGCTCTCGAGGCCGACGGGGTCGTGATCCACCCCACGCGCGGCGCGCTGCACTTCGCCCAGGACAAGCTGGCGATGCGCGAGCGGCTCACCGGCCTCGGCATCCCCTGCCCGCGCTGGGCCAAGGCCATGACCGCTCCGGACGTGACGGCGTTCGGTGACGCCGTCGGGTGGCCGATCGTCGCCAAGACCCCGCGCGGTGGCTACGACGGCAAGGGGGTGGCGATCGCCGGGTCGGCCGACGACCTCGCCGACTGGCTCGCGCGCGTCGGCGAGCCCGGCCCCGTCGAGGGCGGGCTCCTGCTCGAAGAGAAGGTCGACTTCCTCCGCGAGATCGCGGTGCTGATCGCCCGGAGCCCGTCGGGGCAGGCGGCGGCGTGGGCGGTCGTCGAGACGGTCCAGACCGACGGCATCTGCACCGAGGTGCTCGCGCCCGCACCGGGCCTTGATCCGCACCTCGCCTCGCGGGCGACTGAAGCAGGACTCCGGATCGCCGGCGAGCTCGGGGTGACCGGTGTGCTCGCGGTCGAGATGTTCGAGCTTCGCAACGCCGAGGCTGCCGGCGACAACGGCGGCAGTGCCGCCGAGGACGGCAGGGCGGCATACGTCGTCAACGAGCTCGCGATGCGCCCCCACAACAGCGGCCACTGGTCGATGGACGGCGCGGTGACGGGCCAGTTCGAGCAGCACCTTCGGGCGGTCCTCGACCTGCCGCTCGGCGACCCGGCTCCGCGGGCGCCCTGGACGGTCATGGCCAACGTGCTCGGCGGCGACCTGCCGGAGCACGAGGAGCTCTACTCCGCCTACCGGCACATCATGGCGCGAGACCCCGGCGCCAAGGTGCACATGTACGGCAAGGGCGTCCGCCCGGGCCGCAAGATCGGGCATGTCAACGTCTGCGGCACCGACTTGGGCGACGCTCGCGAGCGGGCCGGGCACGCAGCCGCCTACCTGCGCGGCACCATCACGGAATGAGGACCACGTGACAGAGCAGAGCGAGCAGCCCGTCGTCGGCATCGTGATGGGCAGCGACAGCGACTGGCCCGTCATGCGTGAGGCGGCAAAAGCGTTGCAGGAGTTCGGGATTCCCTTCGAGGCCGATGTTGTCTCAGCCCACCGTATGCCGGACGAGATGATCGCTTACGGCCAGGCAGCTGCCGGGCGGGGTCTGCGGGTCGTCGTCGCCGGCGCCGGGGGAGCCGCCCACCTACCCGGGATGCTTGCCGCGGTGACGCCGCTGCCCGTCGTCGGGGTGCCGGTGCCGCTGAAGTACCTCGACGGGATGGACTCGCTGCTGTCGATCGTGCAGATGCCAGCGGGGGTGCCGGTCGCAACCGTGTCTATCGGCGGCGCGCGGAACGCCGGGCTGCTGGCCGCTCGCATCGTGGGATCCGGCTCCGACCCGCTTGCGACGCGCGTCCGCGAGCGGATGGTGGGCTTCCAGTCGGAGCTGCGGGACCAGGCGCACGCCAAGAGTGCCTCGCTGCGCGAACAGGTCGCCAAGGGCCTTCCCGACTGACAAAGCCGGGGGACTCCGGCGGGAGCCCTCAGTCGGTCACGGCGTCGGCGCCGTCACCGGGCTGGATCCGCGGGAACTCGATCTTCGGACACGTGTCCATCACTACAGACAGGCCCGCCGCCTCGGCTCGGGCCGCGGCGGCCTCGTCGATGACGCCGAGCTGCAGCCAGACCGCCTCGATGCCGAGCCGGTCGCGCTCGGCGATCGCCTGGTCGACGACCTCGCCGACCCGGGCGCTGTTGACGAAGCAGTCGACGACCTTGACGACCAGGCCGTCGGGGATGTCGGCGAGCGTCTTGTACCCCTGGGCGCCATGAACCTTGGCCGCCGTCGGGTGGATCGGGACCAGGCGCATCCCCAGCTCGGCCTGGAGCCACAGCGACACGCGGTATGCCGTCCGGTCGGGGTTGTCACCGAGACCGACGATCGCCCACGTGGCTGGGGTGTAGAGCACATCGCGGATGACGTCCGGGCTGTTCCGGTGCGTCGAGAGGGGCTCGGTCATGGCATCCATCCTCACACGCATCGCCGGATGGCGGCGTGACAGGATGGCGAACATGCGCTTCGGAATCTTCGTGCCCCAAGGCTGGCGGATGGACCTCGTCGGGATCGAGCCCGACCGGCAGTGGGATGCGATGGTGGGCCTGGCCCGGCGCATCGACGAGGGCGACGTCTTCGAGTCGATCTGGGTCTATGACCACTTCCACACCGTGCCGCTGCCCTCTGAAGAGGCGACGCACGAGGCGTGGACGCTCATGGCGGCCCTCGGCGCCACGACCGAGCGCGTGCGGCTCGGGCAGATGTGCACGTGCATGGCCTACCGCAACCCCGCCTACCTCGCGAAGGTCGCTGCGACCGTCGACGTCATCTCGGGCGGTCGCGTCGAGATGGGCATCGGCGCCGGCTGGTACGAGCACGAGTGGCGAGCCTACGGTTACGGCTTCCCGAAGGCTGGCGACCGGCTCGGCGCACTGCGCGAGGGCGTGCAGGTCTTCCGGGACATGTGGACAAAGGGCTCAGCGACCCTCGACGGCAAGTACTACCAGGTCGACGGCGCGCTCTGTGCCCCGCGACCCCTGCAGGGGACGGTCCGTCCCGGGAGTGCCGACAACGGCATCCCGATGTGGATTGCCGGCGCCGGGGAGAAGGTGACGCTGCGAATCGCCGCGCAGTACGCCGACTACACGAACTTCTTCGACAAGCCCGAGGAGTTCACGCGCAAGAGCGAGATCCTCGCCGCCCACTGCAAGGACATCGGGCGCGACTTCGACTCGATCGTGCGCTCCGGCAACTTCAACGTGGTCATCGGCGAGACGGAGTCCGACGTCGAGGACCGGCTCAAGTTCTACGGTGACCTGCTGCGGCGGGGCGGAGTGCCGGAGTCACGCGTCGAGCATGACGTGGCCAACCTCCGCAACCAGCCCGCGGTCGGCACCCCGGAGAAGATCGTCGCGGTGCTGAAGGACGCGCAGTCGCGTGGTCTCGGCTACGCGATCACGTACTTCGCCGAGGCGGCATACGACCGGTCCGGAATCGAGCTGTTCGAACAGACAGTCGCGCCCGAGCTGCGCTGAATGCGTGACGCCTCGCTTCGCTGAATGTTCGGCGCGCTACCAGGCCGTCCAGCCGCCGTCGACGGCGATGACCTGGCCGGTCACGTACGCCGACGCGTCGGAGGCCAGCCAGGTGACGACGCCCCGGAAGTCGTCCTCGGTCGCCATCCGTCGCAGCGGCGTCAGCCCCTCGTAACGCTCGACGAACGCCTCGTCCTGACCGCGCTCGATGCCGCCGGGGGCGAAGGCGTTGACCCGGACCTCGGGCGCCAGCACGGTCGCGAGGTACCGGGTGAGCTGGGCGAGTCCGCCTTTCGAGGCCGCGTATGCCGCGGGGTTGCCCATGCGTGTGCCGGCGTAGAGGCCGAGGTTGGGCCCGACGATGCCGTAGATGCTCGACACGTTGACGACGCTGCCGCGGCCGCTCGAGCGCAGCAGCGGCGCGAGCCGTCGGGTCAGCGAGAACGGGGCGGTGAGGTTGAGCGCCAGCGCCATCGCGAAGGCCCCGTCGGTCTGCTCGTCGAACGGGACGGCATACCCGGGCACGCCAGAGGTGCCGGTGAAGGCGGCGTTGTGCACGAGGACGTCGCACGAGCCATGGGCTTCGAGCGTCTCGACAACGTCCGAAAGACCTTGTGGGTCAAGGAGATTCGCTGGGCATGAGACGTGGCCCTCGCCGGGCAGCTCGGCTGCGGTCGACGCGCAGGCCTCGGCGTCGAGGTCCACGACGACCACGCGCGCCCCGGCCGCCGCGAGGGCATCGGCGAGGACGCGCCCGAGCGGACCGGCGCCGCCGGTCACCACTGCGGTGCGGCCAGTGAGGTCCTGGGCAGGTGCGCCCATGGTCACGCTCCTTGTGTCGGTTCGAGCCAGGGCAGCGTGATGATGCCGGCCCCGACGAGTGCCTCGACGAGCCGGAACTCGTACTCGTCGTCGATCGAGAACGCTTGCGCCTCAGGGATCTCCGCCCCAGCGTGGACGCCCTCGTCGAACCACGACGCGGCGAGGCGGCGGACAAAGTCCGAGCGCCACAAGTAGAAGTTGCCGTTGATGCGGAGGAAGCGCCCAGCGTCCTGTCGGCGGGTCACGCCCACGCCACTGTCGAAGTACCGGGCGAGGGCGCCACGCGGCGACTCGTCAGGACGGACGCCGACCCAGACCGGGTTGAACGTGGGCTCGGAGACGCTGACAACGCCGTCAAGTGCGTGGTCTGCTGCGAGCCTCGCCGCGGCGTCGGCGAGCTGCTGCGGGACGCGGGCCGGACTCGTCGGGTCGAGCAGCAGCACGGCGTCGTAGCTCTGCCCCTCCTCGCGCTCGACCCACTCCAGGGCGTGGCGGACGACCGGTGCCATCGGTGTGTCGTCCTGAGCCAGCTCCGCAGGCCGCAGGAACGGCACGTCACCGCCGTTGGCGCGAGCGACTTCGGCGATCTCAGCGGAGTCGGTCGTGACGACGCATCGTGCGACCACGGGCGTGAGGGCTGCGGCACGGATGGAGTGTGCGATGAGCGGCAGGCCGCAGAGTGGGCGAATGTTCTTGCCGGGCAGGCCCTTTGAGCCGCCGCGGGCGGGGATGACAGCCAGGATCCGTTGGGACGTCGGGTCGCTCACGTGCTCGTTGCCTTTCCACCCCGGGTTCCGTGCGGGGCCGCCGGGCCGTATGCCGGGTCGCTCAGTCGGCGTGCCGCGTCGCAGAGTCGCAGGGCTGCGAGTCCTTCGGCGAGCGTAGCCGGGGCACCGGCTTCGAGGCGGGCTGCTCCGGCAGCCACGGGCAACAGGTCCAGGGCAGCGCGGGCCTGGGTCGCCATCACGGTGTCACGGTCGAGGTCGGCCGGAAAGACGCGCTCCGTGACCTCGCCGTCGGCAGCACGGTGCCGGACCCTCGCCGTGACGACGTCCCACTCGAGGCTGCCTTCAGGACCGCGGAGGAGGAGGCCGCGGGTCGTCGGCCGTGAGATGTAGTCCAGGCGCATGGTCACGGTCGCGCCACTCGGGGTGGTCCACAGCAGGGACGCGGCCTGCTCGGCTGCCATGTCGAGCGGGCCGTCGTGGTCCAGTCGCGCACCGAGCAGAGCCGGCTCTCCGAGCAGGACCGTCGCGTAGTCGATTTCGTGGACGAGATCGCGCAGGACGCCACCCTCGTCGGCGCGGGCGGAGTAGGACTCGCGGTAGTCCCGGCCGGGCCTCCAGTCGGGGAGCCACGACTGCGACCAGACGTGCGCCGAGACCGGCGACCCGACCTCCGAGGCGTGCGCCGCGACGTGGCGGAAGCCCTGGTGCGCCCGCAGGGGCGCCGCCACCCAGACCGCGTCGGCCCGCGGATGGCCCGCGAGCGGGTCGGCCGCCATGACGGTGGGGGAGACCGGCTTCTCGACCAGCACCCTGCGGGCGCCGGCGTCGAGGGCCTGGACCGCGTCGGCGACGTGCCGGGAGGTGTCGGTCGCGACGACGACGAGGTCGGCGTCTGCGAGGGCGGCCGGGCCGGTCCCGTCGTCGAGGAGTCGCGAGGCCGGGGCGTCGAGCGACCCTGAGGCCGGCGCGACGGCGACCTCGGCGTGCCGGCGCGGGCGGACGGGCCACACGGCGACGCCGGCACCCAGCGCGGCGAGCACGCGGGCGTGCCGCTGGCCGATCGAGCCGGACCCGCGCACGACGACGACCGGGGGTCGCTCCTGCCTCAGCCCGTCCACAGCATGCACCATCTCATGCCGCCCCAGGACCGGCGGACCGCCACGAGAGTGGCCATCACGCGAGGGTATGCCGGACCGGTGGCTTGGTGGAGGTCGGTCGGGCCCGCCGCCGGCCGCTCGCGAGGCCGGCGCACCCGGCCCGACGGCGCGGACCAGTAGGTTTCGGGGTGTGAGCACCGAGCCGACCACCGACGCCGAGTCCACCGGCCGGTCCGGGTCGCTGGCCGGGCACTCGGTCGTCTACCTCGCCGGCACCGCGCTGCAGGGTCTCGGGGTGCTGCTCGTGCTGCCCTTCGCGACCCGCGTGCTCGGCCCGTCGGAGTTCGGCCGGGTCGCGACGGGGCTGGTCATCGTCCAGATGGTCGGGACCATCGCGGCCGCCGGCCTGCCGCAGGTGATCCTCCGGGAGCACCACCGCGGGCCGGAGGGACCGCGCGTCGCCAGAGCCCTCGCGGGCACCATGATCCTGCTTGCCTTCGCCCTCGGTCTGCTCGGCATCGTCGTCGCTCTGGTGCTCTCGGCGGGCGGTCACGCGGACCTTGCCCAGTGGATCCCGCTCGTGGTCGCGGCCGTCGGCCTCACCACAGTCGTCTCCGGGCAGACCCTGATGCGAGCCCGCCTGCAGCCCTGGGGCTTCCTCCTGCTCGCGGTGCTCGCGACGGTCGGCGCTCAGCTCGCTGGACTCCTCGCGGCGCGCACGGACCCGACCGCCGGGACGTACCTGACGGCATACGCCGTGGTCGTCGCCCTGTCCGCGGTCGTCGCGGTCGTGCTCGGGCGACCTTTACCCCCGACGGCCGAGCGCACGCGCGTCAGGGCGGGTGTCCGCCTGGGCGCGCCGCTGCTCCCGCAGGCGGCCGCCATGCTGGGGCTGCTCAGCGGTGACGTGCTGCTGACCCAGTGGCTTCTGGGGTCCGATGCGGCGGGCAGCTACCAGGTCGCGCTCCAGCTGGGCAACATGCCCTTCGTCCTCGCGGTCGCGCTCTTCAACGCCTGGGGCCCGCTGGTGCTCTCACATCCGCTCCGGGAGCGCTGGGCGTGGACCGCGCACACCGGCACGTCCCTGACGACGGTCGTCGGCGGAGGCGCGGCCGGAGTGGCCCTGCTCGGGCCGTGGCTCGTGACCGTGATGGCCCCGGCCCAGTTCGACCGCGACGCCATCGTCGGCGCGCTCGGGGTCATCTGCACGGTCGCCGTCTGGTACATGGTCTACCAGGGGAGCTCGCTCGCCGTGCTCGACGCCGAGCGCACCGGGCGCCTCGCCTGGGCGGCGCTCACCGCCCTCGCGGTGGTCGTGGCGCTGGCGGTGTGGCTCGGGCCGGCGGAAGGGATCGTCGGCATCGCCGTAGCCAAGGCCGTCGGGTACGCGGTGCTCATGGCGCTCACCACATGGTTCGCCCGCACCCACTCGACGCTGCGCTGGCCCGCTGCGCTCTGGGGCGTGGCTGCCCTGGCCGTCGCGCTCGCGCTGGTCGGCGCTGCCCTTTCCTTCGAGGGAGTGCTCGTCTGGGTGCGCATTGCCCTAGTGGGCGCGGTCGCGGTCGCCGGCGTGCTCATCGCGCCGCGGATCCTGCGCGTGCTGCGCGGATAGGATGGGGCGCCGCCCGGCCAGCCGCCCGCGACACACGCTAGGAGACATGCTTTCGTGGTGACACCGCTCGTCCATATGGGCTTGGGCTACGACGACCTGCTCGTTCCGGCCCTCGTGCATGCGGGGTTCGACACGAAGGACCTCATCCTCGTCGTGCGCACCGACGCCAACCTCGCGTGGGTCCGCAGACATGCGCCGCGAGCCACAACGGTCAGGCTCCCGTATGCCGCCGCGCGCAAGGCGAACGTCGTCAGTGGCCTCGCGCCCCACGCGGCTCTCAAGCGGGCCTGCGCCGGCGTCGGTCTCGACGTGCTCGACCTCCTCGTGTCGGAGCGCGCCCTGCGGCGCAACCGGGTCGACACCGCGATGAACTTCCTCAACCTTGCCGCGGAGGAGCTCGAGTCGGCCATCGAGGGTCGCGGGCCGGTGCTCGCGCTCGTCGAGTTCACGGTGACCTCCGAGCTGCTCACGGCCGGCCTCGTCACCCACCACGGTGGGCTCGCGACGTGGCCGCGCGGCATACGGCTCCCGTCCGACCGGTTCGGCCTCATCGGCGCGCCGAAGGGGATCACGCTGTGGGAGCGAGCGGTCGACGACCCGTCGGCGACGGCCGCGGGGCGTGACTTCATCCGCGCGTGGCGCGAGGAGCACGGCCGCCCGATGGGCTACGCCCGCAACCTCAAGGTCGAGTCGGGTCAGGAGATCTGGCGGCTCGCGACCGACCGGATCAGGGAGTTCGCCGTCGACCGGGGCGCCAACCTCCAGCTGCCGAGGCCCACCGACTACGCCCGCCTGCCGTGGCTCAACCCGGTCAAGGCGAGGATGAACCTTCGCGAGTACCGCACCCGCCGCTGGGACCCGGTGCCCGAGCGGTACGTCTTCCTGCCGCTGCAGGTGCAGCCGGAGTCGAGCGCCGACGTGATGGGGCAGGAGTGGCGCGACCAGGCGTACACCGCCCGGGTGCTCGCCGACGCACTCGCGCCGTTCGACATCGGCGTCGCGGTCAAGGAGCACGCGCACTTCATGTGGCGTCGGGACCCGGACTACTGGCCGCAGTTCGACGTCCACCCCAACATCGCGACGATCGACCCCTTCGCCGACTCACGAGAGCTGATGAAGCGGGCGGCCTTCACGGTCACGGCGACCGGGACCGTCGGCCTCGAGGCGGGCCTGCTGGGGCTGCCCGTCGTCACCGGTGCCGACATGCCCTGGAGCAGGCTGCCGAACGTCGCGACGCTCGCGTCTCCTGACGACCTGCGCGAGTTCGTGGCCAACCGCGCCTGGGAGTCCCTGCGCGCCGACGAGAAGGACATCGACGACTGGTTCGTCGACCGCTACGTGCGCAACTCGTGGGAAGGGCTCGTGCTCGACCCGCCGCGGGTGCCGGCGGTTCTCGAGCCGGACAACATCCGCAAGGTGGGCGAGGCGTTCGCCGAGGCGGCTGCGTCGCTCGGACACGACGCCGCCCGATCCACCACAGAGGGGGCCTGAGATGGAGGTCCAGGGAGCCGTCGGCTGGGTGGTGTTCGGCGCCGGCGGGCACGCGCGCTCGGTGGTCGACGTCCTCGAGCGCGCGGGAGAGCGAGTCGTCGCCGTCACCGGCGTCACGGACTCCGAGCCGTGGCACCTCGACGTCCTCGCCGACGACCGGGAGGCGTTCGCCCGGATCGAGGCCGAGCAGCTTTCCGGTGTCGTCGCCATCGGGGCCAACCCGGCCCGTGCGTCGATCGTCCACGAGCTCGTAGCCCGCGGCCTGCCGGTCCCACCCGTCGTCGCTCGCACGGCCACGGTCTCCCCCCGCTGCATCCTCGGCCACGGCACCGTCGTGCTCGAGCACGCGCATGTCGGGCCTGCGGCCCGGATCGCCGAGGCCGTCATCATCAACACCGGCGCCGTCGTCGAGCACGACTGCCGCGTGGGCGCCGGAGCCCACATCGCCCCGGGCGCCGCGCTGCTCGGGGGCGCAGCGGTGGGGGGCGGCACGCTCGTCGGCAGCGGCGCGCGCGTGCTGCCACGCGTCAGCGTGGGCGCGGGTGCGACGATCGGTGCGGGCGCGGTCGTGACGGGTCAGGTCGCCGACGGCGAGACCGTTGTGGGTGTGCCGGCCGTGAAGCGCAGACGAGGAGGTGCATCGTGAGCGGGACCGTGAGCGGGTCCGAGGTGCCCGAGGTGCCTGAGGTGCCTGGCGAGCCTGAGCTGCCCGAGATGTCCGGCGTGCGGCGGGCGAAGGTCGGCGGCCGCATCGTGCCCACACCGGGCGACGTCTATGTCATCGCCGAGGCCGGCGTGAACCACAACGGCGACGTCGACCTCGCGCACCGGCTCGTCGACATCGCCGCGGCCTCAGGCGCCGACGCCGTGAAGTTCCAGACGTTCTCACCCGACAAGCTCGTCTCGTCGGCCGCGGCGACGACTCCCTACCAGCGCGACCGCGGCGGCAGCGCCGACCAGCGCAGCCTCCTCGAGGCGCTCACCCTGCCCCAGGCCGCCTGGGTCGAGCTGCGTGACCACGCCGCCGAGGCCGGCACGACCTTCCTGTCGACGCCGTTCGACATCGACAGCGCCCACCTGCTCGTCGAGCTGGGCGTGCCCGCGCTCAAGGTGAGCTCGGGCGAGCTGACCAACCTGCCCTACCTGCGCGAGATGGCCCGGCTCGGGGTCACCCTGCTCGTCTCCACGGGGATGGGGACCGAGGCTGAGGTCGCGGCCGCAGTCGAGGCGTGCGCCGACGCGCCCGGGCTCGTGCTGTTCCACTGTGTCTCGGCCTACCCGGCCCCCGTGGAGGAGTGCAACCTCCGGGTGATCCCGCGGCTCACCGCGCGACACGGCATACCCGTGGGGTGGTCTGACCACACGCCGGGGCTGACGACCGCACTCGGCGCCGTGGCGCTCGGCGCTCCGATCCTCGAGAAGCACTTCACGAGCGACCGCACGCTGCCCGGGCCCGACCACCTGGCCAGCCTCGAGCCCGGCGCCCTGACCGAGTATGTCTCCGCGACAAAGGAGCTCGCGCGCGCGTTGGGAGACGGGGTGAAGCGCCGCATGCCGTCCGAGGAGGAGAACGCCACCCTGGTCCGCCGCTCGTGGCATGCCGCGCGCGCCCTCCCGGCCGGCACCACGCTGAGCGGCGCCGAGCTGCAGCTGCTGCGCCCGGAGGGCGGGGTCAGCCCTGCCGTCGACATCCGGGGCCGTGTCCTGGCCCGCGACGTGGCCGCGGGCGCCCCGGTCACGTTCGACGACCTCGAGCGCTGACATGGCCCCGCTGACCGTCGCCGTCTTCGTCGGCACCCGGGCCGACCTCGGGCCGCTGTCGCCGGTCATCGAGGCGCTCCAGGCCTCCGAGGACATCTCGCTGCGCGTCCTGACCGGCGTGATGTATGCCGCCGACGACCTTGCCGCGGCACTGCCGTCCTCCGAGACCGCGGAGCGCTGGCGCGACGTCGTCGTCCAGCTGGCGCCGCCGATGATGGCCGTGACCGCACAGGCGCAGCTCGACCAGGGAGCCGAGCTGACCCGTGCTGCGGGCGTCCTGCTTCCCGAGCTGGGCATCGATGTCCTCGTCGTGCTCGGCGACCGGTGGGAGCTGCTCTACGTGGTGCCCCCGGCGTTCCTGCTCGGGATCCCTGTCGTGCATCTGCACGGCGGGGAGGTGACCGAAGGAGCCGTCGACGAGCGCGTCCGTCACGCCGTGACCAAGCTGGCCGACCACCACTGCGTCGCATCGCCCGACGCAGCAGACCGGCTGCGGCAGCTCGGGGAGCCCGACGACCGCATCCACGTCACGGGGGCGCCTGGTCTGGACCGACTGCTTGCCGCGACACCGTCGACGGACGCCGACCTCGCCACGCTGCTCGGCCTGGAGGCCGTCGAGCGCCCGGTCGCGCTCTTCACGTACCACCCGCCGACGGCCCACGTGCGCGCGCCGGTGGGCGAGTGGGCCCGACAGGCGGCGGAGGCGACGCTTGCGGTGTGCGGCACCGTGGTGGCGACCTACCCCGGCATGGACGCCGGCCGCGACGACATCATCCAGGAGCTCACCGAGCTCGCCGACCGGGAGCCGCGCGTGCGGCTCGTCGAGGCACTCGGGCGCGACTACCCGGGCGTCCTCGGGGCGGTCGACGTCGTCGTCGGCAACTCGAGCTCGGGGGTCATCGAGGCGGCGACCCTGCACATCCCGGCGGTCGACATCGGTGACCGGCAGCGTGGTCGCCTGCGGGGCGAGAACGTCGTGCACGCCGGCGAGGGTCGCAGCCCCGTGGAGGCGGCGGTCCGTGAGGCCGTGTCGGAGCAGGGCCGGGCCCGGGCGAGGGCGGTCGTCAACCCCTACGGCACGGGTGCGGCGAGCACGGCCATCGTCGATATCGTTCGAGAGGCGGCGCACGCCCCGCGCGTCAAGAGGTTCGTGGACCGGCCGGTGGGTCCGCCTCCGGGTGGGAAGGGGACGCCAGGCGCCAAGACCGTGCCCACCAAGCCTCGGACCCCGTCCAGCGACCGGAAGGAGCAGCCGTGACCGCTCGAGACCTGCGGGCCACGTCCGCCCCGACGACGGCGACGATCCGCGACGCCCTCGAGGTCGTGGACCGCACCGGGTCGTTCGCCTGCCTCCTCGTCTCCGACGACGGGCGCCTCGCCGGCCTGCTCACCGACGGCGACCTGCGGCGTGCGTTCCTCAAGGGGTCGAGCCTCGACGACGCCGCCATCGACCACGCGACGCGCTCGCCGCATGTCGTCGCTGCCGGCTCGCCACGCGCCCTCGTGCTCGACCTCATGCAGGCCCTGCGGATCTCCGTGGTCCCCGAGCTGGCCGCCGACGGCACGCTCGTGGGACTGCACACCCTTTCCGACGTCATCGGGGCGGCACCCCTGCCGAACACGGCGGTCATCATGGCGGGCGGTCGCGGCACCCGCCTCGGCGACCTGACCAGGGACACCCCGAAGCCGCTCATGACGGTCGCCGGCCGGTCGATCCTCGAGTGGATCGTGCTCGGCCTCGTCGGCGACGGCGTCCGCGAGATCTACGTCAGCGTCAACTACCTCTCGGACCAGATCGAGGAGCACCTCGGCGACGGGTCGCGCCTCGGCTGCACGGTCCGCTATCTGCGCGAGCAGCCGGACCTCCCGCTCGGCACGGCCGGCTCGCTCACGCTGCTGCGAGCGGAGCGGCCCGACCTCGCGCACCCGCTCGTGGTGATGAACGGCGACCTCATGGTCGAGTTCGACGCGAGCGACCTCCTCGAGGCGCATGTGCGGACCGGCGCCATGGTGACCGTGGCGACCCGCACCTACCAGCACGAAGTGCCCTTCGGCGTCGTCGAGAGCCAGCAGGGACAGGTGACCGGGATCTCCGAGAAGCCCACACTCAGCTTCGACATCAACGCCGCCGTGTATGCCGTCGACCCGCGGGCGCTCGCGTGGCTCCCTGAGGGGCAGGCGAGCACGATGCCCGAGCTCGTCGAGACCTGCCTCGAGCGTGGCGAGCGGGTCACCGCATGGCCGATCCAGTCCGACTGGATCGATGTCGGCACCCCGACCGACCTGGCCCGCGCCAAAGGCGAGGCATGACCTGGACCCCGGCGGGCGGCATACCCGCTGGGTCACGCGAGACGACCGAGACCGCATCAATGCAGACGACGAAAAGGCAACAGTGACAAACCAATCCGCTTCCGAGCCCACCGCGCGACCGATGACCGGGTCGATCGCGGGCAAGACCGTCCTCGTCACGGGGTCCGACGGGTTCATCGGGTCCCACGTCGTCGAGCGACTCGTCGCGGACGGCGCGAGGGTGCGGGCGTTCTGCCTGTACAACAGCAACGGGTCGACCGGCTGGCTCGACGAGTCGGACACGTTCAAGCAGGCGGTCCGCGACGGGCAGGCGGAGGTCGTCCTCGGCGACATCCGCGACCCGGAGCACGTCCTCGCCAGCGCCGAGGGGGCCGACGTCGTGCTGCACCTCGCCGCCCTCATCGCCATCCCGTTCTCGTACGTCGCCCCGCGCTCCTATGTCGAGACGAACGTCATCGGCACCCTGAACGTGCTCGAGGCAGTGCGGCGTCACGGCATCCCACGGATGGTCAACACGTCGACGTCCGAGGTCTACGGCACGCCCGAGTCGGTGCCGATCACGGAGACGCACCCGCTTCGCGGGCAGTCGCCGTACTCGGCAACGAAGATCTCCGCCGACAAGATGTGCGAGTCCTATGCGCTGTCGTTCGAGACGCCCGTGACGACACTCCGGCCGTTCAACACGTTCGGCCCCCGGCAGTCCACCCGCGCGGTCATCCCGACGGTGCTGTCGCAGCTGCTGGCCGGAGCGTCGGAGCTCAGGCTTGGCGACCTGACGCCGAAGCGGGACTTCACGTTCGTCACCGACACGGCCGACGGGTTCGTGCGAGCAGCCCTCGCCGACGTCGCGCCCGGCACGACGATCCAGCTCGGCACCGGGCGGACCGTCTCGGTCGCGGACGTCGTCGAGCTGTGCAAGAAGGTCACCGGGAGCGACGCACACGTCGTCACCGAGAGCTCCCGCATCCGACCTGAGGCCTCCGAGGTGCAGATCCTGCTGTCCGACCCGTCCAAGGCCAACGATGTGCTCGGCTGGGCGCCGACGGTGTCTCTCGAGGAGGGCCTCGCGGCCACCGCCGAGTGGCTCCGCCCGCGCGTCGACGCCGAGACCGCCGGGCGGTACCACCGGTGACCGAGACTCACGCGCCCGGAGCGCGCGGGCCGGAGGGCACGATCCCGCTCGCCGTGCCGAACATCGGCGAGCTCGAGAGGCGCTATGTTCTGGAAGCTGTCGAGTCAGGGTTCGTCTCGTCCGTCGGACCCTTCGTCTCGGAGTTCGAGCGGCGCTTCGCCGAGCGGGTGGGCGCGAAGCATGCGGTCGCCTGCGCCACCGGCACCGCGGCGATCCACATCGGCCTCGTCCTGCTCGGCGTCCAGGCGGACGACGAGGTGTTCTGCTCCGACTTCACCTTCGTCGGGTCGGTGAACCCGATCGCGTACGTCGGCGCCCGTCCGGTCTTCGTCGACTCCGAGACCCGCACCTGGAACATGGACCCTGAGCTGCTCGCCCGCGAGCTCGACCGTCGGGCCGAGGCGGGCCTGCGCCTGCCCGCAGTCGTCGAGGTCGTCCACGTGCTCGGCCAGCCAGCCGAGATGGAACCGCTCATGGACGCCTGCGCCCGGCACGGCATACCCGTGCTCGAGGACGCTGCCGAGTCGCTGGGCGCCGGGTGGACGGGCGGACGGTATGCCGGGCGGCACACGGGCACGGTCGGCACCGTCGGCTGCTTCTCCTTCAACGGCAACAAGATCGCGACGACCGGCGGGGGCGGCATGATCGTCACCGACGACGACGCCCTCGCCGCGCGGGCGCGGCACCTCACCACACAGGCCAAGGTCCCGGACGTCGGGTACCTGCACGACGAGGTGGGCTACAACTACCGGCTGACCAACCTCGCCGCCGGTCTCGGGCTCGCCCAGCTGGAGCGGCTCGACGAGTTCGTCGGGGCGAAGCACCGCATCGCGGCCCGCTACGACGAGGCGTTGGCCGACCTGCCGCTCGTGCTGCCACCGCGCGTCAAGGGGCTCGACGCGACGTACTGGCTCTACTCGGTCCTCGTCCCCGAGGCCGACGGGCGTGGGCGCGACGAGTTCCTGGCTCACCTCAACGGCCTCGGGGTCGGGGCGCGCGCCCTGTGGCGGCCGCTGCACGCGCAGCCACCGTTCGCCGCAATGCCGGTGATCGGGGGCGGCGTCGGCGACGGGCTCTTCGCGCGCGGCCTCTCGCTGCCCTGTGCGACCGAGCTGACGGACGCGGACCAGGACCGCGTCATCGCGGCGGTGCGGTCCTTCTTCACCTGACCGCCCTGTGGCCGGCGACCGCGGTAGTCGTGGTCGCCTGGTGGATGCGGTCGTTACGTGCTTGACACGCCTTGACAGGATGGCGACGTGGAGATCGCGATCGCGCTGCTCGCCATTGCCGCCACGGTGCTCGGGGGCGCCTGGCTCGCCGAGCGCTTCGGCCTGCCCGCGCCACTCGTGCTCATCGTCATCGGCATCGTCGGCTCGTACCTGCCGTTCGTGCCGGAGGTGGTGCTGAGCCCGGAGGTCGTGCTGCTCGGCATCCTGCCGCCGCTGCTGTATGCCGCCGCCATCCAGACCTCGCTGGTCGACTTCCGCAACAACAAGGGCGTCATCCTCAGCCTGTCGGTGGGCCTGGTCGTCTTCACGGCGCTCGGCGTTGCGGTCTTCCTCATGTGGGCGCTCGGACCCGCGTCCGGCATGACGTTCGGGGTCGCCTTCGCGCTGGGCGCCATCGTGGCGCCGCCCGACGCCGTCGCGGCGACTGCGGTGGGCCGCCGGATCGGGCTGCCTCGGCGGCTCGTCACGATCCTCGAGGGGGAGTCCCTCGTCAACGACGCGACGGCCCTCGTGTCGCTGCGGACCGCTCTTGCCGCGACCGGGCTGGCCGCCACGGGCCTGAGTACCGAGGTGACCTTCGGGACCGTCGTGCTGGACTTCGCGTGGGCCTCGATCGGGGGCGTGGCCATCGGCATCCTCGTGGCGGCGATCGTCGAGGCCCTGCGGCGCAAGTTCACGACCGAGCCCGCCTTCGACACGGTGCTCTCGTTCATGGTGCCGTTCGCCGCGTACGTGCCGGCCGAGGAGCTGCACTCGTCCGGCGTCATCGCCGTGGTCACGGCCGGGCTGGTCCTCGGCCACCGGTCACCGCGGTCGCAGTCGGGCGCCTCGCGGCTCAGCGAGCGGATCAACTGGCGCAGCATCCAGTTCCTCCTGGAGAACGCCGTCTTCCTGCTCATCGGGCTGCAGGTCTACTACGTCATCGACGACGTGAGCTCCTCGCCGCTCGATGGCACTCAGATCGCGTTCGCCGCGCTCGGGACGCTGCTGGCCGTGCTGGTGCTGCGGCCGATGTGGATCGTGCCGTTCCGGTGGTTCAGCACGTCGGTGCTGCACCGCGAGCCCCCGGCGCCGTGGTCGCACAGCGTGGTCCTGTCGTGGGCCGGCATGCGCGGCGTGGTGACGCTCGCCGCCGCCTTGCTGCTGCCGCAGAACACGCCGAACCGGGCCGTGCTCATCCTCATCGCCGTCGTCGTCACGGTCGGGACGCTGCTGATCCAGGGCACGACCCTGCCCAAGCTCGCCCATCGGCTCGGCGTCCGCGGGCCCGACCCCCGGGAGGACGCGCTCCAGGCCGCGACGGTCCTGCAGGCCGCGACCCGCGTCGGGCTGGAGCGGCTCGACGCCACCCCGGACGTCGACCCCGACACCCGTGAGGTGCTCCGCGAGCGCTCCGACGACCGGCTCAACCAGATGTGGGAGCGGCTCGGCCCTCGTGGAGCCGACGCCGCGGAGACGCCGAGCGACCGGTACGTCCGTGCCAGGCTGGGGATGCTCCAGGCCGAGCGCGACGAGGTCCTTCGGCTGCGCGACGAGGGTCGCGCCGACCACGTGGTGCTGCGCGTCGTGCTCGGCGCGCTCGACCTCGAGGAGACGATGCTCGACCGCATCGACAAGCAGACCGAACGTCTGGCAGAGAGTGAGATGTTGCCCGTGGAGACCATCCAAGCCCCGTGCGAGCACCTGGAGGACGGCGAGTCCTGCCTTGAGCCTCGGACACCCGAAGGCTGCGAGGAGTGCCTGCGGCAGGGGACGACGTGGGTGCACCTGCGCCTGTGCCTCGAGTGCGGGCATGTCGGCTGCTGCGACTCGTCGGAGTTCAAGCACGCGACGGCGCACTTCCATGAGACCGGGCACCCGGTCATGCGCTCGATCGAGCCGGGGGAGTCATGGCGGTGGTGCTACCTCGACCACGTCGTCGGCTGAGCGGGCCCTCGTCACGGCTGGCCGTGAGCGGCGGAGCCCTGCGACGATCTGGCGATGGCACAGAGCGCGGCCGGCCCGTATGCCGACGAGTGCGTGGCCGCGGTCCGTGACGATCCGGGTGGCCGGCTGGACCTGCTGCGCCGCCTCTACGAGGTGCCGCGCCCTTACGACCGCGGCTACCTGCCGTACCTGCGCGCCGCGACGGCGTTCATGCGCTGGCAGCATCGGCGCGGGCTGCTCAACCCGGAGTCGGGGCCGTCGCCGGGGAGCCCCTGGTGGCGCGCCCTCAACGAGGCCCTCCTGCGCGACACGTGCGAGGCCCGGGCCCTGGCCTTCGGCCTGAGCGGCGAGCCCCGCACCCCGGGTGTCGCAGCGATGCTCGAGTTCATCCGAGCACCCACGGCGACGTCGTGGTACCGCGCGCACAACGTGACGATCGCGACGGCATACCTGGCCAACGAGGCCACGGCCGCCCGCGAACGCCAGGTGGAGCGCTTCTTCATCAACCTCGTCCTCGTGCGGGTCCTCTACGCGCACGCCCTCGTCGCCAACCCGCGCCTCGCGCTCGCCTGGCTGGCACCCTGTGGGCGTCTCGTCGGCGACCCGCGGCTCAGCATGACGGGCATCTTCCTGTCGCTGTCGCGCGTGCTGCCGGACCGCTATCCGCTCGAGGGTGACCTCGAGGCGTACGTCGACGCGGAGCACAGCATCGGGCATCTGCTCGACGTCGGCATCATCGTGCCGCGGCTCGGCCCGCTGTTCGAGTGGTCCGCTCTCACGCTCGGCCTCCCGGGTCTCGACGGGGTGCTCGCGCGCCCGGGAACGGTCCCGGCATACGCCTGGGACCCGCTGGAAGCGCCCGTCTGGCGGACCGAGCCGTCACGCCTGGCCCGGCTGGCCCGCCGTGCGGTCCCCGCTGGTGGGGCGGCCCGTCGGACATAGCAACCCGGGGTCGTACGGCTGCGCTGAGCGCGCACGACCCCGGGTGAGCTGACTTGGTATGTCGGCCGGTCCCGGCTATGCCTTGGCGGCGGTGAACCCCTGCTCCAGGTCGGCGAGGATGTCGTCGATGTGCTCGATCCCGACCGACAGCCGCACCAGGCCGGGCGTGACGCCGGCTGCGAGGCGGTCCTCGTCGGGGCCCTGCGAGTGGGTCGTCGACGCGGGGTGGATCACGAGCGACCGCACGTCGCCGATGTTCGCGACATGGCTGTGCAGCGTCAGCGCCTCGACGAACCTCTTGCCCGCTTCGAGCCCGCCGACGATCTCGAACGACAGCACGGCGCCGGCGCCGCGCGGCGTGTACTTCTCCGCCAGCGCGTGGAACGGGCTGTCCGGCAAGGACGCCCAGACGACCCGCTCCACCTGCTCGTGCTCCGTGAGGTATGCCGCGACCTTGTGGGCGTTCTCGACATGACGCTCGATCCGCAGCGACAGGGTCTCCAGGCCCTGCGAGATGAGGAAGGCGTTGAACGGCGAGGCGGCCGGGCCGAGGTCCCGCAGCAGCTGCACGCGAGCCTTGAGGATGAAGGCGAGGTTGGCGCCGAGGGCGCTGCCGACGCCGAGGTCACGCGCGAAGACGAGGCCGTGGTAGCTCTCCTCGGGCGTGTTGTAGTTCGGGAACTTCTCGGGGTCGGCGCCGAAGTCGAAGCGGCCCGCGTCGACGATGACGCCCGCGATCGACGTGCCGTGCCCGCCGAGGTACTTCGTCGCCGAGTGGACCACCACGTCCGCGCCCCACTCGATCGGCCGGATGAGGTACGGCGTCGCGACCGTGTTGTCGACGACGAGCGGCACGCCGTGCTCGTGGGCGAGAGCGGCCACGGCCTCGATGTCGAGGATCTCTGACTTCGGGTTGGCGATCGTCTCGCCGAACAGCAGCTTGGTGTTGGGCCGGATCGCCGCCCGCCACGAGTCGATCGAGGTCGGGTCCTCCACGAAGCCGACCTCGATGCCGAACTTCGGCAGGGTGTGCTTGAAGAGGTTGAACGTGCCGCCGTAGAGCGACGGCGACACCACGACGTGGTCGCCGGCCTCGGCGATGTTGAGCACCGCGAGCGTCTCGGCGGCCTGGCCCGAGGCGACGAGCAGCGCTCCGACTCCACCTTCGAGGGCGGCGATCCGCTGCTCCACCACGTCGGTCGTCGGGTTCATGAGGCGGGTGTAGATGTTGCCGAACTCCTTGAGCCCGAACAGGTTTGCGGCGTGGTCTGTGTCGTTGAAGACGTAGCTGGTCGTCTGGTAGATCGGCAGGGCCCGTGCTCCGGTCGCGCTGTCGGCGGACTGTCCGGCATGGATCTGCTTGGTCTCGAAGGACCAGCTGGGGCTCGTCGTCATCGGTGTTTCCTCCATCGTTCGACAGGTCTGGTCGCCGATGACCGGGCGCACCCATGCCCCAGGCACCGACGGATCGGTGCGGAAGAGAACTCTCCGCGCTTGCCCGCGGCGGATGCCGCGGACCAGGTCCTCACCCGGGGCACCCCACCGCGGTTGGAGGGTTGCCGGCCAGCGAGCCGGGGCTTGGCGCTGGCACTCATGACCTACTGCGGAGTGTAGGCACGCTTCGCGGCCGCCACGCAGGGGGCGTCCTCATGCTGGACGGCGGTCGCGTGGCGTCGATCACTAGGACGTCCTACTAAATCGAACTCGCGAGTAGGATCGCGCCCGTGAGCACGAATGCCGACTTCGACCTGTTCCGTACCAGCGAGGACCACGAGGCACTGAGGGAGGCGGTCCGCGCGGTCGCCGAGGACAAGATCGCCCCGTATGCCGCTGCCGTCGACGAGGAGGCGCGCTACCCCCAGGAGGCGCACGACGCCCTCGTCGCATCCGACTTCTTCGCGCCCCACGTTCCGGAGGAGTACGACGGGGTCGGGGCCGACGCGCTGGCGACGTGCATCGTCATCGAGGAGGTGGCGCGGGTCTGTGCGTCCTCCTCACTCATCCCCGCCGTCAACAAGCTCGGCTCGCTACCGCTCATCCTCGCCGGCAGCGACGAGATCAAGCGGACGTACCTCCCGCCCCTCGCGCAGGGCCGGACGACGTTCTCCTATGGCCTGTCCGAGCGGGAGGCCGGCTCCGACACCGCGGCCATGAAGTGCCGCGCCCGCGCCGACGGTGACGACTGGGTCATCAACGGCCAGAAGTCGTGGATCACCAACGCCGGCGTCTCGGAGTACTACACCGTCCTGGCCGTCACCGACCCCGACGGTCCCCGGGGCAGCAACGTCACGGCGTTCGTCATCGAGAAGTCCGACCAGGGGTTCACGTTCGGCGAGAAGGAGCGCAAGCTCGGCATCAAGGGCAGCCCGACGCGAGAGCTGCACTTCGACAACGTCCGCATCCCCGGCGACCGCGTGGTCGGCGTCGTGGGCGACGGGCTCAAGCTGGCGCTGCGCACCCTCGACCACACCCGGGTCACCATCGGCGCGCAGGCCGTCGGCATCGCCCAGGGCGCCATCGACCAGGCCATCGCCTATGTCAAGGACCGCAAGCAGTTCGGCAAGCGGATCGCCGACTTCCAGGGCATCCAGTTCATGCTCGCCGACATGGCGATGGAGCTCGAGGCGGCGCGTCAGATGGTCTACGTCGCAGCGGCCAAGTCCGAGCGCGGCGACAAGGACCTTCCGTTCTTCGGCGCGGCCGCGAAGTGCTACGCCTCTGACGTCGCGATGAAGGTGACGACGGACGCGGTGCAGCTGCTCGGAGGCGCCGGCTACACCCGGGACTTCCCGCTCGAGCGGATGATGCGCGACGCGAAGATCACCCAGATCTACGAGGGCACGAACCAGGTCCAGCGCATCGTCATGGCCCGCCAGCTGCTCGGGTGACCGCTGCTGCTCACTCAGCGCAGGAGACCCGCCGGTAGAGGGTGTACGGCCCGGCTGAGCGGACCTTCTGCCACGCGGGTGACGTGTCCACCGCGTCGACGCCCTGGTACTCGTCCAGCGTCACCTTGAGCACCGGGTGCGCCGCGTTCCCGCCGGTGATGGCCCAGTCCACCTGGTGCCGCTGCGCAGCCGCACAGACCTCAGGGTCGGTGCCGACGTCGTCGAGGCGCATGGACAAGAGGGAGATGTCGCCGGGGTAGTTCGTCTTCTCGGTCGGCACGAGGAGGCGACGCCCGCTGACGACGTAGAGGTACGTCGCACCGTTCCACGGGTTTGCGGCGACGACGGCATCCGCGGGCAGTGCCGTCGAGAGCTCCCGCAGGGCGACCAGCTCGTCGTCGGTGACCCACGACCGGTCGGCAGACGGGTGGAAGTACGGTCGCAGCACCTGCTGGTGCGCGCCGACGTAGAAGATCGTCGTCGCTCCGAGCACGGCGACGGCGCCCACCGCCGCGGCCTCGCGCCGGGTCACGACGCTCCGGACCCGCCGGGCCAGCAGTCCGGACACCAGGTCGCCGAGCCACACCAGAGCGGCGGACGACGCCACCACGGCGGGCAGGATGACGATGGTCTCGATGCGTGGGGTGTCGTTGTACCAGGGCCAGGTCAGGGCGCGTACCAGACCGTTGTCGACCGCGATGTTGAGCCACAGCAGGACGAGGGAGAGGACGAGCGCCGCGGCGCACCAGCGGGCTCCTGGGTGGCGGCGCACCAGGACCACGCACCCGAGCGCCGCGAGTGCAGTGAGGACCGGGAGCACCTGCACGCCGTCGGCGGCGAACAGCAGCACGTACTCCCAGACCTGAGGCGCGGAAGTGCCGGGCCCGAAGCGGCCCACCTCGAACATCGACTGGCTCCGCAGCGCCCGGGAGGCGAGAAGGGCGAGCACGACGGCGAGCCCGTAGCCGGCCACCATGCCGACCGCGAGCCATGGACGACGCGTCCGCAGGCTCCAGGCCGACCGGACGACCCGGCCCCCGACGACGAGCGCGGCGAACAGTCCGAAGACGATGAGCGCATTGGGGTGCGCCGTCGCGAGCGCCAGCACGGCCACCAGCACGAGGAGGGCGGCGCGCCAACGGCCCGCGACGGCATACGGCGGCGCGGACTGCACGCCCACGAGGGCCATGAACGCGGCGAGCGACGCTGGGACGAGGGCCTGCCCGAGCACGGCGGGCCAGAGCACGCCGTAGCCCATCAGGAGGTACGGGAAGGCCCCGAAGGCGACGCTGGTCAGCCCGGTCGCGAGCGCCACGCCGGGGCGCAGGCCCAGCACCGTGAACGACAGGGCGATGCACCCGAGGGGCCAGACGAGGCCGACGATGACGAGCACCACGCCGGAGGCGGACACGGGGACCGACGCGCCGGTGAGCAGCGTGACCGTGGCTGTCAGGCCGTGGAACGCCGAGGGGTAGAAGCCCGACCAGTCGGGGGTCTGGTACTTGCCGGCCTGCAGCGAGGAGATCGTCCCCTCCCGGAGCATCCACTGGATGTCCGCGAGGTGGAACACAGTGTCGGGCTGCTGGGAGAAGGCCTCGGGGGAGGACTGCACGGGCAGGACGGAGGCGAGGACGACCAGCAGTGCGAGGCCCACCCCGGCCAGCACTGCCCAGCCCGGCGCGCGGAGCACCGGTCCGCGCCGGTCGGGGGGCAGCACAGCACCGACGACGGCGCACACCGCCCAGAGCCCCACCGTCGCGACGACCAACGGGACCAGGCCCCACCGGATGTGCAGGAACGGCAGCAGCACGCCGGTCCCCGCGACCAGCGCCGTGCTCAGGACCGGGGCGAGCGCGAGGGCCGCCAGAGGGCGCAGGCGCAGCAGCAGCAGCCCGACCGCGCCCGGCACGAACACCAGCAGCGCGGCGGCGAAGACGACAGGTACGGTGTCCGCCCACGTCGCCGTGCCCGGGACGAGAACCCCCACCTGCACTCCTTCGAGGGGCGCCGGTCGACCGAGCAAGCCCCATGCTCGACTGCCCGTCACAGTAACCCACGGGCGAAGCCCGGAAAGAACCCGGAGAGGCCCTGAAGGGCACCCACGAGACGCCCGCGCGCGAGCGCCCCGGCGCCGCGCGTGCACCGCCCCTACGTGGGCGCGTTAGGCTTGCGCCCGCTCGGCAGGGGACGGGCCCGCCGACAGCACCGAGCCGGTGGCTCACACGACGAAGGACGACAGTGGACGTGACGACTGACGTGACCCCTCCGGTCAGCGTCATCATGCCGCTCCTCAACGAGGAGCGGCACCTGCGCGACGCCGTGGCGATGATCCTCGCCCAGGACTATGCCGGCTCGCTCGAGGTGGTGCTCGCGCTCGGTCCGTCGACGGACCGGACCGACGAGGTCGCGGCCGCGATCGCGGCCGAGGACCCGCGAGTTCGCCTGGTGCGCAACCCGACCGGTCGCACGCCCGACGGTCTCAACGCTGCGATCGGCGCGTCGACGGGTGAGGTCGTCGTCCGGGTCGACGGGCACTCGGAGATCCCGGACGACTACGTCAGCGTCGCCGTCGCCGAGCTGCGCCGCGTGGGCGCGGACAACGTCGGCGGGATCATGGACGCTCGAGGGACGACCGACTTCGAGCGCGCCGTGGCGTGCGCCATGCGGAGCCCGATCGGCGTCGGCGCCTCCCGGTTCCACACCGGCGGCGAGGCGGGTGACGCCGACACCGTCTATCTCGGCGTGTTCGAGCGCAGCGCCCTGGAGCGTGTCGGCGGCTACGACCCGCACTTCTCGAGGGCCCAGGACTGGGAGATGAACCACCGCATCCGTGAGAGTGGGGGCAAGGTGTGGTTCACCCCCGAGCTCAAGGTGACCTACCGTCCCCGTGCGTCGGTGTCGGCCCTGGCGCGCCAGTACTTCCACTACGGCCGTTGGCGTCGTGTCGTGGCCCGCTACCACGAGGGCACGATCAACCCCCGCTACCTCGCCCCGCCCGCGATGGTCGGGGTGACGACCGCCGCCGTCGTCGCGGGGTTCTTCTGGGCGCCCGCCTGGGTCGTCCCGCTGGGGTATGCCGCAGGCGTGACCGCGGGCGGGCTCGCGATCACCCGGGGTGAGTCGGGGCGCACCCGGGCGGCTGCGCCGCTCGTGCTGGCGACGATGCACTGGGCTTGGGGGATAGGGTTCCTCACGAGCCCCAGAAGACTGACCCGCTGACGCCGGGCGCCGCGACGACCGTCAGCCGGTGGTCGCCAAGAGGGGAACGATCGGCCCGCAGGGGACTCCCGCGGGTGTGGAGGACACGAAAGACGTGCTGAACAACGCCAGGCTGATGGTCCAGCTGGGCCGCGACACCGTGCGACGACAGGTCGCCAAGAGGCAGCTCACCCACAAGCTCGAGCGCACCGGCCTCGTGCCGGGGGCCGACGCGCGGTTCCGCGTGGCGGTCTACTTCTCGGACGAGCCGGTGAACCTCTACCAGATCCGGCAGTGGTACGCACCGCTGGAGGAGCTGGCCCGCTCCCAGCCTGTCGTCGTCGTCTCCCGGATGCCCGACACGACGATGCTGCTGCTCGACGAGTGCCCGCTGCCCGTGTTCCACGGCCCGCGCATCACCGACATCGAGTCGTTCATGGCCAGCCATGACATCGGCCTGGTGCTCTACGTCAACCAGAACCTCCGCAACTTCCAGATGCTCCGGTTCGCCGAGCCGGCGCACGTGTTCGTCAGCCACGGCGAGAGCGACAAGTCGTACATGGCCTCGAACCAGCTCAAGGCCTACGACCGCGTCTTCATCGCAGGGCAGGCAGCCGCCGATCGCCTCGAGGGCGCCCTCGTCGACTTCGACGTCGCCCACCGCGCCGTCGAGATCGGCAGGCCGCAGAACGACGCGACCTACGAGGCCCCGACGCTGCCCAGCGACGACCGCACGACAGTGCTCTACGCGCCGACGTGGGAGGGCGACCGCCGGAGCATGGCCTACGGCTCGATCGCGACCCACGGGGAGGCGATGCTCCGGGCCCTGCTGGCTGACCGGCGTTTCCGGGTGGTCTACCGGCCGCACCCGCGCTCGGGATCGTTCCACCCGGCATACGGCGTCGCCTCCAGCCACCTGGCCCACCTCGTGTCCCAGGCCAACCATGCGGACCCCACGGCCGGACACCTCGTCGACCGCGACACGGCGTTCGGTTGGCACCTGGCGCGTCTCGACGCGTGCATCACGGACGTCTCCGCCGTCGCGCTCGACTGGCTCGCGACGGGCAAGCCGCTGGTGCTCACCCGCCCGGCCGACCCGCGGGCCGAGGTGGAGCCGACCCGGCTCAACACGAGCGTCCCGATGGTCACGGTCGAGGACGCCGCGACCATCGTCCGGGTGCTCGACGCGGCCATGGCCGAGCCCGACGCAGCCCGGGCGGACATCGTCCGGCACTACTTCGGCGACACGTCACCGGGGGCCGCGACGGCCCGCTTCGTCAAGGCGTCGACCGAGCTGGTCGAGGCCCGCCTCGCCCTACGCTGAACGTTCCGTGACGCACGCGTGAACGTCGCACGCGGTCAGCACCCCTAGACTTCGGCGGGGTCATATGACCAGCAAGCACGGCCGCACGCCGGCACGAACAGCACGAACTGAAGGAGAAGGTGGTCCGCGCGCATGATCGGCGTCGCCCAAGTCCGCGGCCTCTCGGCCAACCGTCAGGTGCTTCGCACCCTCGTGGAGCGCGACCTTCGGGTCCGCTACGCCGGCAGCTGGCTCGGGTGGGTGTGGACGGTGCTCGACCCGCTGCTCATGGCGCTGGTCTACCTCGTCGTCTTCACCGTGATCTTCACCGCCCGGCGAAGCGGCAACCAGCCCTACTTCCTGCACCTGCTCACCGGCCTGTTCCTGTGGCAGTGGTTCGCCCAGAACATGTCGGAGACGTCGCGAGCCCTGCTCGCCGAGTCCCGGCTCGTCCGGTCGGCCAACCTGCCACGTGAGCTGTGGGTCGTGCGCGTCGTCAGCGCCAAGGGCGTGGAGTTCATCCTGACGCTGCCGATCATCGTCGCGTTCACGATCTACTACGTCGCGACCGGCCAGACGCATCTGCACTGGACGCTCATCTTCATCCCGGTCTCGATCGCGCTGACCTTCCTGCTGTCGGTCGGCATCGGCATGGTCCTGGCCCCGATCACCGTGATGGTGACCGACATGGCCCGAGTGGTCCGTATCGCGTTGCGCCTGGGGTTCTACGCCACGCCGGTGCTCTACAGCGCCGACATGGCACCTCCGGTGCTCAGGTCGCTGCTCGCGCTCAATCCGATGAGCGGGATCCTGGAGCTGTTCCGCGCCGGGTTCTTCAGGGGCGAGCTGAACAAGCTTTCCGTCCTGTCATCGCTCGTGCTCACGGTCGTGTTCCTGCTCGTCGGCGCGGTGATCTTCAAGCGGATGGAGCCCGCCGTGCTCAAGGAGATCTGATGGCCAAGCCCGTGATCGAGGTCCGTGACCTCGGAATCGAGTTCTTCCGCTCGCGGCGTCGCCGGATGTCGCTGCGCGAGATGATCTTCAAGGGCCAGAGCGGCGCGACCACCGATACCTTCTGGGCCCTGAAGAACATCTCGTTCGACGTCCAGCGCGGCGAGGCGGTCGGGCTGGTCGGCGGCAACGGCAGCGGCAAGAGCACGCTCCTGCGGATGATCGCGGGCGTCATGCTTCCGGACCACGGCTACGCCACCGTGCGAGGCAAGGTCGCGCCCCTGATCGAGCTGACCGGTGGCTTCCTCGGCGAGCTCACCGGCCGCGAGAACGTCTATCTCGCCGCAGGCCTGCACGGTCTGACCAAGGCCCAGATCGACGAGCGCTACGACGAGATCATCGACTTCGCCGGCCCGCAGGTGCAAGCCGGCATGGACATGCCGTTCCGCCACTTCTCCTCGGGAATGCAGGTGCGCATCGCGTTCGCCCTCATCACGACGCTCGACCAGCCGGTCGTGCTCGTCGACGAGGTGCTTGCGGTCGGCGACCGGGCGTTCCGCGAGAAGTGCTACCTGCGGATGGAGGACATGCTCTCGGGCGGGAAGACGCTCTTCCTCGTGTCACACAGCGAGCACGACCTCAACCGGTTCGCCGAGCGCGGCCTCTACCTCAAGTCGGGCGAGCTCGTCGCCGACGGCCCCGTCGGGGAGGTCATCGAGCAGTACAACGCCGACGCGGACGCCGCTCCGTGAGGCTCGACGAGCGTCCTCTGGTCGGTGACGCCCGTGCTCGGGCTGTCGCCGGCCGTTCCGCGGGCGCGGACCTGCTCGTCGTCGGCGGAGACGTGGCCAGTGACCTGATCGAGTCGCTCGAGCCGTTCGGGCTCGTGCGCCGAGCCACCGATGCCGACCTGCACCACGTTCGCGCGACCCTGTCGGCCGCGGCGGACGTGGCGGGGGCGTCCACCGACGTGCCCTTCGTCCTCGTCAGCAACGACGTCCGGGTCAGCCCGGTCGCCCTGCTCGACGTCCTCGACGCGCCTCGCGACGTGACCGCCGCAGCCGTGGTCCACGGCCCGGTGGGCGACCTGCGCGGCGAGGTGATCGACCCGACGATGGTCCGCGGCGGGTTCTGGCCCGTCCGCGTCGACCGATACACCCGTACGGTCGAGTCCGTCGGCACCGCCGGACACATCGTCAGCGCGCCGACGGCGTATGCCGTGGGTGTGCTTCGCGTCGCCGCCCGCGACCGTGCCCGCGTCGCCGAGGCCCTGCGCGCCGCCTCCCAGAGCAGCTCCGCACGCCGCCCCGGCGTGTCGCCGTTCGACCTCGCCCTGCTGGCCGTCGTCCGGTCCGGGAGCGTCTCGGTCCAGGCCGTGCCGCTCGACCACGTCACGGTCGAGCGCGGGCACCAGATGTCGATGGGGGCCCGCGGCTCGGCGTGGCAGCAACGGCTCAGGGCGGCGTCCCGTGGCAACGACGGTGTGTTCTCGACGCTCGCGATCCGTCCCCTCTCACGCCGCCTCACGGCATACGGCCTCGGCCGGGGCTGGACGCCGAACGTCGTGACGGTCGTCAGCCTGGCCCTCGGGCTCGCCGCGTGCGCGCTCGCGGCGGTCGACTCCCGGTGGACGTGGCTGCTCGCCGCCGTCCTTCTCGTCCTGTCGCTCGTCGTCGACTGTGTCGACGGTGAGATCGCCCGCTTCACCCGCCGTTACAGCCCGCTGGGCGGGTGGCTCGACGCCGTCAGCGACCGGGTCAAGGAGTTCACGCTGGTCGCGGCGGTCGCGTGGGTTTCCGCGCGGCGCGGTGAGGACCTCTGGTGGCTGGCGATCCTCGTCCTCGCGGTCCTCGCCATCAGGCACGTCGAGGACTTCTCGTACACCCGCCGCCAGCGGGCAGCCACCGCCGAGCCGCTCCTCGCGCTCGACCTCGACTCGTTCAAGGACGGCGGGCCCGACGGCAGCCGCACGGTCCTCGCGCCGGAGCCGAGCGGCCGCGACCGTCTCGTTCGCGACGTCAAGCAGGTGCTCCACCTGCCCATCGCCGAGCGCTACCTCATCATGGCCATCGGGCTGCTGCTCTACAGCCCGGCATTCCTGCTCTGGGCCCTGGGGATCGCGTCGGTCCTGGCTCTGGCCTGGACCCAGACCGGCCGGCTCCTGAAGGCCCGCGACGGCAGTGACGGCTTCCGTGCCGACCGTCCGGACCCGACCGTAGCCCAGCTGTGCGACCTCGTGGTGCTGCCGCGGCCATCGGGCCGCGGCCGGTTCGCGTGGCAGGTGCCGGGGCTGCTGGTTGCAGTCGAGGCGGCGGCCCTGCTGCTCGCTGCAGGCACGAGCACGGGTGCCCGCGCCGCGGCCTATGCCTGGCTCGTCGCCGTGTGCTGGCACGCCTATGACAACGTCTACCGTCTCCGCGAGACCGGGCGCGGCACACCGGTCGCGCTGGTCCGGGCCACGCTCGGGGTCGAGGGGCGCGTCGTGCTGCTCGCGCTCATCGGCGGATTCAGTGACAACCCGGCGCCGTTCCTGCTCGCCGGTGCCGTCGTGCTCCTGGTGGCCTACGTCGTCGAGTCGGCGCTGGCATGGCGCGTCGGTGCCGCGTCCGCAGACCAGCGCGGGCAGCAGGCCCGGCAGCACGGCGGGCAGCACGGCGGGCAGCACGGCGGGCAGCCGGGCGGGCAGCCGGGCGGGCAGCCGGGCGGGCAGCCGTGAGCCCGGCCCTGAACCACGACCCGACGGACGACCACCCCACCCTCGAGGAGCTGCGGTCCGTCGCCCAGCCGCCCGAGCACATCGCCCGCTACAACGCCGAGCACTGGGCCGGCGCCCTCTACATCAGGCATCTGTCGGTCTATGTGACCCGTTGGCTGCTGCCGACCCACATCACGCCGAACGGCGTGACCTGGCTGATGATCGTCGTCGGCCTGCTGGGTGCATTCGCGATCCCCTTCGGCGGCCTCGTGGGCCCGCTCGTCGCGGTAATCGCCATGCAGCTCCAGATCCTGCTCGACTGCTCCGACGGGGAGGTGGCCCGCTGGCGGCAGCGCTTCTCGCCGGCCGGCATCTACCTCGACCGGATCGGCCACTACGTCACCGAGGCCGCGATCCCGATCGCGCTCGGTCTGCGTGCCGACGGATGGAGTCTCTCCGACCCTGGCGACGTCGGCGGGTGGACCGTCCTGGGCCTGCTCGTTGCCGTCGGGGTCCTGCTCAACAAGGCCTTCACCGACCTCGTCCACGTCGCCCGGGCCAAGACGGGGCGACCGCCCCTCGAGGACGTCGCCACGACAGCCCGGCCCAAGGCCACCGGCGTCGCGGCGCTGCGGCGGGCCTTTGACTATGTGCCGGTCTTCCGCGCCTTCGTGGCGGTGGAGGCATCCCTGCTCACTCTCGTCGCGGCCGTCGTCGACAGCGTGCGGGGCGACCTCGTCGGCACCCAGGTGCTCGTGGTGGTCATGGTGCCGCTCATCGTCGTCACGGCCGGGGGCCATCTGGTCGGGGTGCTGACCAGCTCGAGGCTCGACTGATGACGGGGAGCGCCCCGGAGGAGTCTGCCTCAGCGCCGCCACGGGCGACGGCCCCGGTGCTCCAGTGGGCCCAGGAGCACGGCGAGGTCGGCGGGGTGCGCACCAGCCACCACCAGCTGACGACCGTCCTTCGGGGCGATGGCGTCGAGGTGGACTACGTCGACACGGGCTCGGCCAGGAGGGCGGCGGCGATGGTGCCCCGGCTGGCGCACCGGTCGCTGCACCTGCTGCACCTCACCCGGCTGTGGCGGGCGATGGTGCTCGCCCCGGTCTTCGCCCTGCTGCGCGGCCGCACGGTCCTCGTGCTGCACTCCGGCTCGACCGGGGGCCAGGTGGCTCGGATGGCGGGGTGGCGGCGGACCGCGCTGGTCACGGCCCTGCGTGCCTATGACGAGATCTGGGCCGTCAGCGACGACATCGGCGCGATCCTGCCCGGCCGGCTTCGTGAGCGGGTCACCGTCGTGACGCCGTTCGACCCGGCCGCGGCGGCGGTGCCCAGCCCCTTCGAGCGCGAGCCCCACGCCCTCGCGCTGTCGACGAACGCCGGGCTGGCCCACTACAACGCCGAGCTGGGTGTCGACGTGGTCCGGCTCCTGCGCCAGTCCTGGCCCGACGCGACGCTCACGGTCCTGGCCTACGGCAACGACACCGAAGCCGTCGAGTCGCTGCGGCGCCAGGCCGCCGCGGAGCCCTGGCTGACGGTCGCCTTCGACTCGTCGGCCGACGCCGTCTCTGCCGTGCTGTCGCGCGTCGGCACCTTCTTGCGCCCGACGACGTGGGACGGCGACTCGGTCATCGTGCGGGAGGCTCAGGCGGCGGGCGCGACCGTCGTCGCCAGTGACACGGCCCCACGGCCGGCGGGCGTCGTGGTCGCCCACCTGACCGCGGACAGCCTCGCCGAGGCGGTGCTGCACGGCGGCGCCGTCAGCGACGGCAGCGGCCTGGCGCAGACGACCCTCGCCCAGGCGGCCCATGCCTCGCTGGAAGCCATGGTTCGTGGCTGAGCCGGTGGTGCGGGTACCCTCGCACTTCGACTCCATCGGCGCCGGCGCGACCCGGCACCACCGATGTCGCCACCGCTAAAGGAGCACTGTGAGCAGCCGGACCGTCATCACCTTCGGGACCTTCGACGTCTTCCACGTCGGACACGTCCGCGTGCTCGAGCGAGCCGCGGCGCTCGGTGACCGTCTGGTCGTGGGCGTCTCCGCCGACGCGCTCAACATCGCCAAGAAAGGCCGCCCGCCCGTCTTCACGCAGGACGAGCGGCTCGAGATCATCGCAGCGCTCCGCGTCGTCGACGAGGTCTTCGTCGAGGAGTCCCTGGAGCAGAAGCGCGACTACATCCTCAAGTACGGCGCCGACGTCCTCGTCATGGGCGACGACTGGGCGGGCAAGTTCGACTGGGTCAGCGACGTCTGCGAGGTCGTCTACCTGCCCCGCACCCCGTCGGTGTCGACGACGGGCCTGATCGAGCACATCGCCAGCCTGGGCTGAGCGCCGGCTCGGCCGCAGCGCGCGGCTACTGGCCCCAGGCAGCGGTCGAGGCGTAGGTCCCCGCACGCAGCGGAGTCGTGAGCCGGGCCGACTGGACCACCCGGTAGACGAGCAGGGCCCCGTCGACGGCCCGACGCGTCAGCAGGTCGTCGCGACCGTCCCCGGTGATGTCGCCGACGCCACGCACGGCGCTCATCGCCTTCCAGCCGGACGTCCCGATGACGCGCGCCGGACGGAACCTCCCCGCGCCGTCACCTGGGTAGAGCACCAGCGCGCCGTCGCTGGAACGCACCGCCATGAGGTCGCGGCGCCCGTCTCCGTCGAAGTCGCCCGCGGTGACCTGGCGGAACCCGCCCCACCCGGAGCCGATCGTTGTGCTCGACACGATCCGCCCTGAGCCGTCTCCATGGCGCAGGACGAGGCTGCCGGAGGAGAGCCTCGTGAGGATGTCGGTATAGCCGTCGCCGGTCCAGTCACCCACCGGCACGATGAGGTTCACTGATCCCCACCCTGTGGCCAGGACCACGCGTCCGGCGCTGAGGCCGCTCGCACCGAGGCCCCGATAGAGCCACGCCGTGCCGTCGCTGCCGATGGCAACGACGTCGCCGAGCGTGTCGTTGTCGAACGCCCCGACCGCTGCGGCGGCTCGCATCCCGGAGAAGCCGGACCCGAGGATCTGTCGCTGGGTGAAGCCGAGCTGTCCGGTGTAGGACAGCGCCTGGAGCGAGGCACCGGTCGGCACGAGCACGTCGGACCGTGAGTCGCCGGTCACGTCGCGGGGAGAGTACGCCGCCGATCGTGGCGGCCGCGACGTGACCGTCCACCACGTGCTTCGGAGACCGGTGCGGGTCCGGAACGCCGCTCCCGTCACCGTGACCGAGCCCCCCGACCCGGTCAGCGTGACCGAGGTGACCCGTCCGCCCCAGGTCCCCGTGCCGCCTCCACCGGCACGAGGCCCCACGGCGACGGAGCGGAGCGACCCGATGGCCGGGTACGCCCGCTCGAGGGTGGCCGCCTGGATGGACGACGACCAGGCGTGTGGGTTGCTGGCCGAGGCGACCGCCCCGTCGTAGGGGTCGTTCTTCGCGGGGAGGTAGGCCGTCCCCCCGCTGACCGTGCGACCGCCGTTGGAGGCGGAGTACTGCGCCAGCGCCGGCTTTCCCCCGTAGGTCAGGACGATGCCCGCGGTAGCCTGCGTCGCCGCTGTGGCGCGGGTGTCCTCGTGCCGCACGGTCAAGGCGCCGGCCCCGGTGTAGTCCGCCACTCCGCGGTACTGCTGGCAGTCCACGTCGCAGATGTCGTAGACACGCGTGCCCGCACCGGCGCGGGCGTTGGCGGCGAACGTGCGCGCGGCCACCGCCTGAGCCGACAGTGCTGCGGCCGACCAGCTGGCCGGCATCTCTACGGGCACCACGGCGCGGACGTAGGCCTCGAAGGGGACGAGGTTGACGGCATACAGGCGGCTGCCCGAGACGGACACGCGCACGGACCCGGTGTACTCGCGCTGGGTACCGTCCGGCAGCCCGATGCGGACGGTGCCCGGGCGGCTCACCGTGAGCGGTTTGGCGGAGCCTCGCCAGGTCGTGACGTAGGTCCACCCGGCGCCCGAGCTCGCCTGCAGCGAAAGGGTGCTCCCCTCGCGGACGACGCGCCAACGGTATGCCGTGGACAGGTACGAGCGACGTGTTCCGTCTGTGATGGTCAGGCCGCTCTGCGAGACGAGGGGCACGGCGCTGGAACCGACTGCCGACAGCCAGACCCGCAGGGTCGGCTCGCCCTGGGTGGTGCGGGTGGTGCCGGGGTAGTAGAACGCGAGGATCTGCGGCCAGGTGAGTCCGGCGCGGGCGGCGCCGTAGGCACCCCACTGCGACATGCCGATGCCGTGACCGTATCCCCGGCCCGACAGGGTCAGGACCGACGACGCGGGACGCAGGTAGGTCTCGCTCGCCGTGCGAGCCGGCTGCGCGGACCACTGGCCGGCGCGCCACGTCGTCCCAGCCGCGCTGCGGATCGCCGGCACCTGGCGTGCGTATGCCGTGTCGCCGGGACAGTCTGTCTGGCTGAGGTCGCGGTGCCCCATGGTGCGTGGCTTGGTGACGCGCACGCCGGCGGCATACCGCGTGCTGCCGGCTGAGGTGAGGGTCGTGGTGGTCGACGGGTCGAACAGGGAGCGGTCGGCCTCCCAGGCGACGGCCTGGGTCACGGCGGACTGCGTGGCGGACGAGAAAGGCACCGACGTGTAGTCCCCGATGACCGCTACTCCGGTGGTCTCGGTGTTGAAGCCGCCGGTCTGGGCGCCCACGACGAAACCGGTGGTGCTGCCGTAGCGCCCCTGCCAGATGCGGCCGAAACGGTCCACGAGCAGCTGGTAGCCGATGTCGCACCACCCGAGGCTGCGAACGTGATACGCATACATCGCCCGGATCAGGCTCGGCACCTGGTCGGCGGTGTAGGAGTTCGAGTTGACCGTGTGGTGCACGACGACGGCCTTGAAACCGCTGAGGCGCTCGGGCACACACGTGCGGATGCTCTCGTCGGCGCCCCACTCGGCCCGCGTGTGGATGACCGGACGGGTCACCGCTGCGACCGCCGACCCAGCAGGAGCTCCGACGGAGGAGTCGGCCGCGGACGTGCCGCCGTCGACGAGGCTGGCCCGCATGCCTCGGGGCACGGTGCCGTCGGGCGTGCTGACCCGGATGTCGATCGCGTCCGACCCGAGCGCGGCGACGGTGTCGGTGCCCGGCCGCGCGTGGGCAGCGTCAGCGGAGCCGGGGTCGGGACCGTCGTCGTCCACACCGAGCTCGGTCCAGGCAGACCAGCCGTCGGTGCCGTGGGTGCGCACCTCGACGTGCGTCCCGGCCGGGGGAGTGCGGTCGAACGTGACGCCTGCGAGGTCGAAGCGGATGTTGCGGACCTCGGTGGCGCCGACGACGTGCTCGCCGACGCCGCTGCGCGCCGCCCTCCGGGCCGCGGAATCCGTTGTCGTGGAAGGGATTCCGACCTCGTGCACAACCGGCGCAACAGGGTGGGGGCGGGCGCCGGACGGCACCGTGGGGGCGACGACGAGCGTGGCGGTCAGGACGGTCACGGACACGACGGTGGGGATGCAGCGCACGGGACCTCTCCTCGGTCGGCTGCATCCACCGTCCCAAAGGTCCCATTGGTCACACAGGCATCAGGTTGATCGTTAGCATTTCGTGACCGTTTGATCAGGGTGCAGGTGGTAGGCACCGAATGCCTGCGATGCCTGAATGCGAGAGTGCGGCCATGCCAGGCATGGCCGCACTCTCGACGGAGCTGGGTCAGGCGTGCACGGGAGCCGGCTGGAGGTCCACGGTGATGTCCGGCTCGGTCTTCTCGCGCACCTCGTCCTCGGTCACTCCCGGGGCCAGCTCGCGCAGCACGAGCCCGTCGGCGGTCACGTCGAGCACGGCGAGGTCGGTGATGATCCGCTGGACGACACCCTTGCCGGTGAACGGCAGGGAGCACTCCTTGACGATCTTGTACGAGCCGTCCTTGGCCGTGTGCTCCATGAGGACGATGACTCGTTTGGCGCCGTGGACCAGGTCCATCGCGCCGCCCATGCCCTTGACCATCTTTCCGGGGATCATCCAGTTGGCAATGTCTCCCTGCTGGCTGACCTGCATCGCGCCGAGGATGGCCGCGTCCACCTTGCCGCCGCGGATCATCCCGAAGGACGTTGCGGAGTCGAAGAAGGCTGCGCCCTTGCGCAGGGTCACGGTCTCCTTGCCGGCGTTGATGAGGTCGGGGTCCTCGTCGCCGTCCAGAGGGTAGGCGCCGACGCCGAGAATGCCGTTCTCGGACTGCAGCACGATCTCGACGTCGTCAGGGACGTAGTTCGGCACGAGGGTCGGCAGGCCGATGCCGAGGTTGACGTAGGCACCGTCGGCCAGTTCGGCCGCGGCACGGGCCGCCATCTGCTCGCGGGTCAGTGCCATCTCACGACTCCTGGTTCTCGGTGCGGGGGCGGACCGTGCGCCGCTCGATGCGCTTCTCGGCGGCCTGCTCGGGCGTGAGCGGCAGCACCCGCTGCACGAAGATGCCGGGCAGGTGGACCGAGTCGGGGTCGAGCTCGCCCGGCTCGACCAGCTCCTCGACCTCCGCGACCGTGACCCGGCCCGCCATCGCGCACAGGGGGTTGAAGTTGCGAGCCGACTGGTTGAAGACGAGGTTGCCGTGGCGGTCGCCCTTGGCAGCGCGGACCAGGCCGAAGTCGGTCGTGATCGCCTTCTCGAGGACGAAGGTCTTCGTCTCACCCATCCACTCGAAGTCCTGGGTCTGCTTCGGCGGAGAGGCGACGGCGATGTTGCCCGCGTCGTCGTAGCGCCACGGCAGCCCGCCCTCGGCGATCTGCGTCCCGACTCCGGTCATCGTGAAGAAGGCCGCCACGCCCGAGCCCCCAGCGCGGAGGCGCTCGGCGAGCGTGCCCTGTGGCGTCAGCTCGACCTCGAGCTCGCCGTGGAGGTACTGCCGCTCGAACTCCTTGTTCTCGCCGACGTAGGACGAGATCATCCGGCGGATCCGCTTGTCGCGGAGCAGGATGCCAAGGCCCCAGTCGTCGACGCCGCAGTTGTTCGAGACGGCCTCGAGATCGGTCAGTCCGGCGTCGTGGATCGCACCGATGAGCACGGAGGGTATGCCGCAGAGGCCGAAGCCGCCGACCGCGAGCGACATACCGTCGCGGATGCCGGCGATGGCCTCCTGGGGTGAGGAGACGACTTTGTCCATGGGTCGGACTCTATCCGCGCCGACACGAGCCGGCGGAGTGGGGTGGGCCCACAGGATCGACACGAGGTGTGGGGTCCGGCCACGGGGCACTGGGACTGGTTCCGGCGTGGGCCGGCCACGGGTCGGCGGCCGGGCGCTGGCCCGCAGGGAAGCCGCCCGCGCCCTCTGATTCTGCTCCGGAATCCGGAGCAGAATCAGAGGGCCCTGGGCCGGAGCCTGCGGCTCCGGACCCGAAAGGCTGAGGGAGACACGGTTCTCGCGTCCGGGCCAGCGCAGTTGTGGTGAGTCACATCAATGTCATTTGGCGGCAAGGGAAATCACAGTTCTGTAATTCTCCCGACCAACTTGTGAGTGGTGTGACTGGAGTGCATAAATGGTGCGGGTGATGTTCCGACGGGGTGCGTCGGCGCAACGGCGCGCAGCGCCGGCTCCCGTGCTGTTTGCTCGTGTCTGTCCGCGGAAAGAGGTCCCCATGGCGCCGGGTCGACGACCCCTCGGGTGGGCCCTGACCGTCCCCGCCCTCGCGGTGCCGGGAGTCGTGGCGGCGGCATCCCCCGCGGCTGCGGTCCAGGCGCCTCCGACCAAGCCCCTTCCCGTGGGGCTGGATGTCTACGTGCCGTACCAGGGGCAGACCATCTGCGACCCGCGGCCACGGCCGGGCGTCTACGCGTTCGCGAAGCTGATGACCACCCACTACGGCATGGGGTCCACGGCCCTCATCGGGCGCGCCTGCAGCACCGGCCCTTCCGAGCACTACGACGGCCGGGCCTGGGACTGGATGCTCAACGTGGACAACCCGCAGCAGGAGGCCGTCGCCCAGTCGGTCCTCGCCTGGCTGACGGCGCCGGACAAGAACGGCGTGCCCGGCGCCATGGCACGCCGCTTCGGCATCATGTACATCATCCACGACCGCAAGATGTGGCGGTCGTACGCAACCGACCGTGGCTGGGCGCCCTACTACGGCACGAGCCCGCACACCGACCACATCCACTTCAGCTTCAACTACGACGGTGCCGCGGGTCGCACGTCCTGGTGGACGGGCGTGCCCACGACCTCGTATCTGACCACCCTTCCGCCGGCCGGCACCACGCTGCCCTCAGCGCCGCCCGGCCCGACGGCCTCGGCCCCGGTGCCGACGACCCCGGTCGTGCTGTCCTACGGGATGCGTTCGGAGGCCGTGCGCCAGCTCCAGGTGCGCCTCGGCAACCTCCCGACGACGGGCTACTACGGCGACCTCACCAAGGCACGGGTCGTCGCGTACCAGAAGTTCGTCGGAGTCCCGCAGACCGGTGTCGCCGATCTGCGGACGCAGGAGATCCTCGCCGCCCGCGGCTGGAAGAGCGTGACGGAGGCCTACCCGACCCTGCGCTTCGGGATGACCTCCGCGGCGGTGAAGACGCTGCAGACCAAGCTGGGCTCGCTGCCCCTGACCGGCTACTACGGCTCGATGACCCAGGCGCGGGTGACGGCATACCAGCGGTTCGTCGGTCTGCCCCAGACCGGCGTGGCTGATCCCGTCACCCAGGCGCGGCTGTGGGTGCGCGGCTGGAGCGGGACCCCGGCCGGGACGACGACCTATCCGACCCTGCGCTTCGGCATGACCTCCGACGCGGTGAAGACGCTGCAGACCAAGCTCGGCTCGCTCCCCGTGACTGGCTACTACGGCTCGATGACAGAGGCGCGGGTGACGGCATACCAGCGGTTCGTCGGCCTGCCCCAGACGGGCGTCGCGGACTCGAGGACGCAGGAGCTGCTCTACACCCGCGGTTGGGCGGCGCTGGTTCCCTCGCAGGCTCCAGCGCAGACACAGGCGCAGACACAGGCACAGACACAGACGCAGCGCACGGCGCCGAACCCGACCGGCACCGTGGCGCCGATCGACCCTGCACCACTCCCGAAGGACCCCGACATGACCCTGAACACGGCCTCGTCCCGACCCGACAGCACGCAGGCCGCCTCCGCGCCGGTCCGCCCCGCGGTGGCCGGTGCGGAGACCGTCGGCGTGGTGCGTGCCGGGGCCACGATGGCACGGGGCTCGGTCGCCAGCGTCGACGTGCGGACCGACTACACGGCATACAAGTCCCTGACGATCGGGCCGGGCGCCCGAGGCGCCGCCGTGCGCGTGCTACAGCGGGCGCTGGGTGGGCTCGCGGTCGACGGGGTCTACGGCGACCTCACCCGCGACAAGGTGGCCTCTCTGCAGCGGACTCTTGCGCAGCCGCCGACGGGTGTGGTGACCCCCGACCTGTGGGACGTGCTGGAGGCACGCGACTTCCCCTTCCTCGACAGCAGGACCACGGTGCTGCGCCTGGGCGACAGCGGGCCGGCCGTGCTCGCGGTCCAGCGGCTGCTCGCCGTCCGCGAGACGGGCGTCTACGACGGCGCGACCCAGGATGCGGTCCGCGCCGCTCAGGCGCGCGCCGGGCTGGCGAGCACGGGCGTCGTCGCCTCGCGCACGTGGTCGCTGTTCGACCGGCTGTCCGCCTGACGGTTAGCGCGCGTCGACCGTGACGCCCTCGGCGCTGAGCCGTGCGGCGAGATCGGCGCTGGCGGCCCCGCGGATCAGCACGACCGACCCGTCGGCCGCCCAGGCGGCCAGCGCCTGCCGCAGCACCGGCCCGAGGGAGCCGGCCAAGGCGACGCGCGGGGACGCGCCCCAGCCGTCGTCGGTCCGGATGACGTCGCCGTATGCCGTGTCGCCGGCCTCGCTGGCCAGGGCGACGTCCCCCGGCTCGGGGTCGGCCATCGGGGAGAAGGCGTCGCCGTGCGTGGCCAGCTCGCGGGCCTCGTCGATGGCACCGCGTGCCTCGGCCGCCTCGGGGTGGCTGCGGGCGAGAGCAGGCAGCGACACCAGCACGGCGTCGCCACCGTGCCCGGCCGCGGCAGCAGGGGCATCGGTCACCAGCACGTCGGCCGTCCGAGCGTCGTCACCGACGACGACTGTCGCTCCCACCGCCCAGGTGGCCAGCGCCCAGTAGAGCGAGCGCCAGTGCGCGGGCAGGTCGAGCCCGACGGTGGTGCCGGGCCCCGCGGCGGCGTCGTCCTGCAGGAGGTTGGCCGCCTTGGCGACCCAGTTGGCCAGCACCCGCGCCGACAGCTCGATCCGCTCGCCGGCGGTCGGGCCGGGCTCGTCGTCGTACCACGTCAGGCGGGGGCGCCCAGGGTCGGTGGCGACCATGCGCGCGAGCACGTCCGCGGGCATCACGGGAGTGGTCATCAGCTGTTGCTCGCGCCCTCGACGGTGGTGCCAGGTGGCGGCTCCGTCAGCGGCTCGTCGTCCTTGAGCGCCTTGAACAGCGCCTTGGCCCGCTCGGTGTCCCACTTCACCGCGAGGGCGCCGCCCGAGGTCCGGTAGGCCAGGTCGGATGTGGGCACCGACAACGACAGGCCGTTGTCGTTGCTGATGTCGCGCATCGCCATGAGGACGCGGACGGCGTCCATGAAGCCGGTGTCCTTGCCCACGGCGAGACCCGCGGCGGAGGCGTCGGCGAAGCTCTTGTAGCGCCACGGGATGAGCACGGTCGACGGGGTTGCAGCCTTCTTCATCAGGGCGCCGAGGAACTGCCGCTGCCGGGCCGCGCGGCCGATGTCCCCCAGCGGGTCCTCGTAGCGGGACCGGACGTAGCCGAGGGCGTTGGCGCCATCGAGGTTCTGGCAGCCCTTCTTGAGGTCGATGCCCGCCTTCTTGTCCTTCATGTCGCGAGGGACGCAGAGCGTGACGCCGTCGACGCTGTCGACGACCGAGGCGAAACCGCCCAGGCCGATCTCGACGTAGCCGTCGATGTGCACGCCGGTGACGTTCTCGACCGTGTCCGTCAGCAGCTTCGGGCCGCCGATGGAGAAGGCCGCGTTGATCTTGTTGTTGCCGTGGCCGGGGATCGGCACCCACGAGTCACGGGGGAGCGAGACCATCACCGGCTTCCCGCCGCTCTCGGACACGTGGACGATCATGATCGTGTCGGTCCGGTTGCCGGCAGCGTTGCCGGTCGCGTACTTCTTGCGCTGCTCCTTGGTCAGCCCGGCCCGGCTGTCGGAACCGACGAGCAGGTAGTTGTAGCCGGCCGTGTCGACCGGACGCTCGCCCGAGGGGACGTTGTCGACCTTGGCGACGTTGTTCCACGCGTTGAACGGCACCCAGACCATGAACGCGATCCAGGCGAGGACCAGCAGCCCGATGACCAGGGCGACGATCCGGCCCTTGCGCCAGCGGTAGGTCGGCTCGCTGGGCGGGGCACCGGCGCCGCGCGGGGCGCCGGGTCGGCCGGGACCGCCGGGGCCGCCGGGTCCGCCGGATCCGCCGGATCCGCCCGAGCCGTCGCCGGACCCGCCCGAGCCGGCGTAGCCCGCCGAGCCGGCATAACCCGCCGCCCTGGGGGCCGGCTGGGGCTGCGTCGAGCGCCGTCCGCGGTCGTCGACGGTGTCGACGTCGGCGGCACGAGCGGACGGGATAGCTCCACCGCCGGGACGCTTCGGGCGTCGCCGCGTGTCGACGACATAGGCGTCGTCGGCGTCGGGTCGATGGCCTTTCGGGTCAGTCGGCATCGGCTGCTTTCATGCTCGGGGACGAGGATGGACTGCCTGCCAGTCTCTCAGGTCGGCCTGTGCCGAGCCTGTCGTCGCCCCCGTACGGCGTGGCTGAGGTCACGCCGCTGCGTGTGGATCCGTCCGGTATGCCGCCCGCTGACCCCGCCTCAGCGGACGCCTCGGTGGCCTCATCGATGGCCTCATCGGTACGGGACCTCACGTGGGTCTCGGAGGTCACAGGGGCCTCGGGCGTCACGTTCGTGGCCGTGGCCGCTGCAGCATCCTCTCCGTCCTCCGTCCCAGCCGCGCTCCGGGGTGCGGGCGGCGGCGTCTCGTCGAGCGCGATCCGCCGCGCGAGCCGCGTGTAGCGCACCTCCATGTCGCGGAAGCGCCGGAAGGTGGTCACGACGAACCCGAGGAAGGCGAGCACGAGACCGTAGAGCACGAGGTCGGCGCCACGGCCGATGCCGACCAGGCTGCCCAGCCGGTTGAGGATGTTCGGGTCGAGGATCGACCACACGGCGAACGCGGCGAACAGCAGCAAGCCGATGCGTCGCAGCGCTTGGGCCCGCTGGCCGTAGCTGCCGAGCAGCCGCCACGCGATGGCGAGGATCCCGACGATGAGCAGGACCTGGATTGCGAGCTGCTTCATCGCCAGATCAGCTCCGCGAGGATGTTGACGGCGTTCCACAGCGACTGGCCCTTGGCCTTGGAGTAGTCGGTGTAGAGGATGTGCACAGGCTCCTCCGCATAGGTGATGCGTTCGCCGTCGAAGCGCATCGCGCCGATCTGCGCGACGATCTCGGACGCGTGGGCCATCCGGTTCTGGGTGATCTCGAGCCGGTCGACGACCTCACGCGAGAGCACCCGCAGGCCGTTGTGGGCGTCGGTGAGGCGGGTGCCGGTCGTGACGTTCGTGTACGCCACCGCGGCGCGAAGGACGAGCTTCTTCAGGGCCGATGCCTCCGTGCGCTCGTCGAGGAAGCGGGAGCCGAAGACGACCTGCACGTCGCCCTGCCGGATCCGGTCGACCATGACGACGACGTCGTGCACCTGGTGCTGGCCGTCGGCGTCATAGGTGACGACATAGCGCATGCCAGGGTCGGAGAGGGCGTAGGCGAAGCCGGTCTGCAGGGCGGCGCCCTGGCCGAGGTTCACGGGGTGCCGGACGACGACCGCACCGGACTCCGCGGCCCGTCCCGCCGAGTCGTCCCTGGACCCGTCGTCGACGCAGACGACGTTGGGGAAGGTCTCGCGTGCCTCGCGCACGACGTCGGCGATGACGGAGGCCTCGTTGTACAGCGGCACGACGAGCCACACGTCCTCGTTCTTCATGCGCCAAGCGTAGAGCGGGCCGGTGCCCTCGCCGACACGCGCGGCCCTCCGCCCCGCGTCGCGACCGGGCCGCCGGCGGCAACTAGAGTCCGGAGCACCATGACGGACGCGGCATCGCAGACCTCGCGGTTCGACACCCCCGACGCCCAGCCCATGGGGCCGGGCGTCGAGACGACGCCGGGGTCGGCCGCGCTTCGAATCGCCGTCATCGGTCCGACGCACCCGCACAAGGGGGGCGTCGCGGCCCACACGACGATGCTGGCGCACCATCTCGAGGACGCCGGGCACGACGTCATGCTCGTCTCGTGGTCCCACCTCTACCCGTCCAAGCTGCACCACGCTGACGCCACCGTCCCCGCCGGTGTGCCCGAGGTGCCGCCCTACCCCCGCACGATCCGCGCACTGAGCTGGGCTCGTCCCGACACGTGGGTGCGGGTCGGGCGGCGCCTTCGCGACATGGACGCCATCGTCGTCGTCCACGTCATGCCCCCCGTCGTCCCGGCTCACCTGGTCCTGCTGCGCGCGGCCGGGGCGGTCCCGGGCGGCCCAGGGCCGCGCCCTCGGTCGATCGTGCTGTGCCACAACGTCCTCCCGCACGAGTCGCACCCAGGCGACGCCCAGCTCATGTCGCTGCTGTTCGCCCGGGTCGACTCGACCCTGGTGCACTCCACCGACCAGGCCCGGCTCGCGCACGACCTGGGTGCCCGCCGGGTCTCGGTGGCGGACCTGCCCCCGCACCTTCCGGGCGGCCACCCCATCTCTCGCGACCCTCGGCCCGGTCCGACGCGCCTGCTGGCTCTCGGCCTGATCCGTGAGTACAAGGGGATCGACGTCCTGCTGCGGGCCATGCGGTCGGTTCCCGACGTGACCCTGACGATCGCGGGCGAGATCTGGGGCTCGAACCGGAGCGTCATCCGCAGCCTGGCCTCGGACCCGCTGCTCGCGGGCCGGGTCGAGATCCGGGACGGCTACGTGCCGGCCGATGCCCTGGCGGCACTGCTCGCCGACCACGACGTCCTCGCCCTGCCCTACCGCTCGTCCACGGCGTCCCAGAACGTCATCCTCGGCCACGCCCACGGGCTGCCGGTCCTGGCCTCGGACATCTCGCCCTTCTCCCAGCAGGTCGTCGACGGTGTCAACGGGCTGCTCGTGCCGCCGGAGGACGAGCGGGCCCTCGCGGGTGCGCTGCGCCGCCTCGGGGACCCGGATGTACGTCGCCGGCTGGCCGACGGGGTCAAGACCCCGGACCTGTCCGCTCCCTGGGCCAACTACCTCGGCACGCTCGAAGCGCTCTCGGCCGACGAGAGCGCCTACGGTGCCGAACCCCTCACCGAGCTCGGCGAGCCCAAGGAGCCCAAGGAGCCCAGCGAGGCAGTCGACGAGACACTCGAGCTCACCGGGGCTCTGGAGCCGGCCGAAGCCTTCGACGCCCTCGCTCCGGCAGCCCCCGCCGGGTCCAGGCATGAGGTCGAGCCGGGTGAGGCTCGTGCCGAGGGCGAAAGCGCAACCGACGCTGGCGAGGCCGGTTCCGTGACGGAGCGGCTGCGGTATGCCGTCCCGCGCGTCAGTGCCGCCGTGGCCGATGCAGGTCGGCGGGCGCAGCGACAGGTCGGGCGCCGGCTCGCCGCGCGCCGGCCGCTCGTGCCCCTGCGTCCGGCGGACCTGCCCGACTGGGTCCTGCCCACCGACGTGCTGGGGGACCCGGACGAGGCCGACGATGCCCGCCGCCTGGCCCGCGTGCTCGGGCTCCCTCGGTCCCTCGACGGCGTCTCGTCGTGGGCGGCTCTCGGCGCGCTCGCCGCGATCCTGCGCGTGCGCGACGACGGGCGGCGCAGCGCCGTCATCGTCGACGAGACCGGCACCCGTTCCCTGCTCTCTCGGTGGGCGCGGGCCGTCGGTTTCGCGCCGGTCGAGATCGAGTTCACCGGCCGGCATCCCAGCGTCGCCGCGCTCGACGTCGACACGGGGTCGCTGGACGTCATCGTGCGCATCCATCCGCGCGGCTGCGACGACGAGGACGTCGACCTCGTCGTCGAGCAGGCCTCGTGGGCGCTGCGGTCGGGCGGCCTGCTCGTCATCACCGTCCCGATCGGACCACCATCGGCGGAGGGCGTTCTCGGCCCGGCGGACGTGCGCGCGGTGATCGCCCGGGCCCACGACCACGGTTTCGCACTCGTCGGCGACCTCGACGGCGACGTCAACGCGCGGATGCGCGAGGCCAGCGCCCGAGCGCGCGCCGACGATGCGGCATACGGCCTGGTGCGGCTGGCGCTGCGTCGTCGGTGAGCATTCAGGCAGGCCTGGGATGATGGGTCCGATATGAACCGCAGAAATCTCCTCAAGGTCGCCCGCGTCGCCATCGCCTCCGTGATGCTCGCCGCCGTCGTCTACGCGATCGCGAAGAACTGGGCCGACGTCTCCGTGTACCTCTCCCAGATCTCGTGGCCGACGTTCCTGTGGTCCACGCTCGCGGCCGCGGTCGGCACCTGGCTGACCATGATCGGCTGGAAGGTCATCCTCAAGGATCTCGGCTCCGACCTTCACCTCGCCCCGGCGTCGGGCGTCTACTTCGTCGGCCAGCTCGGCAAGTACCTTCCCGGCTCGCTGTGGTCGGTGCTCGTCCAGGCCGACATCGCGAGCCACCTCAAGGTGCCGCGGCGCCGCACGGCGGTCGCGGGCCTGCTCGCGCTCGGGTTCGCCCTGCTCACGGGCCTGCTCGTCGGGCTGCCGGCAGCGTCCTTCCTGCTCCACCGAAGCGCCTCGACCGGGTTCGACTGGTGGCTGCTGCTCGGCATCCCCCTGCTCGTCGTGCTGTGCGTGCCCAGGCTGCTCAACGCGCTCATCGCCAGGCTGCTTCGTGCGATGCGGCGCCCGGCTCTCGAGCAGGAGCTGTCGACGGGGGCCGTCCTGCGCGCGGTGGGGATCTTCATCAGCGTGTGGCTCTGCTTCGGCGTCCACACGCTGCTGCTGGCCCGGGCGGTGACCAGCGGCGCCGCCCCGCACCCCGACCTGACGACGGCCTCGATGACCGGCTACGCGCTGTCGGTCTCGCTGGGCATGCTGACGGTCGTGCTGCCGGCCGGCATCGGTGCCCGCGAGGGCCTGCTCACGGTCATCCTGTCGACCGCGATGCCCACCTCCGCGGCCGCGGCCGTCGCGATCACCTCACGGTTCATCGTCACGATCGTCGACGTCGTCGCCGCGCTCGGCGGCTGGCTCTACGCGCGGTCGCACCACCTGGTCAGCGCGCGGCGGGCCCGAGCGGTGCCGGCCGACGAGGACGTCGCGGTCTGAATTGTCTGGGCTCGCTCCGCTCGCCCGCGTTCGGCGCGCCTTGACGTCACGCCTTCCCTCCTCGGCTCGCTCGCTGGCGCTCGCTTCGCTCGTCGGTCCAGGCGTGACGCGCGCCGAACCCTCGGCTCGCTCGCTGGCGCTCGCTTCGCTGGTCGGTCCAGGCGCGACGCGTGCCGGACTGCCGGCGGACCGACCCGTCCGGCGGGACTGACGGTCAGGCCGGCTCGAGGATGAAGACGGGGATCAGCCGGTCGGTCTTGCGCTGGTATGCGGCATAGTTCGGGAACGCCTCGACGCAGCGGGCCCACCACTCGTCGCGCTCGGCGCCCTGCAGCTCGCGCGCCTGCCTCGGGCTGACCTCGGTGCCGTCCTGCAGGTCAAGGAGTGGGTTCCGGCGCAGGTTGTAGTACCACTGCGGGTGCTCCGGCGCGCCGCCCATGCTGGCGACCGCGGCATACACGCCGTCGTGCTCGACTCGCATCAGCGGAACCTTGCGGACCGCGCCCGACTTCGCGCCGACCATGGTCAGGAGCACGACGGGCAGGCCCTGGATGTCGACCGAGGCAGTCGTGCCGGTGCGCTCGATCTCCTCGACCTGGTTGCGCGTCCAGCCGCGGGGGCTGGGACGGTACTCGCCCGAGACGGACATCAGGCGGCGTTCGGCTCGGGCGCCGAGCTCCACGGGAACTTCTTGACGAAGTTCTCGACCACGGTGGTGTTCAGGCCGCCGCACAGCTCGCGATGACCCATCTGGTTGGAGACCTGTCCGGTGCTCTGGTCGACTGTGGCGGCCCAGTGCGACAGGGCGTACTTCTTGCCGGCCGGGAACGCGCCGTAGGCAGGGTTCCAGGGGCTGATGATGAACTTGTTGCCGGACTCCTTCATCGCGTTGATCTGCGTCGAGAGGGCCTGGAACGCGCTGGCCTGCTCCTTCTCGACGGAGCGGTCGTACCACAGGATCGTGTAGCCGTGCTCGAGGTTGTGCACCAGCGTCTCGACGGCCGGGGCGTCGGCGGTGGTGTAGATCTTGCGCGAGTTCACTGCCGGGACGGCGAAGTGCTTGCCGCTCGAGGGCGGCACCGTGGAGTAGTCGATCTTGGTGACGTTCGGCTGGTTCGTGCCGGGGCCGACGTGCTCGCTGGAGCCGCTGGCCGGGTCGTTGGTGATGGGGTCACAGGAGGCGGCCGCGACGTCGCCGTTGATCGCCGCGAGCGCCTCGTTCTTCTTGTTCTGCTCGCCGATGACGGCCCAGGCGATGGCCGCGCCGATGATGGCGACGATGGCCACGCAGGCCCCGATGACGACGAGAAGCCGGCGGCGCTCGGCCTTCTTCTGGGCCGCCTGCATGGCGGCGACGCGCTCGCGGCGGTCTCGGCTCGTCTCGCGGGCCATCGGTCCTCGTTCCTGTCTGGGCGTGCGGATGGTCGGGTGCTGCCGCGGGCTGCGGAGGCGGTGAGTCGCCGCGACACGGGTGGTGTCACCTTCAACGACCGTGCCGAGTGTAAGCGAGGATGTTGTGGTGACCGTAGACGAGACACCCCTCGACACACCGCAGGCCCGGGTGTGGCACAGCGGGCGGCCGATCGCGCTGCGTGCGCAGCTCGGCGTCTTCGGCCACGGGTCCCGTGACCCAGCGTGCCGGTGGGGCCCCGACGGTTCGGTCACCCGCGCGGTCCAGACGCCCGAGGGCGTCGGCACGCTGCACCTGGTATGCCGTCCGGCGGGGTCCGAGGTCGAGGCGCTGGCCTGGGGTCCCGGGGCGCAGTGGCTGCTGGACTCGGTGCCCGCGCTGCTCGGCGACGACGACGACATCGAGGGCTTCGCACCGCACCATGCGCCGGTAGCCGAGGCATGGCGGCGCTTCCCGCACTGGCGGATGGCCCGCTCCGGTCTCGTGTTCGACGCGCTCGTCCCGGCGGTCATCGAGCAGAAGGTGACCGGTCAGGAGGCCACTGCGGGGTATCGCATGCTGGTGCGCCGTTTCGGCACCCCGGCCCCGGGGCCCTTCGCCTGGCTCTACGCACCGCCCACCGCCGCGGAGTGGGCTGCGATCCCGTCGTGGGCGTGGCTCCAGGCCTCGGTCGACGGCGCGCGCTCGCGCACCATCGTCCGGGCAGCCGGGTATGCCGGCCGGCTGGAGGAGGGTGCCAAGCTCTCCGTCGTCGAGGCGAACCGGAGACTGCGCGCCCTTCCGGGCATCGGCGTCTGGACCGTGGCCGAGGTCGGGCAGCGCGCTCTCGGCGACGCGGATGCAGTCAGCTTCGGCGACTACCACGTCGCCAAGGACATCGGCTGGGCGCTCACGGGCTCGCCCGTCGACGACGCCGGGCTGGCGGAGCTCCTCGAGCCGTATGCCGGCCATCGATACCGCGTCCAGCACCTGCTCGAGCTGGCAGGTCACCATCGGCCGCGCCGTGGCCCGCGGATGGCGCCGCGGACGCATCTGCCCACGCGGATCCACTGACCCACTGACCCGCCGGCATACCCGCTGACCCGGCTGACCCGCTGACCCACCGGCATACCCATGTCCCAACCGACATAGCAAGTGCGCGCCTGCGACCCGGCCCACGCTCGACGTCCACGGTCGCGCCCTACTTGCTGTGTCGGTACGGACGTGCGTCGGACACGAACCAGGCGGCCGACTTGACGACATGGCTTAGGCTCCACTCGGCCCGCCGGGGGAGGCCGCAACTCACATCACGACGAAAGGGAGCCTCGTGGCTCGTCACACACAGGGGGCACGGGCGCTGGCGCTGGGGCTCGGCTCGGCCTTGCTGGCCACCATCGCACTCGCCGCTCCGGTCGCGGCTGCTGGCCGAGACGCCTACCGCCAGTCGGTTCGCGGCCGCACGGGCGACATTCTCGCCGCGGCCGGCGGTTCGTCGGTCCAGGCGCCGACCTTCCTCACCTCCGCTCCTGGCACGCGCAAAGGCCTGGGTATGCCGTCCGGCCGGGCTTCGACGGACGCACTGTCAGCGGGCAGCTCGGTGGCGGCGCAGGCGACCTGCGATTGGACCGTCCTCGAGGTGGATCAGCTCGCAGAGCGGAGCGTGCTGCACGTCAGCTGGGCGGGCGCGGCGTCGGTAGTCATCCAGCGGCAGCGCAACCAGGGCGCGCTTCGAACGCTCGGCACGCTGAGTGGTGGCTCCGGACGCTTCGTCGACAAGGGCATCAACCAGCGCGCCGCCTACTGGTACCGGCTGACCGCCAAAGACCCGAAGGGTGTGTCTCTCGGCACATGCGACAGCGGCCTGCTGGGGATGAGCACTGACGGACACTCCCTCATCGACAACGTCGTCGCGGGCACCGGCCTATACCGCGCCAATCCCTGGGGCCTCGGTGAGTCCACGGTGAGCGGCACGTTCGTGGCCCCGGCGTTCTCAGCCGACGGCCGACTGTACGCCGCGACGCACGTCGACGAAGTGACTGGCAAGGGAGTCCTCGAGGTGCGGCGCGCGGCCACCGACTCAGTGGCTTTCACCATCGACCTCGGAGACGTGGAGTCCCCCGCAGATCCCGCGTTCTCGCCTGACGGCCAGACGCTCGCGTACACGCGCTATAGAACCGTCGACGGTGCGCCGCTCGGACTCGGCTTCGTCGACGTCCACGGCTCGCACGTGAAGTCTGCGGCGACGTATGACGTCCCGGTCGCAGAGCCGTCGTGGCGAGGCGATAACAGCACGCTGGTCGTGTCCTCCTGGGATGCTGCGATGGGACTCGCGGTGGTGTGCCGCACGTGCGCCACCGTGAGTCCACTGAGCGGCACGGCGGGAGGCTACTCGCCCGAGGTGGCGTCTGACGGCTCGGTCTTCTTTGCCATCACCACTGACACGTCGAGCACGCTCAACAAGCGCACCACGAGCGGCGCAGTCTCGACCATTCGGTCGTCCGCGACCGACGTGTTCGCCCTGCCGCGACTCGCTCCTGACGGGACGCTGTTCTACGAGCGCGACGTTCCTGATGACCCCGTCAGCCCGACGTCCTGGCACGTCCAGGTGATGGAGATCGAAGCTGCCTCACCCAACTCCGAGCTGTCCACGTGGATCGGCGAGACGCCCGGCTACTCCGGCTACGACGTCCGTCAGCCTCAGAGCAAAGGCACGTCCGACTTCGCCGGTGACGCGCACGACGAGCTCGTGGCGCGTGACACCAGCGGTGTGCTGCGCGCCTATGACCACGAAGGTTTCCTCACGCCAAGAGTCACGCAGATCGGCACCGGCTGGGGCGGGTTCACCGCGATCCTGCCCCTGGACCTGACCAGCGACGACCGGGCGGACCTCGTCGCACGCGACGCCTCCGGCGTACTCTGGCTGTACCGCGGGCTGCCGGGGCATAAGTTCGCCGCTCGGGTCAAGCTCGGCACCGGCTGGGGCGGCTATCTCCTCGTCGCTCCCGGTGACTGGAACGGTGACGACGTTGCCGACCTGCTGGGCCGTGACGCGTCCGGGAACCTCTGGCTCTACCCTGGGACCGGCCGCGGCACCCTGGCGCCGCGTCGGCAGATCGGCAGCGGGTGGGGCGGCATGACCTCACTGGTGGGCTCCGGGGACATCGACCTCGACAACCGACCCGACCTGATGGCCCGTGACAAGGCCGGCAACCTGTGGCTCTACCCGGGCAGCGGCGTCGGTGGCTTCCAGACCCGACGGTCCCTGGGCACCGGGTGGGGGTCGTTCACGGCGCTCGCTGTCACCGAGCCGACGAACCAGTACGCGACGGTCTTCGTCAGAACATCGACGGGCCGGCTGCAGAGCTACACCACCCACGGAGACGGCGCCATCTGGTCCGCCACGCGCACAGACATCTACACCGGCTGGAACGGCTGGCTCGTCACTGCCTGAATCAGCAGCGCCGGCCCATGAGCGGTCGGCACGGGATGGAACCGGCGCACGCGCGGCGTTCGGACGGCATACGTCAGGTTTCATGCCATTGCGGGCACCTCGCGCGTCGGGTCTCTCGCCCGTGCTCTAGGCTCCAGGCGGCCCAGGGGAGGGGTCGTCCATCAGACTTCGAGAAAGGGAGCCACGTGGCTCGTCACAAACCGGGGGCACAGGCCCTCGCGCTCGGGCTCGCTTCGGCGCTGCTCGCACCCATCGCCCTCGCGTCAGCGGCCGGGGCGGCCCCGGCCGCCAAGGGGATCGACCGCGACGCACTGAGGGGTCGCACCGGGCACGTCGTCACCGGCAGCGCCCGCGCTGCCAAGGCGGCACCGGCCGACACGGGCGCGGTCTCGGCCAAGGCGCAGACCCGCACCAAGGACGGCGCGGACAGCCGCCTGAGCGCCGCCCAGTCGGCGCCGCTCAGTGAGACGTCTGGCACGTCTGGCACGTCGACCGCGGCGACCACCTGCGCCGCGGGACAGGTGCAGGTCAACACCCTCGCCGAGCGCTCTGTCGTCCGCGCAACGTACACCGGTGCGACCAACCTCACGATCCAGCGCAAGCGTGACGGCGGGTCGTGGCGCAGCGTGGGGACGGCGAATGCCGCGTCCATCGTCGTCAACGACACGACGATCAACCAGCGCGCCTTCTACCAGTACCGCCTCATCGCCAAGACCGGCACGACGGTCTCGCTGGACTGCATCGTCGACGGCTGGTTCGGCACGTGGACGCAGGACGGCTGGGGGGAGACGGACGCCGTCGTCGCCGGCTCGGTCGGCCTGTTCCAGCAGGGCCGCTGGGACCAGGGTGACCGCACTGTCACCGGCCAGTACGTCTCGCCCGCGTTCTCCACCGACGGACGGCTCGTCGCCGCGACGAAGGTGACCGACCCCACGACCCACCGTGCGGTCCTCGAGGTGCGCCGCGCCCTCAACGGTGCGCTGGTGTTCACCGTCGACCTCGGCACGACCGAGTTCCCCGGAGACCCGGCCTTCTCGCCCGACGGCCAGACCCTCGCCTACACCCGCTACGACGCGGCGACCGGCGACGCCAAGAGCCTCGGGTTCGTCGACGTGTTCGGCTCGCACACCAAGCGCGCTCTCAACACGGCGACCCCGGTCGGCGAGCCCGCCTGGCGCCCCGACGGCGTCTCGCTCGTCGTCACCGACTTCCGTGACGGCGCAGGCCTCGCCACCGTGTCCTCGACCGGAACGACGGTCACCGCGATCGCGGGCACGACCGGTGGGTTCACGCCCGAGGTCGGCATCGACGGGACGATCTGGTTCACCACGGCCAGCGCCACCACGAGCGAGCTGAAGCGCCGGGCCACCAACGGTGCGGTCGCCACTCTCCGCTCGACCGGCAACACGACCGACTCGTACATCTCGCCGCGCGTGGCGCCGGACGGCACCCTCTACGTCGAGAAGGACAGCCCCGACCCGGCCGACCCAGCCTCGACGATCATGTCGGTCTTCACCGTCGCCTCCACGGGCGCGGCCGATGACGTGGCGACCAACATCGGCTGGGAGACCCTCGACACGACGGTCGCCGGCTGGGACATCCGTCAGCCGCAGAGCAAGGGCACGTCCGACTTCGTGGCCGACGCGAACCACGATGTCGTGACCCGCGACGCCAACGGGGTGCTCTACGCATACCGCAACGTCGGTGGCGGCGACCTGACGACGCGCACCCAGATCGGCTCGGGCTGGAAGGGCTTCAACACGATCCTGGCCGCCGGCGACCTCAACGGTGACGACCAGGCCGACCTCGTCGGGCGCGACGCGGCCGGAGCCCTCTGGCTCTACCGCGGCAAGCCGACCGGCGGCTTCTACGCCCGCACCCAGCTCGGCTCCGGCTGGGGCGCCTACTACCTCGTGGCCACCGGTGACTTCAACGGCGACGACAAGGCCGACATCATCGGCCGCGACGCCAAGGGTGTCCTCTGGCTGTACCCCGGCACCGGCCGCGGCACGCTGGCCGCTCGCGTCCAGATCGGATCTGGCTGGGGCGGCATGAAGTCCATCACCGGGACCGGTGACTTCGACCTCGACGGCAAGGCGGACCTCGTCGTCCGCGACAGCGCCGGCACGCTGTTGCTCTACCCGGGCAACGGCAAGGGCGGCTTCCTCGCGCGTCGCCAGATCGGCACCGGCTGGGGTGGCTTCACCGCCATCACCGCCGTCGAGGCCACGGACGGCAACCCCGTCGTGTACGCCCGCACGTCGGCCGGAGCGCTGCGCAACTACATGGTGTGGGGTGACGGTGTCTTCATGCCCGGCTACCTGCTCGAGGGCAGCGGCTGGAGCCCGTTCCTGATCACCTCCTGACAGGCACGGAGCGCACCGCTCCGGCCTGAAAGCACAGGTATGCCGCCCGGCTCAGCCGGGCGGCATACCTGTTGGTTCGTCCTTCAAGTGGAGTTGGCCGCGAATGTCCTCCCTGTGCCTTATGCTCCAGGCGGCCCCCGGGAGGAGGGGGCCCACACACCAGGAGAAAGGGAGCCACGTGGCTCAACACAGACAGGGGGCGCGGACTCTCGCGCTGGGGCTCGCTGCGGCCCTGCTCGCACCGATCGCGCTGGCGGCGTCGGCCGGCGCAGCACCGCCGGCCAAGCGGATCGACGCCGACAGCCTCAGGGGCCGCACCGGGCACATCGTGACCGGGAAGGCCGACGAGGCCAAGGCCGCTCCGAAGGCCACGAAGGCCAGCCCGTCGCTCAAGGCCCGCAGCAAGCCGACGATGTCGGCCTCCGGCGGGGGCACGGCGACCCGTAGCCTCGCGGGGCCGCTCGCCGATGCGGCTCCGGAATCGTCCACGGCCGTCGCGGCCAGCTCCTGCACGATCGACCAGGTGTGGGTGAACACGCTCGCCGACCGGTCGGTCGTCCACATCGCCCAGCCGGGGTCGACGAGCCTGACGCTGCAGCGCCTGCGTGACGGAGGTTCGTGGCGCACGATCGCGACCGTCAACGCTGCCGCCGGGGTCGTCAACGACAACACCGTCAACCAGCGCGTGGGCTACCAGTACCGCCTCATCGCCAAGAACGGCACGACCGTCGCTCTGGACTGCATCACCGACGGCTACTACGGCACGTGGACGGAGGACGGCTTCGGCTATGCCGATGCGGTGGTCGCCGGCACGACGGGCATCTTCCAGCAGGGCGTGCTCGACCAGGGCAACCGCGTCCACTCCGCTCGCTGGGCATCGCCGGCCTTCTCGACCGACGGCCGCCTCTACGCGGCGACGAAGATCATCGACTCGACGACGGGACGTGCGGTCCTCGAGGTGCATCGCGCCGCCAACGCCGCCCTCGTGTTCTCGGTCGACCTCGGCACCACGGAGTTCCCCGGCGACCCGGCCTTCTCGCCCGACGGCCAGACGATGGCGTACACCCGCTATGAAGCGGCCACGGGCTATGCCAAGGGTCTCGGCTTCGTGGACGTGTTCGGCTCGCACACCAAGCGCGCTCTCAACACGGCGAGCCCGGTCGGCGAGCCGTCGTGGCGCCCCGACGGCGTCTCGCTCGTCGTCACCGACTTCCGTGACGGCGCGGGCCTTGCCACGGTGTCCTCGACCGGCACGGCCGTCACGCCGATCGCGGGGACGACCGGTGGGTTCACGCCGGAGGTCGGCATCGACGGGACGATCTGGTTCACGACGGCCAGCGACACCAGCAGCGAGCTGAAGCGCCGGGCCACGAGCGGCGCGGTGGCAACGCTGCGCTCATCGACGACCGACTCGTACATCTGGCCGCGGGTGGCACCGGACGGCACGCTCTACGTCGAGAAGGACACGCCCGACCCGGTCGACCCGAACGCCTACAGCATGGCCGTCTACACGGTCGCTGCGACGGGCGCGGCCGACGACGCGATCACCAGCATCGGCTGGGAGGTCGAGGACACCAACATCCTCGGCTGGGACGTCCGGCAGCCCCAGAGCAAGGGCACGTCAGACTTCGTGGCCGACGCGAACCACGACCTCGTCGCACGCGACGCCAACGGCGTCCTCTGGGCCTACCGCAACTCCCTCGGGTATGACCTGAACGGACGCACGCAGATCGGCTCGGGCTGGAAGGGCTTCACCGCCGTCGTCGCCGTCGGCGACCTCAACGGCGACGACCAGGCCGACCTCGTCGGGCGCGACGCCGCTGGGACGCTGTGGCTCTACCGCGGCAAGCCGACCGGTGGCTTCTATGCGCGCACCCAGCTGGGCACCGGGTGGAACAGCTTCTACCTCGTGGCCACCGGCGACTTCAACGGGGACGACAAGGCCGACCTCATCTCCCGTGACAGCAAGGGCGTCCTCTGGCTGTACCCCGGCACCGGCCGCGGCACCCTGTCGGCGCGCGTCCAGATCGGCTCGGGATGGGGGATCATGAACTCCATCATCGGCACCGGTGACGTCGACTACGACGCCAAGGCCGACCTCATGGCTCGCGACACGGCGGGCCGCCTGTGGCTCTACCCCGGCAACGGCAAGGGTGGGTTCCTCGCCCGCCGCCAGGTCGGCTCGGGCTGGAGCGGGTTCACCGCCATCACGGCCACGGAGGTCACCTACGGCACGACCCAGGTCTGGGCCCGCACGTCGGCCGGCGAGCTGCGCGGCTATGTGGTCACCGGTGACGGCAAGTTCCTGTCCGGCGGCTACCTCTACGAAGGCACCGGCTGGAAGCCGTTCCTGCTGACCTCCTGACGGGCCGCGGAGCCCTGCGGCTCCCGCCCGATCGCACCGTATGCCGCCCGGCCCGCTGAGCTGGGCGGCATACGTGTGCAGGGGACGTGCGGCAGCGCGCTCGGTCCTTGGTCGGCCACGCCGTCTTCGCGCGCGGTCGTGCGTGCGGCCGCGCTGGTTTGTGCACCGCTGGCCATCCGGTGAACTCCGTGTGTCCTGTCCCGACAGCGGCGATACTGCTCACAGATGTCAGGTCGCCGACGACGTGCCGCTGCTCTTCGCGTGCAAGCAGTCGTTGGCGTCGGGCGTCGCGGAATTTACACCGTCGCAAGGTCCACCGGCCGTTGGAGGCCAACGTGCGCATGCTCTTCTCGACGACTGCCGGGGCCGGTCACTTCGGTCCGCTCGCCCCCATCGCGCGCGCATGCGCTGCGGCCGGTCACAAGGTGCGGGTCGCCGCGCCGGTGTCCTTCGCCGACCAGGTCGAGTCGGCGGGTCTGGTGCATACGCCCTTCGCCGACGTGCCGCCGGAGGTCATCGGGCCGGTGTTCGGCAGCCTCGGGTCGATGACGATGGAGGACGCGAACGCGACGGTCGTGCGCGAGATCTTCGGGCGGCTCGATGCCCAGGCCGCCCTGCCCGGTGTCGGCGAGATCGTGTCCGCGTGGCGTCCCGATGTGATCGTGCGCGAGCCGTGCGAGTTCGCTTCTCTCGCAGTGGCCGAGCGGGAGGGGATCTCGCACGTGGAGGTGGCGATCGGGATGGGAAGCATGATCGAGTGGGCCCGGGGGTATCTCTCGGAGCCGCTCGCGGAGCTCGACATCCTGACGGGACTCGAGCGTGGCCGCCTGGCATCGGCGATGGCCGGTGCACCGGTGCTCACGTCCGTGCCGGCCAGCGTCGACACGGCGGGAGGACGTGGTTCCCCGGACGGGTCGGGGGCCGTCGCGCCTGCTGTCTCCGAACCCCGGGCCACCTGGCGCTATCGCGACGTCGACGGCTCTGACCGGGAGGGCTCGCTCCCGGGCTCCTGGGGCGACCCCGACGCGCCCCTGGTCTACGTGACGTTCGGCTCCGTGACCGGTGGGCTCCGCGAGTTCAACGGGGTCTTTAGACCGGCGCTCGACGCGCTCGCCGACCTTCCGGTGCGGGTGCTGCTGACGACCGGGCGCCCGGTCGACCCCGAGTCGCTTCGTCCCTGGCCGGACAACGCGCTGGTGCAGCAGTGGTGGCCGCAGGAGGACGTCATGCCGCTCGCATCGGCGATGGTCGGGCACGGCGGTTTCGGCACGACCCTTGCGGCTCTCGCTGCGGGGGTGCCCCAGGCGGTGGTCCCACTCTTCGGCACCGACCAGGCGGTCAACGCCGCTCACGTGCAGGACGTCGGGGCCGGCCTACAGCTCGACGGTGGCCTTGCCGCCGTGGGAGGCCTGGCGTCTGCCGTCTCGACTCTTCTCGAGGACGCACACTATCGGGCCGGGGCGGCCGCGGTCGCGGCCGAGATCGCTTCTCTGCCAAGCACTTCCGAGATCGTCGGTACCATCGAGAGGCTCGCCGCAGGTGGCTGACCGGGTTGGGGTCTCGGACCGGCTGCCGCGTCGAGTGGTCACTCCGTCTCAGCGGCCCGGGCCGGGGGTGGCGTCATTACGCCCGCCCTGTGAGTGGGGCTCGTTGCGTAGTCGGGGGCCCTGCCGCCGGCGCGCGGTGAGCCGCGGTCGGCATACGACGGGATGGTGCGTCGTTGCGAGTGCGGTGGGAGGGGAGCGACCGGCCGGTCACGACCTCGTGTCGACTGCGACCCAGTTGGTCTCCCAGCTGGCCCCGCCGTCGGTCGAGAAGCTCTGCTCGAACCTCCACGAGTCCTCGGCTGGCCTCTCGATGACGAAGCGTACGTCCACGTCCCGGCCCGCGACGACCTCACGCGAGCGGAACTCGCCGCGCCCGCCCTCGTCGAACGAGCCGACTGCGGGCGGCGCGACCTCACCTGCCCCTCGTGAGGCGAAGTGCACGTGCCACTGGGAGGTCTGCTCGTCATAGAGCCGCAGGCTCAGCGCGTGCAGCTCGCCCGCAGGGCCAGAGGCGTCGAGCTGGACGAGGTTCGCTGCGCCTCCCCAGACCGGGCTGACGTGGGTCGTCCCCGCGAACTCGACCCACGTGCCCGACCCGCCGAGGGGTGGCCGGAGCACCGCCAGGGCGGTACGCCACGTGCCGATCTCGTCGTCGAAGTCGTGGCGTCCGTCCCGCTGGTGGCTCACGGTGTCGACGGTACGTCGGGCCCGGCGGTTTGACCCGGTCCAATCGCCTGTGAACCGTTTGGTCCATGCTGGCTTCGGTGGCTACCGTGGCCTGACGATGTTGGGACTGAGTTCGCCTGTCGCTCAGGGGATGTGGCGCTCGACGTCGACACGATGACGCAGCTCGATGAGGTCGAGGGCGTGGTCCCTCAGCGCGAGGTCCTCGTCGCTGACGGGCTCCCAGGTGCGGGCCGGGACGGCGTGTCCCTCGTCGTCGAGGGGGACGAACACGATGAGGCAGTGCGTCGTCAGGTCCATGGCGCGGGCGGCCGGGTCGCCAGATCGGACATGGACGCTGATGTGCATGCTCGACGTGCCGGTGAACAGCAGGCGCGCGTCGACCTCGACGAGATCGCCGATGCGCAGCGGGCGGTAGAAGCGGACGCCTCCGGCGTACACGGCGACGTTGGCGGCGCTGCCTGTCCAGCGGGTGGCGAGAACGTGGGCGGCCTCGTCGATCCAGCGCATGACGATGCCGCCGTGGACCTTGCCTCCCCAGTTGACGTCGGTCGGAGCGGCGAGGAACCGCAGGACGATCCGCGGAGCCGTGCCGTCGTCGGTGTAGGTCTGGGCGGCCATCGCCTGGGCGATGTCGTTGCGCAGGGTGATCCGCGTGACGGCGGACTCCTGCCACGCGCGGTCGGCATCGGTCTGCGGGGCGTAGTGCGGGACCCGGGTGGGGCGCCCCTGCTCGTCGACGGCAACGAAGACCATGAGGCACTCGGTGGTCGGAGTGAGCTGTCGCTCCTTGGGGTTGCCGGCGCTGACGGTGACGAGGATGTGCATGCTCGACGTGCCGGTGTGGATGATCCGTGCCGTCGCCTCGACGAGGTCGCCGACCTCCACGGGTCGGGTGAACCGCACGTTGCCCACGTATGCCGTGACGCAGTAGGTGCCGCTCCAGCCGGCGGCTGCGGCGTACCCGGCCTTGTCGATCCACTCGAGGACCCGACCCCCGCCGACGGTCCCCGAGTAGCCCGCGTCCGTCGGGGCGGCGAGGAACCGCAGGGTGACCTCTCGCGCATCGGCCCGCATGACCCTCAGCGTGACAGACGGGCACGGCATGCCGCCGGATGGTCCGTCAGGCGGCCCGGGCCATCGGTCGGTCGGGCCGGCCGCTCAATCCAGGCTTCCGCTGGCACGGTCACTCCAGCGTCCGATGGTGCGGGCTGACCTTGGTGCTCACGGCGGCCGCCCCGCGAGCGCGACCTGGACCGGCACCGCGTCGCCGTCGGTCACCAGGAAGCCACGACCTCGACGGCGGTGTCCCGACGCGTCGAGGCGGATCCTGAAGAGGTCCCCGTCGGTGGGGGCTACCGCTCCTATGATGAGCCCGTTCGCGTCGCGGGCCACCTCGGGCACAAGCCCTCGAAAGGCGGCCAGGGCTCGTGACAGGTCGGCACCGGCGACGAGAATCCCCGCGGTCCCGGCGAGGTTCCGCGCGTGGTCGAGGAGCACCGGTTCGACCGGCGTCCCGTCGAGCCGGTCGGCCTCGTCGACCACGAGGCACAGATCGGGGATCGTGCTCCGCAGCTCGACCAACGTCACGGCGTCTTCCGGCAGCACGGCGTGACACCCGTTCTCCGACGCCCAGGTGTGCATTCGGGCGTGGTGGCGTGCGACGACAGCGACGGCCCGACCGGCGGCGACGAGCTGTGTGCCGATGACGGCGAGCGCGTTGCTGGTCCCCATCCTCGGGGCTCCGGCGACCAGGATCCGCCGCTGGCCCGCGTGTGGTCTGAACCCGACGGCGCGGGCGTCGTCGCCCCCGAGCCCGACGGTCACCAGCTCGGTCGAGACCCTCAGGTCGGTCTGGGCGACGCTGTCCGGCAGGGGCTTGACCTTCCATGGCCGGGCGCCGGTCGTGTCGGACGCCAGCCGGACGACCTCGTCGATCGCCGTGGTCGTCGAGTCGGCCGATGGCACGGACCCGGGCAGCGCGAGCTGCACGTCCAGGCCGGTGCGGAGGTCTATCGCTCGTCCCGGGGGTCGCCTCGCCCTCCCGACCGAGACGTCGAGGCCCGCCAGTGTGAGGTCGACCGGATCGGGCAGGTGAAGCAGAAGTCTGTCGTCCAGCATGCCTGGGAGCCGACCCTAGAGCATGGAGCGTCCGCCGGTGATCGCGAATCGGAGGCCGCTGCGGCCACCGTCGCGGACGAGGTGGTACAGCTCCTCGAGCGCGACCCCGTGGTCGATGGTGCTGACGGAGTGCTCGAGCGCGTCCCAGCCGTCGACGAGGACCAGCGTCCGTCGCCGGGCGTTCGTGTCGCCCTCGTCCGATGCCAGCCGCTGGACGACGCGCCGCACGAGGGCGGGGTCTGACCCGTCTACCACGGCTCCCGCGTGTGGCAGGCGCGCCAGCGCGGTGCATGGCCCGGGTGACCCCTGGAGGACGTGGATATGCAGGTCGTCGACGGCATACCGTCCGGCGAGCCTCAGGGCTATGGAGACCAGGGCTGTGGATCGGCCCGTTCGCGGGCCTCCAGCCAGACCAAGGCTGCCGTGGTCCAGGTCCCAGGCGTGCACGACCTGCCGCTGCTGCGCCGGGTCGTCGGCCAGGCCGAGCGGAACGGCCCAGCCATCGGCTGATGGGAGGTGATCAGCGCCGATGACGTCGGGAAGTGCTGGGAGCCAAGGTGACTCGGGGATCGTGACGCCAATCTTGTCTGCGGCTTCTCGCGCCGCTCGCACGACGGCGCCCAGCTCGGTCCCGGCCGGATGAGGGTAGCTTCGATGTTCGCCGTCACGCGCGGGGCGACGTTCGCCGTCAGGGGCGGGGCGAGGCTCGCCGTCAGGGGCGGGGCCGCACTGGCCGACGACGCGCACGCGGACCGGCGCGTCACCTATGGTCCCGCCCGCATCGAACCGACCACTGACGTATGCGGTCTGCAGGGCGACGAGCCGGCCGTCGCCGCCGCGGACCAGTGCCCGACCCGGAGCCCGGTCGCCGATCGAGGCCGCGTCCGGTGCCTCGATCACATCACTGCTGTCCGCACCGTCCCGCATCCGCAGAGCGATGCGCAGCGCGACGTTCGCCCTCATGTCGGCGCTCACTGCACCGGCGGGCCGTTGCGTCGCCAGGACGAGATGAAGGCCGAGCGACCGACCCACCGTCGCGATCCGGACCAGCCCCGAGACGAAGTCCGGTAGCTCGTCGGACAGCATCTTGAACTCGTCAACGACAATGACGAGGCGGGCGAGCCGCGGGCGGGAACGGCATACATCTGGCGCGTCGGCATACTCGGCGTAGTCACTGGCGCCGGCGCGGGCGAGGAGTCGTTCGCGGCGACGGAGCTCCGCGTCGAGGGACGTGAGCGCACGTCTCGTGAGCGCCTCGTCGAGGTCGGTCACGACACCGAGGACATGCGGAAGCGCGGCGCACTCACCGAAGGCTGACCCTCCCTTGTAGTCGACGAGCACGAACGTGAGGTCGTCGGGACGGGAGCGAACGGCCAGACCGGCGACAAGGGCACGGAGCAGCTCGGACTTGCCCGCACCCGTGGTGCCGCCCACCAAGGCGTGCGGGCCGTCGCGCACGAGGTCGATCTCATGGGGGCCGTCGCCCGTTCGGCCGACCAACGCGCTGGACCGACCCTGGCTCGAGGCCCACGAGGCGATGATCCCGTCGCACGTCGTGACATCCAGGCCCGACTCTGCGTGGAGCTCGCGGAACGAGACGACGTCGGGCATGGCTGCGGTGCCGACTCGCGGTGTGGGGTCGACGAGGGGCGCCGCAAGGCGGGCGAACCCGTGGAGCCAGCTGGTCGTCGGCAGGTCCGGGATGATGCCCTCGACGGCGTGCTCCTGGGTGCGCAACAGGGCCGTGGCGCCCGAGCCGGCGAGCTCGACGACGGCTGCGGCCTGGGTCGGCAGGGCGTCGCGTTGCCGGTCGATGCAGAGGACGAGTATCCCGGCTGCCGGGCCGCCGGCCAGCAGCTCGGCCAGCGCGGGGGTTGCGGACAGTTCGCCCGCACCGTCGAGGACGAGCACCGTCCGGTCGGGGATGTGCGTCATCGTCGCCGAGCCATCCTGCCGAGCCGCGACCTGGGCAGCCAGGTGGGTGATCGCGTCCGCGAACGTTCGCTCGCCGGGCGCCGGCACCTCCGCTGTTCCGCCGTCGCTTGAAGCCGCGTGCGGCAGGTAGGCCGCCCAGGTCCAGTCCTGAGCGTTGCACCTGGAGGCAGCGAGGACACGGAGGTGAACATCCCGTGGACTGTGCCATGCCGCGAGCTGCGCGATCATGGCGCCGACCATGGACAGGACGGCTTCGCGTTGTCCCGCGAGGCCGAGGACTCCCGCTCGCGGGAGATCGACGGCGATCGGAACGTCATCGACGTCCGGAACCGGTTCTTCCGGCGCGCCGTCGATCATGATCCGGGCCCTTTGTCGTGCTGTGCCTATCCGCAAGACCAGGAAGTCCGCGTCGCCCGGACGTCGTTGCCAGAGCTCGGCGGTTCGACACCGCACCGCCGCCGTCCCGGCTGCAAGGTCTGGCTGCTCCGAACGGCGTTGTCGAGCCTCGGCCAGCACCGCGGACCTCACTGCGGCACGCGCGGTCTCCAGCTCCTGACGGTGATCCCGCATGAGCCGTCGGTACGACGAGCGTCCGGCCCGTCGGTCGCTCCACCACTGGCCTAGGAGCAGGACCGGAGAAACAAGGGCGAAGAGCAGCATGGCCGGCGACGAGAGCGCCAGAGCCAGGCCGGCCGACAGCACCAAGGGCGCGAGTGCGGCGAGCATGGGCGCCCGAGAGGCGTCCGGGCGCGGGGGCTCCCGAGGGAAGCGGATCTCCACGGGAGCCGGCTGCTGCGTGAAACGTGGCGGGCGGTGCACCTGGATCCGTCCGTCTGCGACTCGATGGTGTCCCGCGTCGCGGGGCTCCGTGGCGAGTGAAAGGGTCGTCGACCCGACACGAAGTCTCGATGACGACTTCAGGATGGCCCCCGCCTCGGGCACGAGGTCGTCGTCCAAGCTCGAACGGTTGGTCGGCTCCAGGTCTCGGATGGCGACCGCGTCCGGGCCGACGGAGATGACAGCGTGCGCTCGCGAGACGCCGGGGTCATCGAGGCAGACGCTCGCCGACGTAGCGCGCCCGACCACGTGGTCTCCCCGCCGCAGCTGGAAAGTACGGCCCGCTCCGTGGCCACCGACGACGCTGAGCTCCACCACGCCGGTCGAGGCCGCCGGGGCTGAGCTGTCGGGTGCGCCACCTGCTCTGATCGTGACGCCGCGCACGAGGGGCTCACGGCCCAGCAGAGCCGTGTCCTTCAACGGGCGGCCGTCGGCCCAGAACGTCGACGCGTGGGTGAAGGACTCCAGCTGGGGGCGGATACGCCCGAACGGCGTGTCGATTGGCGCCTCGACGGCGATCTCCAAGGACGCGTTGGCCGGGTCAGCCGGGTCGAGCACGGTGAGTCGGAGCTGCACGGCTACCTCCTGGTGGCTGCGGGTGCGTCCTCGGATCGCTGGGGCAACCCCGCTGACGTGGCGGGGCCGGGAGCCCATCCCACCCCAGCCGGTCACCGGCTCGCTCGCCTCATCCACAGGCGCTGTCCTTGTAGTGACTGTGTTTCCACATGCTGCGCTCTGGTGTGGACAATTCCCACGCAATTGCCTGCGTTTGCGCTAGGTTCCTTCGGGTCAGATCGGTCGGTTGAGCGTCCTCGGCCGAGGGTCACCAGAAGCAGGGGTGCGGATGTCCACTGAGCAGGCCGTGAGCCAGGTCGAAGGCGAGGTGCGTGAGCTCATCCGCCGGTCTGGCTTCGATCCGGCCACCGACGCCCTGGCGGTGCGGCACCTGGTCGAGGAGGTCGTCGCGGACTACGACCAGCGCTCACTCCACGGCGGGATGCCTGCGCTCGGGGACCCCAAGGCTGCAATCGAATCCGTGCTCGCTGTCGTCGCCGGGTACGGCCCGCTTCAGCAGTACTTCGACGACCCTGCCGTCGAGGAGATCTGGATCAACGAGCCGAGCAAGGTGTTCGTCGCACGTGGAGGCGTCCCCGAGCTGACCTCGACCATTCTCACCGCCGATGACGTGCGTGACCTCGTCGAGCGAATGCTCAAGAGCAGTGGGCGACGCGTCGACCTCAGCAGTCCGTTCGTCGACGCGACGCTTGCCGACGGGTCCCGGCTGCACGTCGTCATCCCTGACATCAGCCGCGCCCACTGGCAGGTCAACATCCGCAAGTTCGTCGTCAAGGCCGACCGTCTCGACGACCTGGTCCGGCTCGGCACCCTCACCCGCCAGGCAGCGGTCTTTCTCGATGCCGCAGCCGCGAGCGGTCTCAACATCCTTGTCGCAGGCGGCACGCAGGCAGGCAAGACGACGCTGCTGAACTGTCTCGCCGCCGCGCTGCCCCCGCGCGAGCGCGTCATTACGTGTGAGGAGGTGTTCGAGCTGAAGATCGCCCAGCGTGACGTCGCGTCGATGCAGTGCCGCCAGCCGAGCCTCGAAGGCACCGGCGAGGTGCCGCTGCGCCGGCTGGTCAAGGAGGCGTTACGGATGAGGCCGTCCCGGATCATCGTCGGTGAGGTGAGGCAGGAGGAGAGCCTCGACCTGCTCATCGCCCTCAACAGCGGCATGCCAGACGGTGCTAGGTACGGTACACGGTCGCCACCGCGTGGCTTGTCACGGTGGGGCGTGGCTCGGGCGATACTCGACCGGAAGCGGAGCCGGAGTGACAGGGGGCCATCGTGCCGGGCGTCTTCATCTCGGAGGGCATGACCGTCCGTCTGTCTGGGATCAGCCTCACCGTGGGTCTCGATGGAACTCCGGACGCATCACCCATGACGTTCGAAGTGCTGCTCGACGTCTGGCCCATGTGGCTCGACGTCGCAATAGACCACGCGGTGCTCGCTCGCGATGCGCGCGAGAAGCTCAGGGCTGAGCTCGCCGCGGATCCTGGGATGGACGAGGACCGTAAGGGCGCGCTCCTGGTCGAAGAGTGCACGGCTGGCATGGTGAGCATCTGCGCCGCAGCGTTCGCTCTGGACAACTTCTTCTCCTGCATCCGTGATTGCGTGCCGGGGATCGAGTCGCTGGAGAAGGAGTGGGCTGCGGCCGGGACCGCGCGGCATAAGCGCGTCTCGGAGTCGATTCGGCGCACGTTCCGCGTCAGCAACGCCGGAGGGAAGGCGCTCCGAGCGACGGTGCGGGAGATCTTCAAGTATCGAGACTGGGCGGTCCACCCACCCGCGGAGCTGCGAGAGCCGATCTACAACGAGCTGATCGACGCGGGGACCGAGTGGCGGTTCGTCGCGTATCGAGCCTTCAACGCCTCCGGTTGCGCGAGGACGACTTCGGCCTTCTTGTCGCAAGTCTTGGCGGCACCACGCGAGAGCAACGCTCCGCTAGTGAAGTGGTGTGAGGGCAGGGTGGACCGCAGCAAGGCGCGCGCGGAGCGTGCGGAGCTTCTGCTCGGGGAGCAGGAGTAGCGCAAGACCCCGCCTCCCGGAATGGGAGACGGGGCCGTTTACACGCGGGCCAGCTCAGGTGAGAGGCGGGTCTGGGACGTGCTCCGCGGTGCGCGCCAGGAGCTCCAGGCACTCGGCACACTGGATGGAATCGACGTGGGCTGGTGCGCTGAGGGGCGTACCCGTGGCGCCGCAGAGTGAGTCCATGGAGCCGTCGGGCGCCGCGTGCGTCATGCCGTCGTCGGACACGACGAGTCCGATCGGGCCGAGATCCACGGCGGCCTCCTGGGTCCGTATGACGGCGGCGAGGGCCGCTCGTGAGCGGGCGCGGAGCCGGGCGAGGAGGAGGGCGGCCTCGGCCTCCTCGGCGTCCTCCCTGCCGGTCGACCTCACGATAGGACTGGTCGGGATGAATGCGTCGGTCTGGTACATGGCTTCGCAGGGCCTCTCGATTGTGGCCCCGCGTCTCAGGGCCGCGTGGTGACAATAGGCGCGGATTCCCTTGTGCTGCAACCGAGAACGTCTCGGTGGCGGTTCCAGGCGTCCCCGCCCTCGGAGGCCCTGCGAGGCGACGAGGACGGGGACGCGACGAGTCTAGGCGCGTTTGACGGGATGCTCGTGAGCCCTCGTGAGAATCTGGGCAGACGTCAGCGAGTCCGCCGGTCCGCCCGGTTGGACCGATGCCGTCTACAGGGAAGGCGTATGAACGAGATTCCGATTTCTAAGGCTCGACCGGCGCACTGGTGGTTGCCAGCGGAGCCGGAAGTGAGGGTCGATGGTCTCTATTGGGTCGAAGAGAACGGCGGGGCGCGAGCGCTGTTGCAGAAGAACCTAGGGGAACTGAGGGGACTCGCGGGTGGCACCGTGCCCATGCTCCACGGCGACGTCATGGGTGATGCCGTGACGCTACTGCAGGCGCACGTGGCACATACCTCCCTGCCTGGCCTGGGCAATACGTCTCGGATTGAGGTTTCGCCGTGGCTGGCGCTTGAGGGCGACCTCCTCCTCGCGGAGCACGAGCTCCGATTCGATCAAGCCAGGTTCACGCTGCGGGACTTGGCGGCCTGGGCCGGTTGGAAGTCTTGGGACGCGGTGTACGAGGGCGAGACTCCATGGATTCCGCGATTTGAGCATCTGGGCTTACGGCGGCGTTCAATCGGCTGCGACGGCGGGACACTCGCCATCACGGACGACGCGACTTGGCGACAGCTAGTAGACGATGACGCCTTTCGACTTACCTCGGGGTGTCAGCTTGAGCTAGAGCTCGACGAGGCGTTGCCGATAGATGAGCTGCAGTATCAGTGGTTCTCGCCCCTGGAACTCCTCATCACGACAGCGACTGGGCGAGCGGCGCCCATGCGGGACCTGTCCGTCCGGAACACGGCATGGGTCGTCGAAACCGACGAGGGTGACCGGGCGTATCGAAGGGAGTGGCTAAAGGTCCGCTTCCACGGGACGACGACGGAGACATCGGAGCTGGCAACCAATCAATGCCGTCATCGAATGAGCGACTTTGACCTGGACTCGCAGGTCCCCGCTTTCTTTCATTCGGCGGACCATCACAGATATGCGCTGGAGCGCTATGCGGAGGCGGGCTCTGAGCGCTTGCCCGGCCGGGAGACGGGCTTTCTCAACGCGGTGCAGGCGGTTGAGGCTTTGGACACTGGACTCCATGAGGAGGTGGCGGAGGAATGGCAGCGAGAGGCTGCCGAGATCATCGACGCTGCCCTCTCGGAGGCGGGCATGAACTCTGGCCGACGGCGAGCTGCGCGGCGTGGCGTTCAGACCGCTCACGTCCCGTCGCTCGCCGCGCGGTTACGTCGTACCGATCTGGAGACGGGCGGTGTCGTGTCCGAGCTCGCCGGAAAGGGGTGGGCGGACGACGTCGAGACGCTGCGCAACGCGATCACTCACGGTCGGACCGGTGATGTGCTGCGCTCGACGAGCGGTGCGTTGGTGGTGGCGACCCATATTTCGAAGCTGCTCTTCGATCTGCGGTGGCACATGGTGCTCGGATTCGACGGGCCGAAGGCACAAGAGATTGTCGAGCGGCGCGTTCAGCAATGGTCCGAGGCGAAGTTGATAGCGGACCATGCGGACCTCTTGAGCGACACGGGGGCGATGCTGCGGGCGAAGAGGCACCAGGCCGTAACGAGTGGCGCGGACAACTTCGCCCACAACGGCGAAGGCCCCGCCCTCCAGGATGCGGAGGACGGGGCCGGGTGAGTTGGTCCAGTGGGGAGCGGACGGTGTCCGGGACGGTGTCCCATGCGCTGGGAAAGAACCGGGACGGTATGGACCAGGGGCGTTTACACGCGGCGAGCTCGCCGCCCGCAGCTCGCGTGCTGGACTGCGAGCTCCTCGGCGAGCTCCTCGGTGTCCCGGACGTAGCGGTGATCGGCCGGACAGATCATCAGGAAGGCGGGGCGGCCGTTATAGCGCGTCGGGACGACGCGGACGTCAGGCGGAAGCATCGGGTGAGGGCTCCTTTGAGGGTGGAATCTGGGGATCCGTACGTGCCGCGAGGCGATTTCCCAGACCCGTACGGAATCCGAGGCGCTATGCCGACAGAGCTAGGAGGGTGGGGCGGGGGGAGGGTCCTCCCCCACCCCTCGGCATAGCGAGTCGCAGCACGTCGAAAGGCGCCGTCGCTCGGGGGTCCGACGGCGCCTTCCATAGATTCAATCGCGCATGTCTAGGCCAGCGTTACAGCAGACGCAGAGCTCAGACGTGAGCCCAAGCGGTCGCCTCGGCCAGCTCGGCCTTGCGGCGTCGACTGCGGCGGCGACCGCGGCCGGTGCCGGGCTGGCAGGCGGCGGTGGTTCGGCACCAGGCCAGAAGTCGGCGGCCGTGCCGTGTGGGGAAGTAGGTCCCGCACCCGTGGCAGAGGAGAACGGACGTCGTGCGGGTCGAACTCGCGGCGGTCGGAGCGGGCGCGGGCATGGCTGGGTCGGGGCGAGGGGTGCCCTCCGGGAGTGGGGCGGTGGTGTCCAGGACGCGGGCACGGTCCTCGTTGGTGAGGGCTCGCCATGCGGCGCGGGAGAGGCCGCCACGGAAGCGGGCGAGGGGGTCGCTGCCGTTGATGTAGCGCTGGCGCCAGACGGGGTCCAGGGGGCGCTTGAGTGGGTCGACGGTGCCAGGAGGGGCGGGGCGCATGTGGGTCCTCTCGTGGTGGATGGCGTTGCGGGAGAAGGGGTTAGAGCTCGTCGGCGGTCACCGAGGGCGACTCGGTGAAGCAGAAGCCATTGCCTCCGCCGATGCGGTAGATCCGCGGGAGGCGGTGGCCTGGAAGCTCGGCGCAGGCGATGCATCGCTGAGCTCGGCCGAGCACACCGCCCTCCAGGCGGGGGAACTCCGTGTGCGCCTTGGCGAGCTGGCACGAGCTGCACCGGCGACGCGGGAGCAGGGCGGCGGGGACGCCGTGGTCCGTGGGGTCCTGGGCGTGGTGGATGACGTGGGCGCCGTACTCCACCAGGCTCACGCGCGGGCCTCCTGGGCGAGCTCGTCCAGGAGCTCGCGGACCTCGGGGGCGAGGGGCTTGGAGGGGAGCGACCGGAGGACAGCCATGCCCGCGTCGGCCAGGCGGCGCCACTCAGGGACGTCGCCACGCTCCATGGCGGTGGTGCTTGCGGTCAGGAGTGCGAGACCCTCTGCGCGGCGCTCACGGAGGGCGCGAGCTCGGCAAGCGTCGGTGCAGAAGGCGCGGCGCGCGTGGGCGTCGTCGGCGATGTGTGAGGGGCAGGAGGAGCGGGCGCAGTGCATGAGGGCGGACCTTCCGATTGATCGGACGAAGAGGCAAGGAGAGGCCCCTCCTCGCGCCGAGAGGGAGCGCGAGGAGGGGCTGAGCGACGCAGCCGGGAGCGTCAGGAGGGGGTGGCTCAGGCCGCCGTGTCGACGGCCTCGACGCCACCGCCCACGATGAGCGTGGCCTTGCCCGCGGCGCGGTCGGCGCCTGCGGCCTTCACGACCAGGGGCAGAGCTGCGACCTCGGCGAAGGTGGAGACCACGGAGCGCTCCGCGAGGACGTTGCTGTCGTAGTCCATGAGGTAGCGGATGCCGAAGTCGCCGTCCTTGGTCTTGCCCGCGGCGCTCATGCCCGCGCCCTCCATCGGCGCCGGGACGCGGATGAGCGTGACGAAGGCGTCGGAGACGTATGCGTAGGAGCGGTCCGCGGCGACGCGGTTGGACTCGATGACCTTCGTGTTCGGGACACCCTTGAGGCCCTCACCGTCGAGCGCGTCGGCGTTGATGAGGTCCCCGTAGATGCCCGTGCCCACCACGAAGTGGATGACCTGGTGGTCGGCCACACCGCGGCCACGGAGCGCGGCGCGCTGCTTGACCAGGAGGGCCTTGGGCTTGGTCGCGTCGTAGGTGTAGCCGGTTCGCAGCGGCTCAGCCTCCAGCGCGGCGATGGCCTTGGACTCAATGTCGAAGGCGACGCCCTCGGCCTGGGGGTTGAGGACCTGGGCGGCGTAGCTCTTGAGGTCCAGGGCGACCTGGCCCTCCGAGAGTGCCACGACGCTGTAGATGTGGTCTGTGAGCGTGATCGGCACCGCGCCCTCCTCCAGGGAGGCGACGGTCACCGGGTTGGTGACGTCGTCGATGTTGCGGACGCTGGCCTGGACGACGCCGGGGATCTGGTATTCGACCGTGCGGCCCTTGGCGACGCCGGAGACCGCGGCGTCGAAGTCGCGGCGGAAGGTGTTGGCGACACCCATGTCCAGGGTGATCGCCTCGGCGGCGACGGTGGCGGCGTGGGAGACGTCAAACGAGGTAGGCATGTGGAACTCCTTGTGTGAGAAGCGATTTCGGGTGAGTGAGGGTTCCGCTACTCGCGGCGACGGTCACTCACGGGGCGCTTGCTCACCGGAGGTCGTCGTGGGGTGCATGTCGTCCGTGGGGCCTGCCCAGGACGACGAGGGGAGGGGAAGCGTCGGCGGACCTGCCGACGACGCGGAGAGGCGGGGCGAGGAGGTCCGGGTAGTCGCCCGCGGCCTCGGCGCTCGGCCTCCTCGGCATCCAGGTAAGAGGAGGAGGGGCGCTCAGAGGCCGCGGGCAGACCTTCCCAGGAATCGACGGATGCCAGGCCGTCGCTCACGTCCCCCGGCGCCTGACATAGGAGGGCGCCGGAGCTGTTGGGTTCGCGTGCGGAGGGCGCGCGACGTGCCCTCCTCCGAGGAGGGCTACCAGTAGGGCACGTCGCGCGGGCTGCTCCGCATGAGCATCAGGGACACCGCTCCGGGGTGATCCTTGCGTCACTACCCCGGTGCTTGCTGTGCAAGCTCGTGGGTGAGAGGTGGGGATCAGGGCAGAACGGCCCTGTGACTTGTAGGTCTGCGAGCGCTCGCAGTTCTGCTCACTCCGAGCGTCCCGAATCGTGTGACGCGCGTCATATCCAGAGCGAGAGAGCAGGGCCAGGGCGGCCGGGGACGGCGTCGGGGCCGGAAACTCACCCTGAGGGTGGGATTTCCCGTCTTCTCTGAGGTTGCCCTTATAAGGAGGAGGTTCTTATAAGGCCAACCTAGAAAAACCCAGCAAATCCCACCCTGAGGGTGAGTTTCTGAGCCTCCGGCCTCCTCCCCGCGTCTGGAGCTGGAGGCCAGGGCGTGTAAACGCTCCGCCCCGCCTCACTCCGCGGGCCGCCTCGGGCCGCGGCGGCACTGCTTGCACCAAGTCTGGAGCCCGTCCGGCCGGGCGGCGTTGCGGCCGTAGCTCGACGCGGGCAAGAGGCGCTCACACGCGCCGCACCGCTTCACGATGCCAGCTCGGGCGGCCTCCTCCTCGGCGACGGCGCGGTCATACGCGGCGAAGCGCAGGCGGCCGGTGGTGAGCATCGCGGCGCGGAGCTCGGCGCGCTCCTCGGGGTCGGTGTGGTGGGCCACAAGGGCTTGAAGTGGGGTCATGCCATGGAGGTCTGCGAGGATCGGCCGGTTGCTCGGCCACTGACCGCGCCAGGAGACGCTCCAGGAGGCGCATGGAGGGCATGAAACGGCCCGCCGCACCTCTGGGGTGGGCGGGCCGGTTTCGTTGCGGGAGAGAGGCGCTCAGCGTTCCTCGACGGGCGGCGGGCCGTCGTATGGGAAGCCGGTGATGCGCTCGACGTCCTCGGCGGTCTGCGGTTCGGGAAGGCCGAAGTTCGCCGCGATGCGACGGGCGTAGGTCAGGAGCTCGGCGGGCGTGTAAGTGCGCGACTGGTCCGTCATGGCCGCCATTCTGCCTCAGGAGGGCATGAAACGGCCCGCCGCACCTCTGGGATGGGCGGGCCGGTTTCGTTGCGGCAGAGCGGCGCTCAGCGCCTGATGGGGATCACGCGGCGCCCTCTGCGGTGACGACGAGGCGGCCAGGTCGCGCATCCTCGTCGGCGCGAGCGCCCTTCGGGTGGGCGGGCTGCGAGATCAGAACGACGCGGGACGGGTCGAGCCCATGGGCGCCCCTCCTGCCCTTGGTGATCGAGAGGACGGCCAGGTTGGGCGCCAGGAGCGACCGGAGGCCATCGACGTCCCCAGCGGCGGAGAGGCGCGCCCATGCGGCGGCGTAGGTCTCCCCGGTCGGCACGAGGCGGACCGTCGGCCGCGCGGGCCGCGAGGCGATCTCGGCACGCCGAGCCTTGAGGGCTCCGAGCTGCGCGGCGAGTGCGGGTAGGTCGGCGTCGTCGTCGTCCATGTCGGCCTTAACCTGGCCGATGGAACGCTCGACCTCCGCGAGGTCCACGTCTTCAGTCGTGACCTCCAGGCGCTCGTAGATCTCGTGCTCGCCGACCTGGGCCAGGAAGCGCTCCGCGACGTGCTCCTCCAGGCGCTCCGCGGACACCGAGACGCCGGGGCACGGGCGACCATTGGAGCGAGCCGAGCACCCGTAGGAGACGGTGCCTTGGCCGTTGCTCCGAGCGTATAGCGGCATACCGCACGCCCCGCACGTCGCGAGTCCGGCCAGGAGACGCGAGGAGCGGGCGCGCCGCGTCCTCTTGCCGTCGGCCCGAACCTTCTTCTCGGCGTACTGGAGCCGAGCTCGGAGGCGGTGGACGTCCTCGACCTCCAGGAGTGCGGGCCATGCCTGGAGGGGCTCGCCAGTCTGCTGGTCCCGGACGAGTCGGCCGGAGTGGGTCACGCGGCCGAGCGCGGCATCCGACGTGAGGATCTGGGCGAGGGCCTGGACGGTCCAGGTGGTGCGCTGGCCAGCTCGCGGGCCGCTCTTGCGCACGGGGCGCCGCGTCGGGATGGCTCGGTCGTTGAAGTCGCGGACAACCGTGTAGACCGACTCACCGGAGAGGACACGCTCGGCGGCCTCGCGGACCATAGGCGCCTCCTCGTCGTCCAGGACGAGGGTCCGGCCGACACCGGAGGGGTGGGGCGCGGACGTGTAGCCGTAGGCGACGGTGCCGCCCGTGTAGCGCCCGACGGAGACGCGCTCCGCGATGGATGCGCGGACCCGAGCACGGACGTTCTCGCGCTCCTGCTCCGCGATGGTGGCGAGAACCGCGGCGATGACCTCCCAGAAGGGCATCGCGGAGTCGATGGCGTCCTTGAGGGCGACGAAGCGAGCGGAGGGGACCTCGCGGAGCGTCCTCACCAGCTCGCCCAGGGCCGGGATGCCCGCGCGGCTCCAGCGGTCGAACTTCCAGACCAGGAGGACGTCTGCGTGTCCGCGGCGGATGAGGTCTAGCGCGCGGGCCGTGGACTCGGCGTTCTTGGCCCCGCTGAGGCCGTCCTCGCGGATGACGTGTGTGACTTCCCACCCCTCCGCGGCCGCGCGTGCCCGGAGGTCCTTCTCCTGGACCGTGAGGGAGGTGGAGTCGTCCTTGGAGACGGACAGGCGGAGGTAGAGGGCGGCGCGTGCGGGGTGAGACATGCAGTGCTCCTAGGGCCAGGCGGGCGGGTTGCTAGGTAGCTCTGCGAGTCGGGGGCACCGTGCTCACAGGGAAGCGCACCTAGCCCCGTGCGGCGTCCGACTGCTGGCTAGGTGCGCTGCAGTAGCGCACTCAACGAACCGTCGAATACCCGGGATGTGCACCATCCACGCCAACAGCGCCAGGGAGGCGGTGACCAAGATGTGCACGCTGCCCCTGCTCGCGGGCGAGAACGTGTCGAGCCGATTCGTCGTGCCGACGGTCGCGGCGGCGGTCGACATCGTCATTCACGTCGCGCTGGAGCGTGACGGCGTCCGGCGAGTGCGCGAGATCGTCGCGGTGCCAGGTCGGGCAGAAGGCGACGTCATCGAGACGGCAGATCTCTTCACGACACGTGAAGGCCGTCTTCGTCGAGCCGATGGCTTTCCACCCCATCGGGAGGCGTTCGACCGGGCCGGCTATGACATGACCACGCTTCTCGCTCAGGGGGTCTCGTGACCTCTCCGATGGTGGTTGGTCTCACTCTGGGCGCGGGAGCGTTCCTCGTCTACTGGTCGTGCTGGACACCAGACGTTCTCAGCCCGCAGCGCAGGCCGCGGCATGGGTTCCTGGTCGAGCTGGGCGACCACCTGCATCAGGCCGGCTACTCCTCGGTGACGCCGGGCAATGTCCTGGTGGGCTCGGCGGTCCTGTTCGCCGTCACACATCTCCTGCTCCTGGCGATGACCGGGGTGCCCCCCGTCGCCCTGTCCTTCGCGGTGATGGCCGGCTCGCTGCCGGTGTCGTTGGTGCGCATGCGGGCTCGTTCGCGTCGACGCAAGCTCAGGGACCTCTGGCCCGATGTCGTCGACAACATCACGTCTGGGGTGCGCGCCGGACTCGCCCTGCCAGAAGCGTTGTCACAGCTCGCGGTCCGTGGGCCGGCTGAGCTGAGGGAACCGTTCCAGGCGTTCGCCCACGACTACCGCACGAGTGGGCGGTTCCAGGACTCGCTCGACCGCCTCAAGGAGCGTCTCAGCGATCCAGTCGGCGACCGCATCGTCGAGTCACTGCGCATCGCGCGCGAAGTGGGCGGGAGCGACCTCGGGCGTCTGCTTCGCACACTGTCGGCGTTTCTGCGCGAGGACGCCCGCACCCGGGCCGAGCTCGAGACCCGGCAGAGCTGGACGGTGAATGCCGCACGCCTCGCCGCGGGTGCCCCCTGGGTGGTGCTGGGGTTCCTGGCGTTCAACGGTGAGGCTCTGTCGGCCTACTCCTCGCCCGCCGGATGGGGTGTGCTGGGGGCTGGGGCTGCAGCAAGCGTCGTGGCCTACCGGCTCATGGTCTCCATCGGTCGGCTTCCCGACGAGGGCCGGGTGCTTCGGTGACGCATGTCCTCGTGGCCCTTGATGATCTGGTGCGGTCCAGATGGTCGTGGACTGGTGCGGCGGCCGGGGTCCTGCTCTTGGCGGGCGCGGCGCTGGCCTTTGCCGGGCTCCCACTTCGCGGACGAATCAGCCTCGACGACCGGCTCGAGCCGTACCTGCGCGACACGCCACGTCCTTCGACCCTGCTGACCCGTCCGGAGGCGCCCCGCGGGCCGTTCGGCTTCGGTGAGCTCCTGGCCCCGTATGCGGCCCGCGCGGGTCGGCTTCTCGACTACCTCACGGGGGGCGGCGCCTCCGTCGCGCGGCGGCAGCTGCGTGCGGGCCGCTCCGCCGACGTCGAGCGGTTCCGGGCCGAACAAGTCCTCTGGGGGACTCTCGGTGGTCTCCTCGGCCTCCTCCTCACGGGCGCGGTCGCGGTAGCCCAGCGCCGGTTCCCCGTTCCCGTGCTGGCCGCGATGGCGATGTGCGGCGTTCTGGCGGGCGTCACCGGCAGGGACGTCCTCCTGTCCCGCGAGGCCGGGCGGCGGGAAGCGCGAATGCTCACCGAGTTTCCCACCGTCGCAGAGCTCCTCGCGCTGGCGGTCAGCGCAGGTGAGGGGGCCGTCGGCGCCCTCGAAAGGGTTGTTCGGCTGTCCAGGGGTGAGCTGTCGGACGAGCTGCGGCGATGTCTTGCCGACGCCAGAGCCGGGGCGAACCTCCCCACCGCCCTCCAAGGGCTCGCGGACCGCACTGGTCTCGTGAGCCTCACTCGGTTCGTGGACGGCATCATCGTCGCCGTCGAGCGCGGCACACCCCTGGCCGAGGTCCTTCGTGCCCAGGCTCAGGACGTGCGTGAGGAGGGACGTCGCACTCTGATGGCCCAGGGTGGCCGCAAAGAGATCCTCATGATGGTCCCGATCGTCTTCCTCACTCTGCCGGTCACCGTCCTGTTCGCGATCTATCCGGGCGTCAGGTTCCTCCACTTCACGATGTGAGGCTCCGCCCGCGCGCCCCAACACCGTCATCCAGTCGATCCAGTAGTCACACCAAGTCAGGGGTAGTCAATGAATCGAATCATCAGCTCACACACACGTGCCCGTCGTTCGGCGGTCCGGGCGGTCGCTCGGCTCGGGGGGCGGGACGATCGTGGAGACGTGCCGGGATGGGTCCTCATCACGATCATGACCGCCGGCCTCGTCACTGCGCTGTGGGCGATCGCCGGGCCGCAGCTGGGTCAGCTGTTCACCGACGCGATCTCCAGCGTCAAGGGGCCGTGACCCAACCACCAGGGCGAGGAAGGACGACCTCTTCGCGGTCGGCGCGCCGGGTGGCCATCGGACAGGGAGCCGCCCGATGGGCCGGACCAGGCTTCCCCAGCAGGCTCGCGGCAGACCATCGCGAAAATGGCTCTGCCATCGCCGAGTTCGTCATGGTTGCTGCTCTGCTGTTGTTCGTGGCACTCGCCATCTTCCAGCTCGGGCTCGCCCTCTACGTCCGGAACACCCTGGTCTCGGCCGCGTCAGAAGGTGCCCGGTTGGCCGCGCGCGCGGATGCAGCTCCCGCCGACGGCGTCAGCCGGACGAAGGCACTCATCACGTCGTCGATCGGCGAGGAGTACGCCCGACAGGTCAGTGCAGGCCGTGTGCTCGAGCAGTCCGGCGTGCGTGCGGTCGAGATCACCGTGCGAGCCCCGCTCCCCGTCGTCGGACCGCTGGGACCATCGGGGGCGCTCGCCGTGACCGGCCGGGCGTTCGCCGAGGACCAGATCGCGGGTGCAGCGCCGTGACCAGGGCCATGGCGCGCCGCCGGCGCCCGATCCGCTGTCGGTCTGGCACGCTCGGCCGAGCCGACGACGGGAGGGCGATCCTGGAGTTCGTGTTTCTCGGGGTGCTGCTCCTGCTCCCGATGACGTACCTCGTCCTGACGGCGGCGCGTGTCCAGGCCGCGTCGTTTGCGGCCTCGCTGGCGGGACGTGAAGCGGGCCGCGCCTTCGTGACTGCGGCCTCCGATGGTGACGGGCGGGCCCGGGCGCAGGCAGCAGCCGCGTTGGCGTTCGCGGACTTCGACTTCGGGTCCGAGGGCCGCATCAGCGTGTCGTGCGACAGCACTCCATGCCTGCGGCCCGAGGGCGTCGTGACTACCACGGCGACCATCACGGTGCGGCTCCCCCTGGTCCCAGACGTCGTGGCTGACCAGGTCCCGAGCTCGGTGACGGTCTCGTCGACGAGCGTGTCCACCGTCGACAGGTTCGTGGCGCGGTGAGCCGCTCTCACCGTCGCTACGTCCACGGGTATGCCGCTGCGCTCGAGCACGTGCGCTGGCGCGCTCGGACGTGGCGACGCACAAGCCCTGCCGACACCGGCGAGATCAGCATCCTCATCCTGGGGCTGTTCGCGCTCGTGGCCGTGCTCGTCCTCGGGACGATCGACGTCACCGCGGCGCAGCTGGCCCGGATGCACCTGCTGGACGCGGCCGACTCGATGGCGCTCGATGCCGCCGATGCGCTGGACGAGCCGGAGGCCTACGCTCACGGGCTGCCCCAGAAGCTCACGCTCACCGACACCTCGGTGCGCGCGGCCGCAGCGGCGCACCTGTCGCAGACAGCGCTGCCGCCCGGCATCACCGGATGGTCGCTCGTCCCTCCGACCGGGGCAGCAGACCCGGCCACAGCCGTGGTCACTGTGCAGGGCACGGCAACCCTGCCGATGACCGGCTGGATCCTGGAGTCCCTCGGCGGCAGCGTCACGATCACGGTCACCTCCCGCGCCAAGGCGCCGCTGCTGTGACGATCGCGCACACTGCGCTGCTGCTCTGACGATCGCGCCCAGAGCGCTGCTGCTCTGACGCTCGCGCGCAGAGCGCTGCTGCGCTCACGATCGCGCACGGCCCCGCTGCGCTGACGATCGCGCACGACGTGCGACTCCGGCCGAGGCGGTTCCGAGCGCAGACTCAGGCGGCTGCGCACCCTCCTGTGGGGATTCGGTGTTTCGGGACCACCGTCCATACGACCGGAGCAGACTTCGAGAGACGCATCCAGCGTTCACACAGGTGATGGGGGACTCGCATGGTCGGGTTCGAGGAGGTCCGTGACGACAGCGTCGCCGTGATGAGCAGGGCCGCGCTCGCAACCCGTCTTGCACAGGTCAAGGAGCAGTTCCGAGCCACGAGCGACATCCTCAAGGTGTTGACGAGCTCCTCCTCGGAGCCGAGTCGCGTCTTCGACGCGGTCGTCGACAACGCCCGCCGTCTCCTCGACGCCGCAGTCGCGCAGATCTACCTCGTCAAGGGTGAGACGTATGTCCTCGCCCGGCAGAGCGGGATGTCCGAGGAGCTGCTCCAGTTCGTCCAGGCACATCCGCTCAGGCGCGACCGCGGGACCCTCGTGGGACGGGTGTCCATCGACCGCACCATCCAGCACATCCCTGACGTGCTCACCGACCCGGAGTACGGCCGGTCCGACTTCCAGCGGGTGGGCGGGTACCGATCGATGATGGGCGCCCCGATGATCGTGGGCGACGAGGTGGTCGGGACCATCTCGGTCTGGCGCAACCAGGTCGCCCCCTTCGACGACGTGGACGAGCGGCTCCTCGCCACCTTCGCCGAGCAGGCCGCCCTGGCCCTCCGTCACGTCGACCTCTTCGCGGCGCTCGAGACCCGGTCCGCCGAGCTCGCCCGCAAGGTCGACCAGCTCGAGGCACTTGCCGACGTAGGCGCCGCGATCACCTCGACCCTCGTGCCTGACGAGGTGCTGACCACGATCGTGACCCACGCCGTGGAGCTGTCCGGCACGGACGGCGGGTCCCTCATGGAGTACGACGAGTCGAGCGGGCTCTTTCGGGTGCGGACGGTCTACGGCACCAGCCAGGACGTCGTCACGGCGCTCCATGCGGCGGAAATCCACATCGACCGCACGTGGGTCGGCAGGGCGGCGCGAACCCGGCAGGTCCTCCAGATCCCGGACCTGGACCAGTTCGAGCTCGACGCACACCTGCGGGTCCTGCACGGGTCGGGCTGGAAGTCGCTGGTCGCCATCCCGCTCACCAGGCCCGACCGCGTGGTGGGCGCTCTGGTCGTGCGCCGCAAGCGCACCGGCTCGTTCAGTGGCGAGACCTGCGACCTGCTCGCCGCCTTCGGCAACCAGTCCGCGGTGGCGCTGACGAATGCGCGCCTCTACCAGCAGCTGGAGCAGCAGAGCGTCGAGCTGGCCGAGGCAAGCAAGCACAAGTCTGAGTTCCTCGCGAGCATGTCGCACGAGCTGCGCACCCCGCTCAATGCGGTCATCGGCTTCTCCGAGGTGCTCCTCGAGCGGATGTTCGGCGACCTCAACGAGCGCCAGGAGGACTACCTCAGGGACATCCATGCCGCGGGCCATCACCTGCTCGCCCTCCTCGGCGACATCCTCGACCTTTCCAAGATCGAGGCCGGCCGCATGGAGCTGGACGTCACGACGTTCCCGATCCTGGACATCCTCGGCCAGGCGCTGTCACTCGTGCGCGAGCGGGCGTCGGTCCACGGGATCCAGCTCACGCTCGAGACTCCCGACGGACTCGGCTCGATCAGGGCTGACGAGCTCCGGCTCAAGCAGGTGATCGTCAACCTGCTCAGCAACGCGGTGAAGTTCACGCCGGACGGAGGCTCGGTCACTGTTCGCGCGGTGCGAAACGCGGGCGACATCACCGTCACGGTCACCGACACCGGTATCGGCATCGAGCGCGAGGACCAGAGCCGGATCTTCGACTCGTTCCAGCAGGGTGGCCGTTCGGCGTCGACGGCGGAGGGCACAGGCCTAGGTCTGACGCTGAGCAAGCGCATCGTCGAGCTGCACGGGGGTTCTCTCTGGGTCCACAGCGCCCCAGGCGAGGGCAGCACCTTCGGCCTCACGATCCCGCAAGCCCTTTACGAGCCCTCGTCGCAGGACGCGTCGTGGCTGGCCGACGACCTGTCGCACACCGGGCCCACCGTCGTCGTCATCGAGGACGACCCCCGATCGGCCGAGCTCGTCGAGCTGCACCTGCGCGCAGCGGGACTCCACGCCGTCAGCGTCGGCACCGGCGAGGCCGGCCTCGAAGCCGTGAGGCGGCTGGGACCCGCCGCAGTCGTACTGGACATTCACCTGCCCGGCATGACGGGGTGGGAAGTGCTCGACGTGCTCAAGGCCGACGCGACCACCGCAGCGGTGCCTGTGGTCGTCGTCAGCGTCGAACCCGAGAGAGGTCGCGGATTCGCCTTGGGCGCATCGGAATACCTCGTCAAGCCCGTCCGCGGCGAGCACCTGCTCGCAGCCGTGAGCCGGGCGCTGACGCAGTCCAGAGCCGCGGCACTCGGCGGCAGTGTGCCGGAGGGGAGAAGTGTCGTCGTGGTCGACGACGATCCTCTGGCGCTCAAGCTCGTGCGGAGCACGCTCGAACCCCTCGGGTGGACGGTTCACACCTGCTCAGGTGGGCTCGACGCAGCCGACCTCGTTCGGGCGATCGCCCCCTCCGTCGTGATCATGGACCTGCTCATGCCGGACGTCGACGGCTTCGCCGTCATCGACGAGCTCCGTTCTGACGCGACGACGACCGGGCCGCCCATCGTCGTGCTCACCGCGAAGTCGCTGACGCCCGAGGATCGATCGCGCCTCGAAGGACGGATCTCGTTCGTCGCCGAGAAGGCCGGGATCGACCTCGCGAGCCTGGCCCGCCGGCTCGCCGAGGTGGCCTCCGCCGGTGAGTCGGACCAGCCCGACGCGGGTGGTGTCCCATGACCGATCGACCCCTCGTCCTGGTCGTCGAGGACAACCCGCGCAACCTCAAGCTCGCCCGCGATGTCCTGGAGTACGCAGGCTTCACCGTCGCGGTCGCCAGCTCGGGGGAGGACGGCGTGGCGCTTGCTGCATCCGTCATGCCCGACCTGATCCTGATGGACATCCAGCTGCCCGGTATCGACGGGTATGCCGCTCTGGCGCAGATCCGCGGCAACCGCGCCACCGCGGCCATCCCCGTCGTGGCGCTCACAGCCTTCGCGATGGCTCGCGACCGCGAGCGAGTCATCTCCTCGGGCTTCGACGGGTACCTCGAGAAGCCGATCAGCGTGCGTGACTTCCCAACTCAGGTGCGCCGGCACCTGCCGGATGACGGCGCGGGACCGTGAGCATCTCGATGGCCCAAGGGGTCAGGGTGCTGGTGGTCGACGACGTGCCGCAGAACGTCAAGCTCATGCACGCGGTCCTGGAGCCACGCGGGTTCGCAGTCCTGTCGGCGTCATCCGGCGAGCAGGCCCTGGAGGTGCTCCAGGGCAGCACGGTCGATGTCGTCCTGCTCGACGTGCTCATGCCTGGCATCGACGGCTACGAGACGTGCGCCCGCATCAAGGCCGACCCGCGCACCGCGATGCTGCCGGTCGTCATGGTGACTGCCAGCGGGGAGCAGCAGAGGCTCCGGGCTCTCGAAGTCGGCGCTGACGACTTCATCACCAAGCCGTTCGACCAGGCTGAGCTCCTTGCCCGGGTCCGCTCCCTCGCGCGGATGAAACGGCTGCACGACACCGTCGTCGAGCAGGCGAGCGCGCTGGAGGCGTGGAACGCGCAGCTGGAGTCGCGAGTCACGGAGCAGGTCGCAGACCTCGAGCGGCTTGGTCGGCTCCGCCGCTTCCTGTCGCCCCAGATCGCGGGCCTCATCGTCGAGTCGGGCGACGACTCCTTCCTCGAGAGCCACCGCCGTGAGATCACCACGGTGTTCACGGACCTCCGTGGCTTCACCGCCTTTGCCGAGACGTCGGAGCCCGAAGAGATCATGACGGTGCTCCGGGAGTACCACGCAACGCTTGGCGAGCTGGTCTTCAAGTACGAAGGCACGCTGGAACACTTCGCGGGTGACGGGCTCATGGTCTTCTTCAACGACCCGGCGCCGTGCCCGGACGCACCGCAGCAAGCCGTCTGCATGGCCCTCGAGATGCGCACGCGCGTCGCAGCGCTGGGTCAGACCTGGAAGGGCCGCGGGCACGAGCTGGGCTTCGGCGTCGGCATCGCCCAGGGCTACGCGACGCTGGGACGCGTTGGGTTTGAAGGGCGCTGGGACTACGCGGCCATCGGCACGGTGACCAACGTAGCGGCGCGTCTGTGCTCCGCCGCGAAGGCGGGTCAGATCCTTGTCACTCCACGCGTACGCAGCGCTCTCGGCGACCGCTTCACCACACAGTCGCTCGGCGCTGTCGAGCTTCGGGGCCTCGCGCGCCGCATCGAGGTCCACGCCGTGATCGGGGAGTCACCCAACGGAGAGCCCGCGACTCTCGACTCGGAAGTCGACCGGCCGCTCGCCGATGAGCCGATGGCCGAGGAGTCAGGGGTCATGGGGGAGTGATCAAGGAGCACACATGAGCACACCTGTCCAGCAATCAGATTCAGCCCTCGCCCTCACGCTTGCCGATCTCGACGAGGCGAGCAGGTACGACGCCTTCGATCGGCTACAGGCCCGTCTTCCGGACGTGTGGAGCCTGCAGGGCAGGGCCGTGCCCGGCGAGTCCGTGGTCGTCGTCCCGTCGATGACCGTCGACCGGCTCGGCCCCCGGGCCGCCGCCATGAACCAGGCGCTCGAGGAACGGTTCCTGTTCCTGCTGCTGCTCCTTCGCCAACCACGGCTGCGCATGGTGTATGTGACCTCGATGCCGATCGACCCCCAGATCATCGAGTACTACCTGTCGCTCCTGTCGGGAGTCATCCCGAGCCACGCCCGGGCCCGCCTGTCCCTCATCGCGGTGGGAGACTCCTCACCGATCCCGTTGACCGACAAGCTGCTCGCTCGTCCGCGGGTGCTCGCCGAGATCTCGGCGCGGGTGCCGGACAGGAACCGTTCACACCTCATCCCGTACACCAGCACGACGCGTGAACGTGACCTGGCGCTCCAGCTGGGCATCCCGATGTATGCCGCCGACCCGCGCCACTTCCACCTCGGCACGAAGTCCGGCTGCCGCCAGCTGTTCGCCGAGGCAGGCGTCCAGTTCCCAGCCGGTGCCGAGGACATCCACCGTGTCGGCGAGCTCGTCGACGCCCTCGTCGACCTGCACGCGCAGCGGCCACAGGCTGAGTGGGCCATGGTGAAGCTCAACGAGGGCGCGTCCGGATCGGGAAATGCCGTGGTCGACCTGCGTGGCCTCGAGGGACCCGACGACGCGGGGACGCCTGGCGGCCAAGCAAGCTCGCCGGCATACGGCAACGATCTCCGCGCACGCGTCGAGGACCGCGTCGGCGCGATGGCGTTCGAGGACAGCACGGCAACGCTCGGGGCATACCTCGACAAGCTGGCCGAGCGCGGTGGGATCGTCGAAGAGCGGATCGTCGGCGACGAGGTGCGTAGTCCCAGCGTCCAGATGCGTCTTCTGCCTAGCGGCGAGCTGGAGATCCTTTCGACGCACGACCAGATCCTTGGTGGCCCCACCGGTCAGCTGTACCTCGGTGCGCGCTTCCCGGCCGATCCGGCATACGCGGTGTCCATCACGCGCGCGGCGGAGGCCGTGGGGATGGCGCTCGCGCGAAAGGGAGTCATCGGACGGTTCGCCCTCGACTTCGTCGTCGTGCGGCACGGCCAGGAGTGGGAGGCCTATGCCATCGAGGTGAACCTGCGAAGGGGCGGGACGACGCACCCGTTCCTCACGCTTCAGTTCCTGACCGACGGCCGCTACGAGCCCGACGAGGGACGTTTCGTCACGCCCTCGGGGGCGGTGAGGTACCTCGTCGCGACCGACCACCTCGAGGCCGAGTCACTTCATGGCCTGCGTGTCGCTGACCTTTTCGATGTGGTTGCCCGAGCCGGCCTGCACTACGACCATGCGCGGCAGCAGGGCGTCGTGTTCCACATGATCAGCTCCATCACCGAGTGCGGCCAGGTCGGGATGACGGCGATCGCGGACATGCCTGACTCCGCCCAGGATTTGTTCGACCGGGCGGAGTCGGCGCTTCTCGCCGAGGCACGAGACTCCCTGTCTCCCCTTCCCGTGCCTCGGTGATGCTCCATGTCTCGCGGGCTGTACGTCGTTGCTCACGGGGCGATCGACGCCGAGTGGATGAGGGCCCCGACGAAGGCCTGGTGCCAGGTGAGGGCTGTGGCGGACGCGCGTCCTGAGGTTCCTCCGCAGCTGCACTCCCACGTCCAACTCGTGCGTCGGCCTGACGCCACGCGGCTCACGCGCGGATGGTGGTGGGCGAGATCGGTGCGATGCCGAGGCTTCTCCGTGAAGCTCATCGTGGGCTCCTTCCCTTGTGCCGCAAGGACTTTCACTGACCACTTCGACGATCTCCCATCACGGGCTCCGCGTCTGTGCGCTGGGCGACACACCGTCCGTGCTCCAGGGCACGTGATCCGCGGGGGAGCGGGCACGTGACGATCTCCGTCGGCCTCTTGTCGGACCTCGAGCCGGAGGAGCGTCGGCGCGTCCTGGCCCGGATGCGCCGCCGGACGTATGCCGCCGGTGAGGTGGTGTTTCACGAGGGTGACCTCGCCGACGCCCTCCACTTCCTCGTCGAGGGCCGGGTGGTCGCCAAGCGGTTCTCTGCCGAGGGCGACCGGGTGGCCTACTCCGTCATCGGGCCCGGGCAGGCGTTCGGCGAGCTCGCCATGCTCGCGCGCGACGGGCGGCGCACGGCGACGATCCAGGCGATCGAGCCGACGACGACTCTCGTCCTGACGTTCAGCGACTTCGAGAGGCTGTGCGCTGAGCAGCCATCCGTGGCACGGCTGCTGACCCGTCTGCTGGCGGCGAGGGTCGGACGCCTCACCGAGGCGCTCATGGAGGCGCTGCACACGCCCGCCGACCTGCGCGTCGTGCGCCGGCTCGTCGACCTGTTCGGCCTCTACGCCCGCGACGGCGGCCGACCTACCGCGCTCCCGCTACCGATCACGCAGACCGAGCTGTCCGAGCTGGCAGGCGTCACGCGACCCACGGCGAATCGCGTGCTGCGTCGCCTCGAGTCCGCCGGGATCGTCAAGCTGGGACGCGGCACGATCACAGTGGTCGACGCGGCGGCGCTGCGCGCCGCCGCGGATGGCTCGACCCGGGCCTGAGTGGAGTAATGGGGATGCAGCCGTTGACGACCTGTCGGGGCGGCGGCTGCGCTGCCCCAGGGTTCGGCTAAGCCAGACGCTGCGACGCTGTCTCGCTTCCCGAGGCGTGCCGCGACCGGTGCACCCAGAAGCGGAACGCCCCGACCCGGCGTCTGTGCTCCCGCTTCTTGGCCCGCTGGGCCCGGGCAAGGCTCGCGCGCTGGGCTCGTGCGATGTCCTCGGCGTTCTGCATGGCGAGCACCTGCAGCAGCAGTTCGGGGCTGTTACCAAAAGTCGTGGGGATCATGGGGATCGACCTCCTGGAGGAGTGGGACTGCTTGATCACCACGACGATCGCGCCATCGAGTGCGCCAGTCTGTGCCCGCGGCTACACAACGGGCAGGTTCGCCGAAGACCATGCGACACGTCCGGCGTGCCGCCCGGCCGAGCGCGTCGTGACGACGCGCGGCGCTGCGGCACGTCGCCGGCGGGGCTCGCCTGTTGTGAGCGTGCGTCAGCGGCGGCGGGCGATGGTGAGGCCGTCGTATGCCGTCAGCACGACAGCCTCGACGCGGTCGTCGGCGGCGACGACGTCGTTGAACGCACGGAGCGCCTCGGTGTTGCGGTCGGTGTCGGCGGGGTCGGCGATGCGCCCGCTCCACAGCACGTTGTCCGCGAGCAGCAGGCCGCCCGGGCGAACCCGCGGCACCAGCTCGTTCCAGTACGCGACGTAGCCCGGCTTGTCCGCGTCGATGAACGCGAGGTCGAACAGGTCGTCCTCGGGCAGCGACCGCAACGTGTCCAGGGCCCGCCCGATGCGCAGCACGATCCGGTCGGCCACGCCGGCGGCCGCCCAGGCACGTGCCCCGATCGCGGTCCACTCGCTGCTGATGTCGCAGCACAGCAGCGACCCCCCGTCGGCGAGGCCGCGGGCGATGCAGAGGCTGGAGTAGCCGGTGAAGGTGCCGATCTCGACGGCCCGACGGGCGCCGACCAGACTCGTCAGCATGGTCAGGAGCTGGCCCTGGTCCTCGCCGATCTGCATCGTCGCCGGGTCGCCGAGTGCGGCGGTCTCGGCTCGCAGCCCACGCATCACCTCGTCCGGTCTCCAGCTGCTGTGGTCCACGGCATACGAGCGGACCTGGTCTGTCACCAGAAAGCTACGCACCCCTCGACGCTACGACACCTGGTGCGGTCGGCGCAGGTGGCAGGGCGGCCGGTCTGTCCGCCAACTCGACACCAGACAGACTTTCCCAAAACGTCACGAAACTCTGCAAAGACTGCATACCGCCACCGAGGGTTCACGCCCGGGTGACACGGCATACCTGCGCAACGCGTCGGGACGCCTCATGGACACCTGCGCCTGGACGACCAAGGGCGCCGGGTACCGCTACTGCTGAAGGCCGGTGGCCAGCACGACGTAGACACGACCGAGGGCCCGTCCGATTCGGACGGGCCCTCGGTCGGGTCGGCCGGCTCAGCCGGACCGGCCCGATCAGCCGGACGGCTGCGGGGTCGTGCAGCCGATCTTCGGGTTGAGGCCGACATAGTTGAGCGGACCGGCGATGATCGTGACGGCGGTCGTCCCGACGCGGCTGCAGCTCGGTGAGGCCGAGCCGAAGTAGCCGCGCTGGAAGGCCGCGATCACGCCGATGAGGAGCCAGATCAGGACGACGACAGTGCCGACGCTGACTCGGGAACTGGTGCGGACGCTCATGGTCACCTTTCGTGGAGGCTCGGCGCCGCCCGGATGACGGCGCCCCCGGGTCGCGCGATCGCCCGACTGTTTCTGCGACTCCGGTGCATCAGTCGACATACCCAGCAGAGCGGGCGCACGCTCAGAGCCGGGGCACACTCAGGGCCGGGCTCGCCCGGCGCGTGCACGGCATACGCTCGTGCTGCCGTAGGCTGTTCCCTCGTGGCTGTGGACTTCACCCAGGAGATCAAGGAACTGCGCACGACGATGGACTCCGTGCGCGGCGTCACCGACCTCGACGCCCTCGGCAAGACCATCGCCGACCTGGAGCAGCAGGCAGCCGCGCCCGACCTGTGGGACGAGCCCGAGAAGGCCCAGCTGGTGACCAGTGCCCTGTCCCGGGCCAACTCCGAGCGTGACCGGGTCGTGGGCATGGACGCCCGCATCGACGACCTCGAGGTGCTCGTCGAGATGGGCCAGGAGGAGAGCGACCAGGCCACCCTCGACGAGGCCGAGCGGGAGCTCCAGTCGCTTCGCAAGGACGTCGGCGAGCTCGAGGTCCGCACCCTGCTGTCGGGGGAGTACGACGACCGCGAGGCCGTGGTGACCATCCGTTCCGGCGCCGGTGGCGTCGACGCCGCGGACTTCGCCGAGATGCTGCTGCGGATGTACCTCCGTTGGGCCGAGCGTCACGGCTACGCGACCAAGGTCATGGACACGTCCTACGCCGAGGAGGCCGGCCTCAAGTCGGCGACCTTCGAGGTGAACGTCCCCTACGCGTACGGCCATCTCGCCGTCGAGGGCGGCACGCATCGCCTGGTGCGGATCAGCCCGTTCGACAACCAGGGTCGCCGCCAGACCAGCTTCGCCGCCGTCGAGGTCATCCCGCTCATCGAGAGCGACGACTCGATCGACATCCCCGAGAACGAGATCAAGGTCGATGTCTTCCGCAGCTCCGGCCCCGGCGGGCAGAGCGTCAACACGACGGACTCCGCCGTTCGGATGACGCACATCCCGACCGGCATCGTCGTGTCGATGCAGAACGAGAAGTCGCAGATCCAGAACCGCGCCGCGGCGTTGCGAGTGCTGCAGTCGCGACTGCTGGTGCAGCGCAAGGCCGAGGAGGCCGCCGCGAAGAAGGAGCTCGCCGGCGACATCAAGGCCAGCTGGGGTGACCAGATGCGCTCGTACGTGCTCAACCCGTACCAGATGGTCAAGGACCTGCGCACCGAGCAGGAGACCGGCAACCCGACCGCGGTCTTCGACGGCGACATCGACGCGTTCATCGAGGCCGGGATCCGCTGGCAGATCGCCCAGAAGAAGTCCGAGGGCTGAGCAACTCGGGCCTGGTCCAGCGAATCCAACAGGACAACGGGCCCGTGACCCGGTAGACCTGTGCGCGGAACTACCGCGTCGGGTGGGTTGACCGGGCGAGCAGGGGTCCGCGGGAGGCGGGTCCCTGACCTCGTGTCGGTCGGATGCACCCTTCCGACCGCCCCGAAAGGACTCGCCGCATGTCTGCTCTGCTCCGCCGCACCCTGACCTCGCTCGCCGCCCTCGGCGCCGCAGCCGGTCTCGCCGTCGCCCCGGCCACGGCCGCCCCAACCGCCGCCCCCATCGCCGCACGCGCCGCCGCAACCACTGCCCCAACCACTACCGCCACTAGTGCCACGATGGCGCCCGCGCCGGCCGCCGGCCCTGCCGCCGCTCTCGCTGTCGAGGCCGCCGTCGTGCCCTGCAGCCACATCTCGCAGATCGGCGACAAGAAGGTCGTGTCCGACCTCGGCATGCAGGCTTTCACCGTCCGCCAGTTCATCGGGTGGTGCTCCGACTCGCGCGGCCAGGCGTGGATGAACTTCTCGTCGGTCTACGTGTGGGACCAGTACCACAACCGCGGGTTCAGCTACTGGGTCTACTCCGGCGTCGTCGTGCGCGGCGAGCCCGAGGCCCGTGGCTTCTCGACGAGCGCCAACCGTCAGCAGACCAGCTACAGCACCCCGGTCCGGACCACCCAGCTGTGCACGCAGGGCTGGGGCAAGATCTTCCGCGCGGGCAGCGAGTCAGCCCAGGGGCTGACCACGCTCGTCTGCTGACACCCACCGGCGGCGCGCCACGCCCACGCGCCCGAATTCCCCCGGTAACCACCAGTCGGAGCCGTAGCCTCGTAGCCGATCCAGTGCTTTTCCACGCCGTATGCCGGCAGCCCGGGTCCCAGCCCACAAGCACTACCCAGCCGCACCCGTGTACGAGTCGAGGTCCGACGCATGATCCTCTTCGAGAACGTCACGAAGATCTACCCGCGGACGACCCGTCCGGCGCTCGACGACGTCAGCCTGGAGGTGTCGCGCGGCGAGTTCGCCTTCGTCGTCGGCACCTCAGGATCCGGCAAGTCCACCCTGATGCAGCTCGTCATGCGCGAGCAGGACGCCAGCTCCGGCCGGATCCTGGTCGCGGGGCGTGAGCTCGACCGGCTCCCGGACCGCAAGGTGCCGGCGTTTCGCCGCGAGATCGGCTGTGTCTTCCAGGACTTCCGTCTGCTGCCCAACAAGACCGTCTTCCAGAATGTTGCCTATGCCCTGCAGGTGCTCGGCAGCAGCCGCGCCCGCATCCGCCAGACCGTCCCAGAGACCTTGGAGCTGGTCGGACTCGAAGGCATGGAGAAACGCCTGCCGCACCAGCTCTCGGGCGGCGAGCAGCAGCGCGTCGCGATCGCCCGTGCGTTCGTCAACCGGCCACAGATCCTGCTCGCCGACGAGCCCACCGGCAACCTCGACCCCGACACAAGCCTCGAGATCGTGCAGCTACTCGACCGCATCAACCGCGTCGGCACGACGGTCGTCATGGCCACGCACGACACGGTCACTGTCGATGCGATGCGCAAGCGCGTGATCCGTCTCGACAACGGCGTCATGGTCAGCGACATCGAGGCCAGCGACTACACGACCGGGTCGATCGCACCAGTTCGCTTGAACGGCAACGGAACTGGCGCTGGGCAGTCCAGCGGTCACGACCCGGCATACGGCGAGGGCGTCGACTCCGGCGACGCGGGGAGGGCTGAGGACACTGACGAGCCTGACGACCCCGACGCGCTGCCCCCGATCGGGCGGGACGCGGACCTGCCACGCCCACGCGGCGGGATCCGCAGGACCGACGCCGTCGAGCCGAGCCACCGCTGAGCCCCAGGAGACCCACCCATGCGACTCCAGTTCCTCCTCGGCGAGATCGGCAACGGCCTCCGGCGCAACCTGTCGATGGCCGTCTCGGTCGTCATCGTCACGATGATCTCGATGTACCTGCTCGGCCTGGGCCTCATGGGTCAGCGGCAGGTCGACACGATGAAGGACTACTGGTACGACCGCGTCCAGGTCACCGTGCTGCTCTGCGCCGAGAAGACCCGCTACGCGAACTGCGCCGGTGAGCCGACGACCGACGCGCAGCGTCAGGCGATCAAGTCCGAGCTCGAGGCGCTCAAGCCGACGGTCAGGGAGGTCTTCTACGAGACCCGCGACCAGGCGTACTCGCGGTTCAAGGACACCTACAAGAACTCACCGCTCGCCCGCGCTGGAGAGTCGTACTTCGCGGACTCCTACCGCGTGAACCTCAATGACCCCAACAAGTTCGACGTCGTTGCCAGCTCGATCAAGGGCATGCCCGGCGTGGCCGACGTGCAGGACCAGAAGAAGCTTCTCGAGAAGTTCTTCACCTTCATGAACACCGTCTCCTGGGCAGCCATCGCCCTGTCGTCGCTCATGGTGCTCGCCGCGGTCATGCTCATCTCGACGACGATCCGGCAGACCGCCTTCAGCCGACGCCGCGAGACCGGCATCATGCGTCTGGTCGGTGCTTCGAACTTCACGATCCGGTTCCCGTTCGTGATGGAGACCGTCCTCGCCAGCGTCGCCGGAGCCGTGCTCGCGATGGTGATGCTCTGGGCGACGGTGCGCTACGGCGTCGTGGGCTTCCTGTCCCAGGCGCTCACCGACACGGCCTTCATCGGGGTCGCGGACGTCTACTACGTGGCACCCTTCATCATCGCGGGCGTCATCGTGCTCGCGTCGGTCACCTCCTGGGTCACGCTGCGCCGCTACCTGCGCGTCTGAGAGCGGCTGCACGGCATCGCCCTGACCACTGCGTGAACGACCGCTCCCGCAGGCCACTCTTCTCAGTCGTCGTCGTCTCGACGCAGGCTGGCAGATCGGGGTGATTTGCCCGGAACTCTCCCCAACTCACGTGACCTGTGGTACCAATGGAACATATGTGGCTCCTGAGGCGTAGAGAGAGGTTGTCTTTCGCGACCAAGCTGACGGCCGCGAGCCTCGTCATGCTGTGCACCATCTCGGCCGGAGCTGCGCTCAGCGCACGCGCCGACAACGTGTCTGACCAGAAGAAGCAGGCCGACCGCCGGATCGCCGCCCTGGGCCAGCAGCTCGAAGGCACCAACGCCGCCCTCGCTCGCGCCTACGTCAAGCTCGAGCGCACCAACGCAGCCCTCCCCGTCGCGCAGCAGCGCGTCTCGGCCGCGCAGGCCGCGCAGGCCCAAGCGGAGGCCGCTCAGGCCCAGGCCGAGGCCACCGAGGCCCGTGCCATCGATGCCGAGGCCCGGGCACGCGCACACAACGACGACGTCGCCCAGAAGCTCGCGGTCGCCCAGGCCAACGAGCAGCGCGCCTCCGAGAGACTGGCCAAGAGCTCATCCGACCTGGTCAGCAGCCAAGACGCCCTCGACTCGTATGCCGCTGAAGTCTTCCAGGGCTCAGGGCAGGAGTCCCAGCTCGGGCTGGTGTTCGGCTCGACCTCGCCCGAGGACTTCGCCAACCGGCTCGTCATGGCCGACACCGCCAGCGCGGTCGCGAGCGACACCATCGACAAGCTCGCGGCCATGACCGCCGACAACGTCTCGACCCGCGCCTACCTCACGTCCGTGCGTGCCGAGATCGCCGAGCTGAAGCGCCAGGCCGAGGTGGCCCTGCGCAACGCCGAAGCCGCGTCCGCCGCAGCCACCCAGGCCAAGAACCAGTCGATCGTCGCGAAGAACAACGCGGTGACCGCGGCCGGCAACGCGGTCGCCGCCCAGACGTCGCTCCAGCAGCTCAAGGCGCAGCAGGTGACGCAAGCCGCCGACCTCGCCCAGCAGCGCAAGAACGTGGCCGAGGATCTCGCCGCCGCGCAGGCCGAGTCCGCCCGGCTGCAGGCGATCCTCGTCGAGCGCGCCCGCCAGGCCAAGATCCGTGAGCAGCAGCGCCTGGCCAAGCTGCGCGCCGAGCGGGCCGCCAAGATCCGCGCCGAGCAGGCCAAGGCGGCCGCGGCCCGCAGGAAGGGCCAGGTCTACGTCCCGAGGATCCCGCCGTCGGTGCCCGGCGACTCGACCCCTTCGAACTACCTGAGCCGCCCGGCCAACGGGCCGACCACCTCCGGCTTCGGCATGCGCTGGCACCCGATCCTGCACAAGTGGATGCTCCACGACGGTCTCGACTGGGGCATCCCCTGCGGGACGCCGGTGTATGCCGCCGCGCCGGGAGACATCATCCGCGCCGGCTGGCGCGCGAGCGGGTGGGGCAACCAGGTCGTCATCGACCACGGCATCCACCGGGGAGTCGACCTCGTCACGACCTACAACCACCTGTCGAGCATCGTCAAGTGGGGCGGGCACGTGAACCGCGGCCAGCTCATCGGCTACTCAGGCACGACCGGGTACTCCACCGGCTGTCACCTGCACTTCGGCGTCTACGAGGACGGCACCCCGGTCAACCCGCTGAAGTGGCTCTGACCCGGCGCGACCAGCGAAACTGGCTCTGAGCGGCATGCACCTTCGGGGTACGGTTGGCCTCGCTGTCACGCCGCACGAGTCAGGAAGGACGGTCCGGTGCCCAAGGAGAAGGGGCGGTCGCTCATCGCGAGCAACCGCAAGGCTCGCCACGACTACCTCATCGAGGACACGTTCGAGGCCGGCATCGTGCTCTCCGGCACCGAGGTCAAGGCGCTCCGGATGGGCCGTGCCTCGCTCGTCGACGGGTTCGCGATGTTCACCGGCGACGAGCTGTATCTCGAGAACGTCCACATCCCCGAGTACCTCAACGGGACGTGGAACAACCACGCCCCGAGACGCAAGCGCAAGCTGCTGCTGCACCGGTCCGAGCTGGACAAGATCGCGCACAAGACGCGCGAGAGCGGGCGCACCATCGTGCCGCTGTCCCTCTACTTCAAGGACGGCCGGGCCAAGGTCGAGATCGCGCTCGCGACGGGCAAGAAGGAGTACGACAAGCGGCACGCCCTGCGCGAGCGGCAGGACCGGCGCGAGGCCGACCGCGCGATGAGCGCCGCCAACCGCCGCCGCTGAGCCACGAACCGAGCCCGACTGCGGAACCGGCAGACTGTCTGGCGCGTCCGGTGTCAGGATGCACTGTGCAGCGCTTCGACCGCCTCGGGCCGGACGCCACATCCCTCGACGTGAAGGGGTACCGATGACCGGATCGACCGCATTGCGGACGCAGCGCCAGCGCCAGCGCGGGCTACGCGGGGTTCTCGCCGTGCTCGGCGTGCTCGGCCTGGCGGTCGCCGCGATGGTGCTGCTCGTCCTGCCGGCGGGTGCGGCGCACGCGGCGGAGTCGACCGGCGAGGCGATGCAGAAGTACGACGCCCTCTTCGAGCTGAAGCCGGACGGCAGCGTCGCGGTCACGGAGCAGATCACATGGCGCTTCCCGCAGGGGGCCCAGCGGCACGGCATCGTGCGCAACATCGTCGTCCGGATGGGCTACAACAACGAGGAAGGCAAGTACCGCTACTTCGACATGACCGATGTCGACGCGTCGAGCCCCAGCGGCGCGCCGGCCGACTTCGCGGTCAGCGACATCGGCGCGGCCAAGCAGATCCGGATCGGCAACCCCGACGAGCTGACGAGCGGCACCCAGATCTACGTCGTCAAGTACACCCTGCACAACGTCCTCAACCCGATCACGGCCGACGGCAAGCCGGCGACCGGCCAGGCGACGGCGCAGACGGTCGAGCTGTTCTACAACGTCTTCGGCACGAACGAGCTGACGCCGCGCGAGAACGTCCGCGTCACGGTCACCGCGCCGGCGGCCTCGACGGCCGTCCGCTGCTTCCAGGGCCCGAGTGGTTCGACTGATCCCTGCTCGGCCGCCTCGGGCAGCCCCGCGCTGTTCTCGGCGAGCAACCTGGCATCGGGCGATGCCATGACGGTGGTGGCGTCCTACCCGGCCTCGGCCTTCGGCAACGTGCACCCGGACGTCCGTGAGGGCGACGCGAGCTCTTCGATCGGTTCTGACGCTGCACCGGCCGCGAACGCTGCCGCCTGGGTCGGTGGCATCGGTGCACCGGTGCTGGCCCTGGCCGTGATGGGCACGCTGGTGTGGACGCGCGGACGTGACGAGCGCTACGCCGACCTCACTCCGGGCCTGTCTCCGGCATATGGCACCGGAGCCGTCGGCGACGGCACGCCCGCGGCGGCGACGGTCCGCGGTGGCCGGCCGACCGTGGCCGTGCAGTTCCAGCCCCCGGCTGGGGTCCAGCCGGGTCTGGTTGGCGTCATCATCGACGAGACCGCCAACCCCATCGACGTCTCCGCGACCGTCATCGACCTGGCGGTCCGCGGGTTCCTGCGGATCGAGGAGAACGACTCGAGCGGCATGTTCAGCCGGACCGACTGGACCCTCACGCGGCTGGCCCCACCCGCGAACGAGGGGCTGCTGCCCTATGAGCGGCGCCTGCTCGACGGGATCTTCAGCAGCCGCGGCGACGTCGTGCAGCTGTCCGAGCTGAAGAACACCTTCGCGAGCACGCTGAAGTCGATCCAGTCGCTGATGTACAAGGAGGTCGTCACCCGCCACTGGTTCCGCAGCTCGCCGCAGGCGCAGCGCGGCGTGTGGCAGGGCCTCGGCATCATCCTTGCCGTCATCGGTGGCGTCATCCTCTTCTGGGGCCGTGCGGCTCTCGATGCGATCCTCGGCGCGCAGTTCACCGGCGGCATCGCGCTCGGAGTCGGTCTCGTGGTCGCGGGCGGCATCGTGTGGTTCCTCGGCGGCAAGATGGCGGCCAAGACGGCCGAGGGCTCGGCCGTGCTCGCTCAGTCGCTCGGCTTCAAGGAGTACCTCACCACGGCCGAGGCGGGGCAGATCGAGTTCGAAGAGGCGAGCAACATCTTCAGCCGCTACCTGCCGTATGCCGTGGTGTTCGGTGTCGCGGACCGGTGGGCTCGCACGTTCGCCCAGGTCGCCGCGGCGGCCGAGGCGGCCGGGCAGCCGCTGCTCATGCCCACCTGGTACGTGTGGAGCGGCGCCACGTTCCCCGACTTCACGAGCATCGCCAGCGGCGTCGACTCGTTCTCGACGACCTCGACCGGCACGTTCACGTCGACGCCCGGCTCATCGGGCGGGTCCGGGTTCTCCGGCGGCGGCTTCTCCGGTGGTGGAGGCGGCGGCTCGTCATCCGGCTCGTGGTGACCGGGGCCCGCCACTGATGGTCTCGGGGTGTGTTGCCACCGGGCACGGCTTGGGGTAATGGTCAGGCATGCCCAGGAGCGGCGACCCGCCGCACGACCCGCTCGAGCTCTACCGGCGCAAGCGCAACTTCACCCGCACTCCCGAGCCGGCGGGCGTTGTCGCACCGTCGGCGGAGGGCGCGCGGCGCTTCGTCGTGCAACGGCATCGCGCCCGCCGGCTCCACTACGACCTGAGGTTCGAGATCGACGGGGTGCTGGTCAGCTGGGCGGTGCCCAAGGGCCCGACGCTCGACGCCGATGTGCGCAGGCTCGCGGTTCACGTCGAGGACCACCCGATCGAGTACGAGATGTTCGAAGGCGTCATCCCGGCGGGCGAGTATGGCGGCGGAGATGTCATCGTCTGGGACCGGGGGACCTGGCAGCCCTACGGCACAGATGATCCCGCGGCCGCGGTGCGCGACGGCAGCTTCCACGCCGACCTCGACGGGGAGCGTCTCAGGGGCCGCTTCGTCCTGGTGCGCAGCGACGGTGACGGGGACCGGAGCGGCAAGGACCAGTGGCTCCTGCTCCACAAGCACGACCGGTTCGCCGTCAGCGGGTGGGATGCCGAGGACCACGCGACCTCGGTGCTGAGCGGACGCACCAACGAGCAGGTCCGTGCCGCGCCCGACCGGCTCTGGCGCTCGGATCTTCCTGCCGCGCAGGCCGAGATCGTCATCGGTGAGACGGTCGACGGGCCGAGCGAGGACGAGCTCGAGGCCCTGGGCCGGCTCGAGCGGGAGGGCACCTGGACCGTCTTCGGGCGTCGGCTGCGGGTGACGAACCTCGACAAGGAGCTCTTCCCCGGCCGCGACGGTGAGCCTCCGGTGACCAAACGCGAGCTGCTGGCGTACACCGCGCGAGTCGCGCCCGTCGTCGTGCCGTACCTGCGTGGCCGCGCGCTCAACCTCCACCGCTATCCCGACGGTGCTGCGTCGAAGGGCTTCTGGCACAAGGCACTTCCGGATCGCGCTCCGTCGTGGCTCCCGCGATGGGAGAACCCCGACGCCGACCCGGGCGAGACTCGGACATACCTCGTTGTCGACGAGCCGGCCGCGCTCGTGTGGGCCGCGGGCTTCGGCGGCCTGGAGTGGCACCCATGGACGTCCATGACGGCTGCGCCGGCCTCGCCGACCTACGCCCTGTTCGACATCGACCCCGGGGAGCAGACGTCGTGGGAGGACGTCCTCGCGCTCGCCCGGCTCCACCGGGCTGCTTTCGAGCATCTCCGGGTCCGCGCCTATCCGAAGGTGACGGGCCGGCGCGGCATACAGGTGTGGGTGCCGATCGCGAGGGGACCGACCTTCGAGGAGACTCGGGAGTGGGTCGAGGGCGTGTCGCGAACGGTCGGCGCGGTCGCGCCGGAGGTCGTGAGCTGGGAGTGGCAGACCAGCAAGCGCCGGGGGAGAGCTCGGCTCGACTACACCCAGAACGCGGTGAACAAGACCCTGGTCGCACCGTACAGCCCGAGACCGGCACCGGGCGCGCCCGTGTCGGCCCCGATCGACTGGGACGAGCTCGACGACCCCGACCTGCGGCCGGACGGCTTCACGATCCGCACCATCCTGGACCGCCTGGAGCGCGAGGGCGACCTCTTCCGGGGAGCACTGCTCCACGACCAGACCCTGCCGCATCTGCACTGACCACGACCGGCGCTGAACTCGGTATCCGGACGCGGTGTTCGGTCATGGTGGGTCAGGTGATGACGACCAGAAGGTCGCCACCCTCGACCTGTTGGTGCGTGCCGATGGCGACGCGCGACACGGTGCCACCCGTGGGTGTCGTGATGTTCGCCTCCATCTTCATCGCCTCGATGGTGGCCACGACCGCCCCGGCCTCGACGGCATCGCCCTCGGCGACAGCCAGGGACACGACCCCGGCGAACGGCGCTGCGACGTGGCCCTTGGCTCCGGCGTCAGCCTTCTCCGCCGACTTCACGTCGGCCTCGACCGAACGATCACGCACCTGGATCGGTCGGAACTGGCCGTTGAGGGTGCACATGACCGTGCGCATGCCCTTGGAGTCGGCGTCGCTGATCGACTGGATGCCGAGCAGCAGCCGCTTGCCCTGCTCGATCTCGACCTCGTACTCCTCGTCCGGCTCCAGGCCGTGCAGGAACTCGACCGTGCCGAGCACAGACAGGTCGCCATAGGACTCTCGCGAGTTCTCGAACTCGCGGGTGGGGCCGGGGAAGAGCAGCTGGTTCAGCGCCCGGCGCGGGTCGTCGACGAGTGCCTTCTCCTGGTCGGCCGTCAGCTCGGTGAGCCGCGGCCGGGTCTGCCTGCCGGCGAGCGCCTTGGTGCGGTACGGCTCGGGCCAGCCCCCGGGCGGGTCGCCGAGCTCGCCATTGAGGAAGCCGATGACCGAGTCGGGGATGTCGTACTTCTGCGGGTCCTGCTCGAAGTCGTCCGGGTCCGCGCCTGCTCCGACCAGGGCGAGCGCGAGGTCGCCGACGACCTTGGAGCTCGGCGTCACCTTGACGACGTTGCCGAGGATGCGGTTCGCAGCGGCATACATGTCCTCGATGGCTTCGAACCGGTCGCCGAGGCCGAGCGCGATGGCCTGCTGGCGCAGGTTGGACAGCTGGCCGCCGGGGATCTCGTGGAAGTACACCCGTCCGGTGGGGGAGTCGAGGCCGGACTCGAACGGCTTGTAGAGGTGGCGGACCGCCTCCCAGTACGGCTCGAGCGCGAAGACGTTCTCGATGTCGAGGCCGGTCGGGCGGTCGGTCCCGTCGGTGGCCGCGACGAGCGCGGACAGCGAGGGCTGCGAGGTGGTGCCTGCCATCGTCGCGGTCGCGGCGTCGACCGCGTCGACCCCGGCGTTGATCGCCGCCAGCAGCGTGCCGATCTGGCCGCCTGCGGTGTCGTGGGTGTGCAGGTGGACCGGCAGGTCGAAGCGCTCGCGCAGGGCCGTCACGAGGCGGGTCGCGGCCGGGGCGCGCAACAGTCCGGCCATGTCCTTGATCGCGAGGACGTGGGCGCCCGTAGCGACGATCTGCTCGGCCAGACGCAGGTAGTAGTCGAGGGTGTAGAGCGTCTCGTCGGGGCTCAGCAGGTTGCCGGTGTAGCACAGCGCCACCTCGGCCACGGCGGTGTTCGTCTCGAGGACCGCCTCGACCGCCGGACGCATCTGGGCGACATCGTTGAGGGAGTCGAAGATCCGGAAGATGTCGAGGCCGGTCGCCGCGGCCTCGCGCACGAACGCGTCGGTGACCTGGGTCGGGTACGGCGTATAGCCGACCGTGTTGCGACCTCGCAGCAGCATCTGCAGGGGGATGTTCGGCATCGCCTCCCGGAGCGCGGCGAGCCGCTCCCACGGGTCCTCGGCGAGGAACCGCAGCGCGACGTCGTAGGTCGCGCCGCCCCAGGCCTCCATCGACAGCAGCTGCGGTGTCAGGTAGGACACGTGCTTGGCGACGTGGAGGAGGTCGCGGGTGCGCATGCGGGTCGCAAGCAGCGACTGGTGGGCGTCCCGGAAGGTCGTGTCGGTGACCGCGACGTCCTTGGCCGCCCGCAGCTGGGCAGCGAACTCGGCCGGTCCGAGCCGGCGCAGGCGGTCCCTGGCGCCCTCGGGCACCGGCGTGCCGGGCAGGGCCGGGAGCTTCGCGCGCGGCCGGATCCGCGTCGTCACGGGACCGTTCGGCTGGTTCACGGTGACGTCGGCGAGGTAGGTGAGCAGCTTGGTCGCGCGGTCGGCCGGGACGCGCGCGCCGAGCAGCTCGGGCCGCTGGTCGATGAACGACGTCGTGGCCAGCCCGGCCTGGAAGGTCGGGTCGTCGAGCACGGCCTGCAGGAACGGGATGTTCGTCGAGACGCCCCGGACGCGGAACTCGGCCAGGGCTCGCTGCGCCCGCCGGACCGCGATCGGGAACGTCATGCCGCGGCACGTCAGCTTGACGAGCATCGAGTCGAAGTGGGCGCTGATCTCGGCGCCGACGAACACCGTGCCACCGTCGAGGCGGACGCCGCTGCCGCCGGCGGAGCGGTAGGTCGTGATCGTGCCGGCGTCCGGGCGGAAGCCGTTGGCGGGGTCCTCCGTCGTGATCCGGCACTGCATCGCGAAGCCCTTGGTGCGGATGTCCGCCTGCCGCAGTCCCAGCGACTCGAACGTCTCGCCCGACGCGATCTGCATCTGGGTGACCACGAGGTCGATGTCGGTGACCTCCTCGGTCACCGTGTGCTCGACCTGGATGCGAGGGTTCATCTCGATGAAGACGTAGCGGCCGTCCTCTCCGAGGAGGAACTCGACCGTGCCTGCGTTGACGTAGCCGATGGACCGGGCGAAGGTCACCGCATCGGCACACATCTGCTCGCGCAGGGCCGGGTCCAGGTTGGGCGCGGGAGCGATCTCGATGACCTTCTGGTGCCGCCGCTGGAGAGAGCAGTCGCGCTCGTAGAGGTGCACGGTCTCGCCGGTGCCGTCGGCCAGCACCTGCACCTCGATGTGCCGCGGGTTGACCACGGCCTCCTCGAGGTAGAGGGTCGGGTCGCCGAACGCCGACTCGGCCTCGCGGCTGGCGACCTCGAGGGCCTCACGCAGCCCGTCGCGGGTCTCGACGCGGCGCATCCCGCGACCGCCGCCGCCGGACACGGCCTTGACGAAGACCGGGAACCCGATCCCGTCGGCCGCCGACTCCAGGGCGTTCAGGTCGGTGCTCGGGGCGGACCCGCGCAGGGTCGGCAGGCCGGCCTCGCGGGCGGCGGCGATCGCGCGAGCCTTGTTGCCGGTGAGGTGCAGCACCGATGCCGGCGGTCCGATGAAGGTGATGCCGGCGGCGTCGCACGCCTCGGCCAGGAGCGGGTTCTCGGAGAGGAAGCCGTAGCCCGGGTAGATCGCGTCGGCGCCGGCCTCGACGGCCTTGGCCACGATCGCCTCGTAGTCCAGGTAGGCGCGCACGGGATGGCCGGCATCGCCGATCTGGTAGGCCTCGTCCGCCTTCATCCGGTGCTCCGACTTGCGGTCCTCGTACGGGAAGACGGCGACGGTGCGTGCCCCGAGCTCGGTCGCGGCCCGGAAGGCACGAACGGCGATCTCGCCTCGGTTGGCGACCAGGACCTTGCGGAACATCAGACCTCCAGGGGTGTGGGGGCGTGCGCTGGCAGCCTAGTGGCGCGGGCCGCTCGTCCGCGGGGAGCGACCCATTCTGAGACGGCACCCTGCGGGAATGGCTTGGACCGCCCACACGTTCCTCAGGCATACTGTGGTTCGCAGCAGCAGCAGAACCAGTTGACAAGTGAACAGCGCGATGTGGACACCCTCATGGGGGTGATCGGTTTCGACGGTGGTCGACGCATCAGGGGAAGCGGGTCGAGGATGCAGGGTTATCTCGTAAACGCTCCTTGCAAACCAATAGGTGCCAACGTTAAGCGCACCGACCTCGCCCTCGCCGCCTGAGCGAGCCCCGAGGTCTGTCAGCCTGAGGTAGTTTCCGACTCAGTGCCTGGCATCAGCTAGGAAACTTGCTGCGCAGTCATGTTTGGGGGGCTGCGTGGGACTCCAACTCAACTGGGCCTGTCAGGGAACGTGTGCGCGCGAGCCCTGGGGCCGAGAAAAGCCATAGCGCACTGCACCCGGAGAAGTCCTGGTGTCTTGCCATCGGACGCGGGTTCAATTCCCGCCACCTCCACCACCTGTGCCCACATCGCGCTGTCCCAGCTGTACGACAAGAGGGCGCCTTCCCCATCGGGAGGCGCCCTCTTCTCGTGTCTGTGCGTTGCGCAGCGTCGGTCAGGCCTCCGCGGCCGAGCCGGAACCCTGCGTCGCGAGCTGCTCCTTGATCGGAGCCATGTCAAGCGCCTTCACCTGGTCGATGACGTCCTGGAGTGCCGACTGCGGCAGCGCCCCGGGCTGGGCGAAGACGAGCACGCCCTCCTTGAAGGCCATGAGGGTCGGGATCGAGGTGATGTTCGCCGCGGACGCGAGCGCCTGCTCGGCCTCGGTGTCGACCTTGCCGAACACGATTCCCTCGTTGTCGTTGCTCGTCGAGGCGGCGTCGTAGACGGGCGCGAACTGGCGACACGGGCCGCACCAGGACGCCCAGAAGTCGACCAGGACGATGTCGTTGTCAAGGACGGTCTTCTCGAACGTCTCAGCGGTCAGTTCAGTCGTAGCCATGTATCTCCCAACGGTTGGGCCGGTTGCGCTATTCCGTGACCTTGCTCACCACGGTACGGGCGGGGTATGCCGTCAGGCGAGCGCCCAGGTCACCGTGACCGACGCGACGAGGTCGAGGTCGCCCCCCTCCACGGGCATGCCCCCCGCGTCCATCGCCATCGCCATCGTCTTCATCCGCCTGCCGGCCAGCGGCATCGCCCCGGACTCGGCCACCCCGAGAACTGCGCCGAGCTCGCTACCCGACAGGGCGGCATACTGCTCGGCCTTGGCTCTCGCGTCGGCGAAGGCCGCGTCACGTGCCTGGCCCAGCCCCTCGCTGCGGTCGGCGACGTCGAGCCGGACCTGGTCCACGAGCAGCGCGTTGCCGATCTCTGCCGCGGCGGCCTCGAGGATCTCGCCGACGGCCTCGAGGCGGCGCACGGTGACCGCGATCCGCTGCTGAGCGGTGAAGCCGACGGCCACGCCGGTGTTGTCCCAGCGCTGGTTGACCCCGGCGTCGAGGGTGCGGATGTCGGCGTCGGCGACGCCCTTGTCCCGCACGACCCGGCCCACGGCCGCGATGCCCTTGGCCGCTCCGGACAGCGCGGCAGCGACGTCGTTGGCGTCATGGCCCACGCGCAGGTCGAGCCGCACGACGTCGGGCGAGACCGACGCCTTTCCGGTGCCGGTGACGGTTACGGTTCGCTTGCCCATGAGTGGTCCCCTCGCTCCTGGCGCGCGGTCGCGGGGAATGCCGGACCGTCCCAAGGAAACCTACCTACACTGCGAGCCCATGACGAGTGCCACCAGCGCCAGGTCGGCCACGGCCGCCCCGACCGGCCGTCTCGCCCGCGGCCTCGCTGTCGCCGCTGTGGTAGCCCAGCTCCTCGTCCTCTACTGGCCGGTCGTCACCGTCGAGGGACCCGTCAGCTGGACCGACAAGGTCGTCCATGCGCTCGTGTTCGCGATCCCGACGTATGCCGTCGGGCGGGCTTTCGGGTCCGTGCGGCTCGCGGTGGTGGTCTTCGCGATCCACGCCCCGGTCAGCGAGCTCATCCAGCATTTCCTGCTGCCCGGCCGCACCGGCGACGTGTGGGACGCCGTGCTCGACCTGGTCGGGGTGGCCCTCGGGGCCGCCGCGCTGATGGTCAGGGCACCGCGCCGGCGCTGATAGAATCGGTGAATCCGACTCCGAGGTCCCCTCGGATCACGACGGACGAGACGGCGCCGGTTGATGCCCGGTGGGCGTGGCGTCCGACGAGGTGACACCCCAACCGGAAGATCGCGCCACCGGCGCGGCCCGGCACCGACGCGGAGCGGATCCGATCACCGGACGGCACAGATGCCGGGCACCGGTACACACGGGCGCAGTCACTGCGCCTGAGGCTCGTCTGCATGGTCGTGGTGTGACTCACGGCTCGAGACGAAGTCTGCTCGAGTCGAAAGAGTTGAACACGCATGTCCAAGAAGTCTGACTCCAGCGCGCCCAAGAAGGCCCGCTGGACCCCCGCCGAGAAGAAGGCTCGCGCCGCCGCGGCGGCCAAGAAGCCGCATCGCGGCCAGAAGCCCGGCACCGCCGGCAAGAGCTCGCGTCCCACGTCGGCTGCCACGGCACACGTCGGCGGCCGTGAGTGGCGCGGCCCGCGCGACGAGCACCGCTCGTCCGACCGCGGCGACCAGCGCCGCGACGACCGCAGCTTTGACCGTGGCTATGGCCGCCGAGACGACCGCCGAGATGACCGGCGTGACGACCGGCGTGACGACCGGCGTGACGACCGCGGCCACGACCGCGGTTTCGAGCGTCGCGACGACCGTCGCTCGTTCGACCGTCGGGACGACCGTCGCTCGTTCGACCGTCGGGACGACCGTCGCTCGTTCGACCGTCGTGACGACGGCGGCTACCAGCGCCGCGACGACCGCGGTTTCGAGCGTCGGGACGACCGCCGTTCGTTCGACGGTCGTGACGAGCGCGGCTACCAGCGCCGCGACGACCGTCGTTCGTACGACCGCCGTGATGACCGTGGCTTCGAGCGTCGCGACGACCGTCGCTCGTTCGACCGCCGTGACGACCGCGGTTTCCAGCGCCGTGACGACCAGCGAGACGAGCGCGGCTACCAGCGCCGTGACGACCGCGGGTTCCAGCGTCGCGACGACCGCCGCTCGTTCGACCGGCGCGACGACCGTGGCTACCAGCGGCGCGATGACCGCGGCTCGTCCGATCGCCGCGACGACCGTGGCTTCGGTCGGCCGCGCATCGACCGCGACGCTGACCGGTTCGCTCCGGCGTCGTTCGAGGACGCCGAGGCCGAGCGCATCGAGGCCGACACCTGGACCAAGGCGACCCGGACCCCGGTGACCGAGGGCCCTGTCGAGGTGGGGGCCGACAACGGCTTCGCTGCCCTGGGCCTGCCCGAGCTGGTCGTCGAGCGCCTCGCGCGCGACGGCATCACCTCGCCGTTCCCGATCCAGGCCGCGACCATCCCGGATGCGCTTGCCGGCAAGGATGTCCTCGGCCGTGGCCAGACCGGCTCGGGCAAGACGCTCGCCTTCGGTCTGCCCCTCATCGCCCGCCTCCTCGAGGACGGCCACCAGCGCGAGGCGCGCCGCCCGCGCGCGCTCGTCCTCGTGCCCACGCGTGAGCTCGCGATGCAGGTCTCCGACGCGCTGGAGCCCCTCGTCCACGTCGTCGGCCTGCGCCACAAGCTCGTCGCAGGGGGCCTGAGCTACACGACCCAGATCAACGCGCTCAACAAGGGCGTCGACATCCTCATCGCCACCCCCGGTCGTCTCAACGACCTCCTCGAGCGTGGCGCCGTCGAGATGGGCTCAGTCCGGATCACGGTGCTCGACGAGGCGGACCACATGGCCGAGATGGGCTTCATGGCCGAGATCACAACGATCCTCGACCGCATCCCGGCCGAGGGCGGGCAGCGCCTGCTCTTCTCCGCCACGCTCGACAACGGCATCGACAACCTCGTCGAGCGCTACCTGTCCGACCCCGTGGTCCACTCGACCGACGACGCGACGGCCTCGGTCGAGACGATGGAGCACCACGTGCTGCTCATCGACCCGATGCACAAGAAGGTCATCACGGCCGAGGTCGCAAACCGACCCGGCCGGACGGTGGTCTTCTGCCGCACCAAGCTCGGCGCCGACCGGGTCGCCGGCCAGCTGCGTGAGCAGGGCGTCATGGCTGCGGCGCTGCACGGCGGCCTCAACCAGGGCGCCCGCAACCGCGTGCTCGGCGCCTTCCGCGACGGGACCCTTCCCGTGCTCGTGGCGACCGATGTCGCCGCCCGTGGCATCCATGTCGACGACGTGTCGGTCGTCCTGCAGGTCGACCCTCCGGCAGACCACAAGGACTACCTCCACCGCTCGGGTCGCACCGCCCGCGCCGGTGACAAGGGCACCGTCGTCACGCTTGCCCTGCCGCACCAGCGGCGCACGATGGAGCGGCAGCTGCGCGACGCGGGGCTCGACATCGCGCCGGTGAAGGCTGCTCCGGGCGACGACATCATCGCGGCCACCGGGGCCACCGCCCCGTCCGGCGTGCCGATCGCCGAGGAGGACTTCCAGCGCCTGCTGGCCGGACCGAAGCAGCACCGTCGGGGCCCGGCCGGAGCCCGGGGGCCGCGGCAGGGCTCGCGCGGCGGTTTCCGCCCGCACCACGGGGCCGGACACGACGAGCGCCGTGGGCGCCGTCACGACCGAGGCGGCGACCGGCTGGTCTCGCGCTGGGGCGACGACGAGCGCGGTCGCCGCGGGGCGCGCTTCTGATGGGTTGCCGGTGTGGAAGGCTTGGGCCGTGAGCTCGACGTTCCACACCGGCCGCCTCCTCGTGGCGACCCCGTCCGTCGGGGGCGACGTCTTCCACCGCTCGGTGATCCTCATGCTCCATCACGACGACGGCGGCGCCCAGGGCGTCGTGCTCAACAAACCGCTGTCGGCAGAGGTCGACTCGGTGCTGCCCGGCTGGCAGCGCGTCGTGACGGCACCGCACGTGCTGTTCCAGGGCGGGCCGGTGTCGACCTCCTCGGCGCTGGGCATCGTCACCGTGCCGGGCGACGAGCCCGAGCCGCTCGGGGTGAAGCGCCTGTTCGGCTCGATCGGGCTCGTCGACCTCGACGTCCCGACGCCGGTCGTCGCCGCCGAGCTCGCCGGGATGCGCATCTTCGCCGGCTACTCCGGCTGGGAGTCGGGACAGCTCGAGAACGAGATCCGGCGGGGCGACTGGTATGTCGTCGACGCCGAGGTGCGTGACGCGTTCACCGCCGACCCGCAGCACCTGTGGCGCGAGGTCCTGCGCCGCCAGCGCGACAGCCTCGCCTTCGTGGCGAACTTCCCCGACGACCCGTCGATGAACTGATGCCTCCCGCGGCACACCCGGACACTGCAGACTCCGGACCAGAACCATCGGGAGCTGACCCTCAGGCGCAGAGCGCCGGCTCCATCCGGGTGCGGCGCCGCGCGGCGGCGCGGCGAGTCGCGTTCGTGGACAGCGGGATCGGGCTGCTCAGCTACGCCGACGCCCTGCACACGCTTCGACCCGACCTCGGGCTGGTCCTCGCGCTTGACCCGGACAACATGCCCTACGGCCCGCGTACACCGGACGAGGTCAGGCGCCTCATCCTCGACTCGGCGCGTGCGACGCTCGAATACGCGCCGGACGCCGTCGTCGTCGCCTGCAACACCGCCTCGGTGCACGGCCTGGATGCGCTGCGGGCCGAGCTCGAGCCGGAGGTGCCGGTCATCGGCACCGTGCCCGCCATCCGCCCGGCCGCCGCGTCCGGAGGGCCGGTCGCCGTCTGGTCGACCGCTGCGACCACCTCGAGCGCCTACCTGCGCGGGCTCGTCGACGCCTTCGCCGCCGACACCGAGACGTATGCCGTCGCTGCTCTCGGTCTCGCCGAGGCCATCGAGGCCGGCGACCTCGACCAGGTTGACGCCTGCATCGCGGCGGCTGCTGCCCAGACCCCCGAAGGTTCTCGCGCCCTCGCACTCGGCTGCACCCACTACGGCCTCGTCGCGGACCGCATCGCGCGGGCTGTCGGCGATGCGGTCACGATCTTCGACTCGCCCGTCGCTGTAGCCCGCCAGACGCTTCGGAGGATCGGGCTGGAACCCGACGAGACGGCATACCCTGGCGGGGTCGAGGCGGTGCTCCTCAGTGGCCGGCCTGGCACGCTGCCCCGGGTCGTGCGGGCGTACCCCGCGGGGGAGCGGCTCCTCGCAACCGTCGCCGAGCGGCATACACTCCCGACATGAGCACCATGCCTCCGGACCCCTTCGAGAACGAGCCGCAGCCGCTGCGCAGCACCAGCACGGCCACGATCGAGCGCGAGGAGGTCCGTGAGGAGCTTCAGGAGCCGGGCGACCACGAGCGCTTCTCCCACTACGTGCGCAAGGAAAAGATCCTCGAGAGCGCGCTGACGGGCGAGCCGGTCGTGGCCCTGTGCGGCAAGATCTGGGTGCCCAACCGCGACCCCCAGAAGTTCCCGGTGTGCCCGATCTGCAAGGAGATCTACGACGGATTGAGGCAGCCAGAGGACGGCGACTGACGCCCCCGGCTCTTCGTCCCACGAGTGCGGGATATCCCACCCTTTTGGGTGGGAGTTTCGTCGATGCGTGACGTACTGTCCCACGCGATGTACATGCGTAAGGACATGCCCACAAAGTAGCGAGACACACGCGATGGGCGGCACCATGGTCAGCCGGTAGACGGGCAGCGGGCCGTACAACGGTGATCTACTCCGTTGTGCTACTACGACGGCGGAGTGCCACCGTTCGACGGCAAAGTGGCCGCAGCGTGCTGATGATCGGCGCCAACGTCAAAGCCCGGCGGCTCCCTACCGCCGGGCTTTCGACGCGACCCGTGTCAGCAGTTGGTGTAGCTCCCGGTACTTCCCCAGGTGCACGAGTCAACCAGCGTGCCTGCGGCGTTGCGCAGGTACGCCGTGTCGCCCGTGTTGTTCCAGACGTACCAGGTGCGACCCCAGTAGCGGTGGGTGCTGGTGTTGGTCCCCTTGCCCGTGTGGATGACAACGCTGGCCCCGGGCGAGATGATGAAGTCCGTGCTAAAGCGGTAGGTGTAACCCGACCGGTCCTTGAGCGTGTAGTACTTCAAGTTCATCCGCCAACTCGCCTTGTTGGTCAGCATGACGTACTCGGCGTTGAGGCTCGTGTTCGACCCGGTGTCAGCTCCCGGCGAGTTGTAGTAGACCCGCGTAATCTGCATCCCCGTCGCAGCCTGCGCGGGCGCGGCACCGGAGAGGATGCCCCCCAGCACCATCGCCATGACCGCAAGCGGGCCCATCCATCTCTTCTTCATGTGGCGTGCTTCTCCCATATCGACCTACTCGGGCGGTCCTCCCCCCGAGGGACTGTTCTGGACAGTCGAGCGGAGCGTATGGATCCATCTGCGATCTTGGTGGCGGTTTCGGCTAATTGGTGGTGAATCTCACAGGTGGTCAATCGCCATGTGGTGGGGGATGGGCACGACGGCACTTCAGCCGCCGATGCCGTCGAGGGCGAGAGTTGACATCAGAGCCGTTATCACCCAGATGATCGAGAGGACGGAAAAGCGGGACCAGGTCCGACCCGGCCAATGCCGTTCCTCTTTGCCAGCGCCTCATATCTGTCGTTGAGGATGCGTCCACGTGCGCTCCGCCCTCTTGGTTCGCAAGCGTGAGGACGAGCTGCTTCCGTGACCACGTCCCGTACGTGCGGCCGGCGATCTCGCGATCTGCCAGGCCCGCGCCTTTTCTTACGCAACCTTTACCTGCAGTGGCCTTCGCGCTGACCGCGTCGTTCCTACAGTCCAAGGACGACGCCCCGACCGGGGGATCCAGTCGGTCGAGAAAGGTCAACTCATGAAGTTCCGCTCATTGGCGCTCGCCGCGCCCCTTGCCCTGGCCGCCGCAACGCTTGGCGCGCCGGCCCTCGCCTCACCCGTTGCCGACGGCCTCGGCACCTCCCCCTGCCTCGACCCTGAAACGGTCGGCGCCCGGAGCATGCACGGCACCGCCAAGGACCCCAACGAGCTTACGGACGCACAGGTCAGGGCCAACGAGGCGGCGCTGACGCAGGCCCTCGCCGCCAAGGGCCTGACCCGCGACTCGGCGGGCAACGTCGTCACCATGGGGTCCAAGGGCAGCCCGGGCGGTGGCGCCTTCGTCTCCGCGACCGTGAAGGTCTACTGGCACACCATCACCAACGGCTCGCAAGGAGCCGTGAGCAGCTCCACGATCAACAGCCAGATCTCGGTGCTCAACAACGCCTACAGCGGCACGGGCCTCAGCTTCTCCCTCGCCGGCTCCGACTCGACGAGCAACGCGTCGTGGTACACCGTCACCCCCGGCTCGTCGACCGAGCGTGCGATGAAGACGGCCCTGCGCAAGGGCACCATGGCCGACCTCAACCTCTACTCGGCGAACATCGGGCAGGGACTGCTGGGGTGGGCGACCTTCCCGAAGAAGTCGTACGACGTGATGGACGGCGTCGTCGTGCTCACGGCGTCACTGCCTGGCGGAAGCGCAACCAACTACAACGAGGGCGACACGGCAACTCATGAGGTCGGGCACTGGGTCGGCCTGTACCACACGTTCCAGGGTGGCTGTCATGGCAACGGAGACTACGTCTCCGACACGCCTGCCGAGGCAAGCCCGGCCTACGGCTGCCCGACCGGCCGCGACACCTGCACCAGCCCTGGCCTCGACCCGATCAAGAACTTCATGGACTACACCTACGACAGCTGCATGAACACCTTCACCGCGGGACAGGTCTCGCGCATGCAAGCCCAGTGGACGGCCTACCGCGCCGGCAACTGAGCGAAGCGCGGCGCCAAAGCCATAGCGAAGCGAGGCGCCAAAAGCATGCCGTGGCGCCGGCGTTGCCTGGACGCAGCGCAGCGAGCGAGGAACGAGCGAGCGGAGCGGAGGAAGGGAACGCCTACTGGGCGCCGCGGCACGCGCCGCAGCGAAGCGAGGCGCCAAAAGCATGTGAAACTGGTTCTGCCGCATACCATCTCGACCGGGGCCCCGCCAGCAGGCGGGGCCCCGGCATGTCGTCCGGGCGCAACGGCTACCGTGGACGGCCTATGAGTTCAGGGGCCGCCTTCCACCTTCCACCCGCCTTTCCGGAGCGGGCCGCCTGGGGCACCGCGAGCAAGCTGCGCGCGTGGCAGCAGGAGGCCCTGGACCGCTACCTGGCAGCCTCGCCGCGCGACTTCCTCGCTGTCGCGACGCCTGGCGCCGGCAAGACGACGTACGCCCTGCGCGTGGCCACCGAGCTGCTCAGCGCATGCATCGTCCACCGCGTCACCGTCGTCGCGCCCACCGAGCACCTCAAGACCCAGTGGGCCGATGCCGCGGCCCGCGTCGGGATCAGCCTGGACCCGAGGTTCAGCAACAGCGTCGGGCGGCACAGCGAGGACTACCACGGCGTGGCCGTCACCTACGCCCAGGTCGCCTCGCGTCCGTCGCTGCACCGGGAGCTCACCACGTCGCGGCCGACGCTCGTGATCCTCGACGAGATCCACCACGGCGGGGACAGCAAGACCTGGGGCGACGGCATACGGGAAGCGTTCGAGCCGGCGACCCGGCGCCTCTCCCTTACGGGTACGCCGTTCCGGTCGGACACCTCGCCGATCCCGTTCGTGCGCTACGAGCTCGACGACGAGGGCACGCTCGTCAGCTCGAGCGACTACACCTACGGCTATGCCGAGGCGCTGCGTGACGGCGTCGTCCGGCCGGTGCTGTTCATGGCCTACGGCGGCACCATGCGGTGGCGCACCAAGGCCGGTGACGAGCTCGAGGCCAGGCTCGGGGAGCCGTTGACCAAAGACACCGTCGCCAACGCGTGGCGCACCGCGCTCGACCCCAAGGGGGAGTGGATCCCCGCCGTGCTCGCGGCCGCCGACACCCGGCTCACCGAGGTGCGGCGCCATGTCGAGGACGCGGGCGGCCTCGTCATCGCCTCCAACCAGACCCAGGCCAGGGCGTATGCCGCCCACCTCCGGGCGCTGACGGGTGAGAGCCCGACGGTGGTGCTCTCCGACGACGCCGGCGCCTCCCAGCGGATCGAGGAGTTCGCGGCAAGCGCGTCGCGGTGGATGGTCGCGGTCCGCATGGTGTCCGAGGGCGTCGACGTCCCTCGACTCTGTGTCGGCGTCTATGCGACGTCGACCTCGACGCCCCTCTTCTTCGCCCAGGCAGTCGGGCGCTTCGTCCGGGCCCGTCGCCGCGGCGAGACCGCGTCGGTCTTCCTGCCCTCGGTCCCGGTCGTCCTCGACCATGCCGCCCGCCTCGAGGAGCAGCGCGACCACGCGCTCGACCGCAGGCCCAACCCCGACGACATCGGCGAGATGTGGGCCGAGGAGCAGTCCCTCATCGACGAGGCCAACCGCGAGTCAGGCACCGTCGGCCTCGATGAGGGCTCGTTCGAGGCGCTGGAGTCCGAGGCGCACTTCGACCATGTGCTGTTCGACAAGCAGCAGTGGGGGATGCACGCCCAGGTCGGGTCAGAGGACGAGCAGGAGTATCTCGGCCTGCCAGGGCTGCTCGAGCCCGACCAGGTCGCCGCGCTGCTCCAGGAGCGGCAGACCAAGCAGGTGCGCAAGGCCCCGAAGAACGCCGGTGCCGCTGGTGCACAGCCGATCGCGGCCCACCGTGCCCTGGCCGCGCAGCGCAAGGAGCTCAACAAGCTCGTCGCCGCGTATGCGCGGCAGAAGGGGCTGCCGCACGCCACCATCCACGTCGATCTCCGTCGCGCCTGCGGTGGGCCCGATCTCGCCGCGGCCTCGTCCGACGAGGTGACCCAGCGGATCGACAAGATCCGGCTGTGGCTGGTCGGTCGCCGCTAGGGCTCGCCTGAGACTCGTCCTTCGATGTAGGGCCGGTACGCATAGGACGCGGCAGTACATCGACCGGGGATTCTGCGGCGTGGAAGGTCCCGTTCACGAATCGGTCGCCCCCACGACCCCAGACTCATGGTCGGGCGGGCTATGGTCTGGTGCCTGCCCCGGTCGCGGGGCACTGCCATGCACTCGGGGACGGCAGGCGAGAACCGTCTGCATCTACCGCCCGCGACCACCCTCGCGTACCGAAGGACGACATGACCACCGACCCGCACAGCAACCAGACCCCAGCGTTCATCTCCTCCCCGACGACCCGCCGCCAGCTCCTGGCGATGGCCGCTGTCGGTAGCGCCGGCCTCGCCACGGTCGCCGCCGCGTCGCCGGCCGGGGCGGCTGGGCTCGGCCCCGGCACCGACGGTGAGATCGTCACGCTCACGGTGCTCGGCACCACGGACCTGCACGGCAACGTCTACAACTGGGACTACTTCAAGAACGCCGAGTACAACGACAGCAAGAGCAACGACATCGGCATCGCCAAGGCGTCATCGATCATCAAGATGCGGCGCGCCGACCTCGGTGCCGGCTCGTGCATCACGCTCGACGCAGGTGACACGATCCAGGGCACGCCGCTCGCCTACTACTACGCCAAGATCGACCCGATCACGGGCGGTTCCACCCACCCGATGGCTGCCGCGATGAACCAGGTCGGCTATGACGCCGCCGCCCTGGGCAACCACGAGTTCAACTACGGCATCGAGACGCTGCGCGCCTTCGAGAGCCAGCTGAACTTCCCGCTCCTGTCGGCGAACACCGTCGACTGGACGTCCGGTGCGCCGGCGTTCAAGCCGTGGGTCATCAAGACGGTCAAGCTCGAGGACCGCAAGCCGATCAAGGTCGGCATCCTCGGCCTCGTCACGCCGGGCGTCGCGATCTGGGACAAGGCGAACGTCGATGGCAGGCTTCGATTCCCGGGCATCGTCGAGCAGGCAAAGGTTTTCGTGCCTCGCCTCAAGGCGGCCGGCGCGGATGTCGTCATCGTCTCTGCGCACTCGGGCACGAACGGCCAGTCCTCCTGGGGCGACGCCCTGCCCTACGTCGAGAACGCCAGCAAGATGCTTGCCGAGGAGGTTCCCGGCATCGACGCGATCCTCGTGGGCCACTCCCACGTCGAGGTCCTCGACTGGGCCACGAACAAGGAGACCGGCAAGAAGGTGCTGCTGGTCGAGCCGCTCTACTGGGGCATGCGCGTGGCCGAGATGACGCTGAGCCTGCAGAAGGTCCGCGGACAGTGGCAGGTCGTGGACACCGCGGCCAAGCTGTGGAACTCCAACGCCGTCCCCGAGGACCCCGCGGTGGCCAACGCCGTCGCGGCCGCGCACCAGAAGGTGCTCGGCTATGTCAACGGCGTGGTCGGCACCTGCGCCGAGGCGATGTCCGCGGCAACGTCCCGCTACGAGGACACCGCTGCGATGGACTTCATCAACTACGTGCAGGCTGACGCCGTCAAGGCCGCGCTCGCGGGCACCCCGCAGGCGAGCCTGCCGGTGCTGTCGATCGCGGCGCCGTTCAACGCCCTTGCCGCCATCCCGAAGGGCGACGTGACCATCCGCGACGTCGCCGGGCTCTACATCTACGACAACACGCTGCTGGGCATCGTGCTCACCGGCGCACAGATCAAGGACTACCTCGAGAAGAGCGCCAGCTACTTCAAGCAGGTCAGCGGCCCCGGCCCGTTCGCGGCATCCGCCGTCACGAACAACAACGGCACCCCGGACTACAACTACGACATCATGGGCGGGCTCGACGCCGACCTCACGTACGACATCGACATCGCCAAGCCGGTCGGCTCGCGCATCCTCAACCTGTCGTATGCCGGTAGCACCGTCGCGCCGGACGCGCAGTTCGTCATCGCGATCAACAACTACCGCCAGTCCGGCGGTGGCGGCTTCCCGCACGTGACGGCGGCGCCGGTGGTCTACAACCGCCAGATCGAGATCCGGCAGATGCTCATCGACTGGACGACGGCCAACAAGGTCATCGACCCGGCGAAGTTCGCGAGCATTGACTGGAAGCTCGTCAGCAACGGTGCCCCGGTGACGATCACCCCCTGAGGTCCTAGGGCTCGGGCCGAATCAGAACGACCACTCGACTGGGGAGCTCCCCGGTCGAGTGGTCGTTTTCATACACCCACCAACGTCGAGTGGCCGCGTTGTCACGCAGTCGGATGTGAATGCGGGGCCACTCGACATCGAGTGGCCGCGTTGTCACGCGGTCGGGTGTGTGAATGCGGGGCCACTCGACATCGAGTGGCCGCGTTGTCACGCGGTCGGGTGTGAATGCGGGGCCACTCGACATCGAGTGGCCGCGTTGTCACGCGGTCGGATGTGAATGCGGGGCCACTCGACGTGGTGGGGCCGCGGGTCAGGCGCCGACGAGGACGCGGTAGCCCCACGCCGGGAGAGTCATCTGGTCGTCCCGGCCCAGACGGACCTGTGTGCCGTCGAACGCGTCGACCCATGCGCCCACCTGCGGGCCGTCGCCCAGCGTGACGGTCTGCGGCGCCGCACTGAGGTTGAAAGCCGCGAAGACCCGGTCACCATCGGCCGCGCGCACGAAGCTGAGCACCGACTTCTCGTCAGTGTTGGGCACGCGGACCATGCGCCCGCCCCAGGAGCCGTTCCACAGCGCGCGGTGCGCCTTCTTCAGGGCGAACAGGCGGCGGTAGAGCTCGCCCTGCGGGTCCTGCCGCCACTCGATCTCGTCCTTGTCGAAGAAGGCGAGCCGCTTGTCCGAGCCCGCCTCCTGGCCGTTGTAGATCAGCGGCATACCCTCGCTGACGACGGACAGCACGATGGCCGGCTCGAGCGCGTCGCCGAACTGCTCGTACTCCGTGCCCTCCCAGGCGTTCTTGTCGTGGTTGCTCACGAAGAGCATGCGGTAGGCGTCGCGCTGGTAGAAGCGGTCGTTCCAGGCGTAGTACACCTTGAGAGCCTCGACGTCGGTGACGCCCTTGGCGATGCGGTGCATCGTCTCGTTCCAGCTCCACGCGTAGGTCATGTCGAAGGCGCCGACGTGAAGGTCGCGGGCCTCCCACTCGCCGAGCATGAAGACGGGCTTGATCTCGTCCAGCTCGCGACGGACGTTGTCCCAGAAGTCGACCGGGACGAACCCGGCCACGTCGCAGCGGAACCCGTCGATGTCCGCCTCGCGGACCCAGTACTTCATCGCCTCGGTCATGTACTCCCGAAGCCCGGGCTGGGAGAAGTCGAGGTCGATGATGTCCTCCCAGTCCCACCACGGGGTGGGCCGGAAGTCGCCCTTCCAGTCGCGGGCGTACCACTCAGGGTGCTCGGTGACCAGGTGGTTGTCCCACGCGGTGTGGTTGGCGACCCAGTCGAGGATGACGTGCAGGCCCAGGTCGTGCGCGGTCGCCACGAAGTGGCGAAGGTCCTCGAGCGTGCCGAACTCGGGGTTCACCGCGAGGTAGTCCTTGACGGCATACGGGCTGCCGAGCGGGCCCTTTCGGTTGACCTCGCCGATCGGGTTGACCGGCATGATCCACACGATGTCGACGCCCAGGTCCCGCAGCCGGGGCAGGTGTGCCTCCGCTGCGCGGAACGTGCCCTCCGGCGTGAACTGCCGCTGGTTGATCTGGTAGATCGTCGCGCTCCGGCTCCACTCGGGATGGGTGACACGGATCTCGGGGGCCGGCTCGTAGGCGTTGAGGGGCACGGGCTCTCCTGGTGTTCGGTGGTCCGGACGGGGCTCAGTCTGTCGTGTCAAGCAGGTGCTCCACGAGTGGAATGGTGCGATGGTCCAGGCGGGTCGCGAGCGAGATCACCGTCGACGCGCGAGTGACGTGCTCGTCGTCGACGACCTGGTCGATGACCCGCTGGAGATCAGCGTTGTCGCGGCCGACGATGCGGATCAGCACGTCGCCCGACCCGGTGATCGTGTGCGCCTCGAGGACCTCGGGGATCGCAGCCAGGTGCTCGACGACAGGGGAGTGGCCGCCCCGGCCCTGGCGGATCTCGAGGGTGCAGAACGCCGTCACCGGATAGCCGAGCGCCGCCGGGTCGACGTCCGGCGCCATGGAGCGCAGCACGCCGCGTTGTTGGAGCCGGTCGAGGCGCGCCTGCACCGTGCCCCTGGCCACGCCGAGGCGGCGTGAGGCGCCGAGCACCCCGACGCCCGGCTCGCGCAGGAGCAGCAGCAGGATGCGGCAGTCCAGCGCATCGACGGTGACGCGGGAGGGCTGGGACGACATGGGCAAAGTGTCCAGCACGAGACGGCATACGGGCAACACTTTGTGCATGGTGCCCAGCCACATCGGCTTCTGTTGACCACCACCGGAGGCTCCCGGCACGCTCGGGGCATGACTGACACGATGCCGTCTCAGGCCGCCCACATCGAGCTGACCGACCAGGAGCGCGAGGCCAACCTCGACCTCGAGCAGCTCAAGCAGCTCGTCGGACTCGTCGAGTACGACGAGGAGAAGGACGTCTTCCCGGTCACGGGCTGGGACGCCATCGTCTTCGTCGTCGGCAACGCGACCCAGACCGCGCACTACTACCAGAGCGCGTGGGGGATGGAGCTCGTCGCCTACTCCGGCCCGGAGAACGGCAACCGCGACCACAAGGCCTTCGTCCTCAAGAGCGGTTCCATCCGGTTCGTCGTCAAGGGTGCGGTCGACCCCGAGAGCCCGCTGGTCGCACACCACGCCGCGCACGGCGACGGCGTGGTGGACATCTCCCTCGAGGTCCCGGACGTGGACCGCTGCATCGCCCAGGCCAAGAAGGCCGGCGCCACGGTGCTCGTCGAGCCGGAGAACCACACCGACGAGCACGGCACCGTCCGGATCGCCTCGATCGCGACCTACGGCGAGACCCGCCACACCCTGGTCCAGCGCGGCGTCGACGGCCAGGTGTATGCCGGCCCGTACCTCCCCGGGTACATGCCCTCCCAGTCCACCTTCGTCAAGCGCGAAGGCTCCCCGAAGCGCCTCTTCCAGGCCCTCGACCACATCGTCGGCAACGTCGAGCTCGGCCGGATGGACGAGTGGGTCACCTTCTACAACAAGGTGATGGGCTTCGTGAACATGGCGGAGTTCATCGGAGACGACATCGCCACCGACTACTCCGCGCTCATGAGCAAGGTCGTGGCCAACGGCAACCACCGGGTCAAGTTCCCCCTCAACGAGCCGGCGGTCGCCAAGAAGAAGAGCCAGATCGACGAGTACCTCGAGTTCTACCGCGGCCCGGGCGCCCAGCACCTGGCGCTGGCCACGAACGACATCCTCGACACGGTCGACCGGCTGCGCGCCGAGGGCGTCGAGTTCCTCGACACCCCTGACACGTACTACGACGACCCGGAGCTGCGTGCCCGGATCGGCGAGGTCCGCGCTCCCATCGAAGAGCTCAAGAAGCGCAAGATCCTCGTCGACCGCGACGAGGACGGCTACCTGCTCCAGATCTTCACCAAGCCGCTCGGCGACCGCCCGACGGTCTTCTTCGAGATCATCGAGCGGCACGGCTCGCTCGGCTTCGGCAAGGGCAACTTCAAGGCGCTGTTCGAGTCGATCGAGCGCGAGCAGGACAAGCGCGGCAACCTCTGACGTGCAGGCCAGCGCGGGTACCGAGCGGTTGCGGGGGCGGTTCCCCGCGCCAGGTGGCGATGCGGCACAACGATCCTGATTCGATCGTCCCGGCGGGTGCGGACGCGCCCGCCGGGCGTGGCAGAGTTGGGGTATGAGCCAGCAGCCCTCTGGGTGGTACGACGACCCCAGCAACCCCGACATGCTTCGTTACTGGGACGGCGTCACGTGGACCAACCACACCGCGCCGAAGAAGTCGCCGACCGCGTCGCAGAGCACCATCGGCCTGCCCTACCAGGGGCAGGTGCCGCCTGACGCGGGGACGACCCAGGGCGTGCCGACGCCGACCAGCCCGATGCCGCAGGGGAGCGGCTGGCAGACCCAGCAGCCGCAGCAGTACCAGCAGCCGCAGCAGCAGTACCAGCCCTACCAGCAGGCGCCGCAGTACCCCGGTGCTCCGCAGAACGCCCAGTGGATGTACAACATCAAGACCACGGCGGACGGCGTCCCGCTCGCCTCCTGGGGCAAGCGGGCGGCCGGTTGGCTCATCGACGGTGTCATCCTGGCCGTCATCGGCCTGCCTATCGCCTGGGCCGCAACGCCGAACCTGGGCCGGGCGATCAGCAACTACGTGGACGCTGTGTCGAGCGGCAACGAGACCGCGGCGGCCAACCGGCTCTCGCAGGAGATCATCGCCCCGACCTTCCAGTTCAACATCATCTTCTGGCTGATCGTGACGGCCTACTGCGTCGTCTTCTGGACCACCGTCGCGCAGACGCCGGGCAAGATGGCGCTCGGGATCAGCGTGCGCCGGATGGACCAGCCCGGCCCGCTCAGCATCGGCACATCGTTGGCGCGCCGGCTCGTCCCGCTCGCCGGGCTGTTCGTCTCCGTGCTGACCCTGATCGACTACCTCTGGCCGCTCTGGGACGACAAACGGCAGGCTCTGCACGACAAGGTGGCCAAGACGCAGGTGGTCGAGGGCAAGCAGCCGAAGAAGCAGGGCTGACAAGTCGTTTGCACCGTTGTCGGGGGTGCGAGGCAGAATGTTGTCTTGCGCGGGTCAAACCGCAGCCACGGCAACGACGCCGTTCCACCTTCCGTTGATCAGGGGAGTCAACCCGTGTCCACATCTGCTCCACCGATAAATACCCAGTATCCCGAGAAGATCGACGGTGCCGTCCTCAAGGTCGCGGGCGTGGTCGTGCTCGGCGCGATCATGTCGATCCTCGACATCACGGTCGTCAACATCGCACTGACGCGGTTCCAGACCGTGTTCGCGAGCGACCCGTCGCACCCTCTCGACTACTCGACCGTCGCCTGGACGGTCACCGCCTACACGCTGGCCCTGGCGACGGTCATCCCGCTCACCGGGTGGGCCGCCGACCGCTTCGGCACCAAGCGGCTCTACATCATGGCGGTCGTCCTGTTCACGGCCGGCTCGGCTCTGTGCGCCACCGCCGGCTCGATCCAGATGCTCATCGGCTACCGGGTGCTCCAGGGCCTCGGCGGTGGGATGCTCATGCCGCTCGGCATGACGATCATGACGCGCGCGGCCGGTCCCGCCCGGATGGGCCGGCTCATGGCGGTGCTCGGCATCCCGATGCTGCTCGGCCCGATCTTCGGCCCGATCCTCGGCGGCTGGCTCATCAACAACTACTCGTGGCACTGGATCTTCCTCATCAACGTGCCCATTGGCATCGCCGCCGTGATCTACGCACTCTGGGCCCTGCCGTCCGACCGGCCCGAGCCCTCCGAGTCGTTCGACTTCATCGGCATGCTGCTCATGTCGCCCGGTCTGGCGCTCTTCCTCTACGGCATCAGCTCGATCCCGGGCGAGGGCACGTTCTTCTCGACCAAGGTCCTCATACCGACCCTGGTGGGCCTGGCCATGCTGCTGGCCTTCGTGATCTACAGCTTCAAGCCGAAGCATCCGCTGCTCGACCTGCGGCTGTTCACGAACCGCAACCTCACCGTCGCGGTGATCGTCATGTTCCTGTTCGCCGCGGCGTTCTTCGGTGGACTGTTGCTGGTCCCCCAATACCTCCAGCAGGTTCGCGGCGAGGACCCGCTCCACGCGGCGTACCTCATGGTCCCGCAGGGAATTGGTGCGATGATCACGATGCCGATCGCCGGCGCCCTGGCCGACCGCATCCCGGTCGGCCGCATCGCCCCGTTCGGCCTCATCCTCATCACGGGCGGCATGTTCGCCCTGACCCAGGTCGGACCGGCGACGTCCTACTGGGGCTACATCATCCCGGTGCTGTTCATCATGGGTCTCGGCATGGGTGCCACGATGATGCCGGTCATGACCTCGGCGCTGAAGACGCTGCGTGCACACCAGGTGGCCCGAGGCTCGACGTTGCTCAACATCACCCAGCAGATCGCGAGCTCCATCGGTATTGCGGTCATCTCGGTCGTGTTCACCAACTACGTCAAGGAGTCGCAGCTCGCTGGGGCCGCGGTGGCCGCCCACTCCAACCCTGCGATTGCCGAGCAGCTCGGTCCGAAGGGCATGCTGGCAGCCATCACGGCGCTGGCCAACGTCTTCGGCAGTACGTTCCTCGTCGCAGCGGTGCTCTGCGCCGTCACGTTCGTGGCGTCGCTCTTCCTGCCGCGCAAGCACGAGGAGTCGCACCTGCTCGACGACGAGGCCGAAGTAGCCGCGCCCGCCGTCCTGCACTGACGAGCCATCGGCCCGTTCCGACGGCCGGCCTGGTCCCCGCGACCAGGCCGGCCGTCGGCTTTTCACGCGTCGGTGCTGCGTGTGACGCATGGGACAGGGCGCCCACTCGACCGAGGAAACGTACCCCGTCGAGTGAGCGCCCCGGCACACGAGCATCCTCAGGTGGTGCGACCTTGGAGAGCGGCGAGGTCGCGCTCGGCATAGCGGCGGTGCTCCCACTCCTCGTTGAGGACGATGAGCAGGCACTCCCGCACCGGAAAGCTCTGGGCAGGTGGCCATCCCGGCCCGTCCACGGGCACGGTGTGGGCTGCCAGCGACTCGTCGGTGAGCCCGTCGACGACCTGGCGGACCGTGGCCATCCGACCGCGACGCAGCTCCAGCACCTCCTCAAGGGACGGGCGAACCTCCCGGTCGCGTGGGATGCCCGGAGTGTCGCGCATCTCGTCCCACGGCAGGTCGAGCGGGTCCCACGGAGCCGGGTCGCCGAGGATGCAACGGCGCACCCATGCGTCGGTCGCGAAGCACAGGTGTCGGAGGGTCTCGATGAACGACCATTCGCCGTCGACGGACTCATGGAGCTGCTCCGGGTCCAGTCGCCTCGCGTGCTCGACGGTTCCCGTCCAGAGCCGCTCGACAACGTCCCACGCCTCACGGAAGCCGTCCGCGTCGGTGGGGCGCATCTTGACGCGCTCGGGGTCACGTCGGTCGAGCTCGGCCTCGACCAGAGGCCCGATCTCAACCCCGTTGACTCGCACATCGAGCAGCTCGCCGGTGATGTCGACATCCTCGAGCTCGACGCCGCGCATGAGCACATGTCGGAAGTCGACGTTGCGGAAGGTGGAGCCGGTCAGGTCGGTGGACCGGAACATGCTGTCGCGCAGATCGACCCGCTCGAACCGCGATCCCCTGAGATCCTCGTTGCTGTGTTCGGCCATGGGGCGACCGTAGCGCCGGTTCCGGACGATCGGCGGCCGGAGACGCGCACGCGGATCGGTCGGTCAGGCCGCACCACCGTGGCCACTCGACTGCGTCGCGCAGGTCTACGCCCGGATGGCGGCTTCAGAGGCCGTTCTTGCTCACGCCGTAGACGGCCTGCGCGTGGGTGAAGCCATCCCCAAAGTCAGACTCCAACTGCTGGATAAGCCCCTTGCGGGAGAACGACTTGAACTCGAGGTAGTCCTTGGCGGCCTTGACGGCCTGCTGGTTCCAGTCCACCGCGATGTAGTTGACCGCGAAGGTGGCGTCGGCCTTGGAGAAACCGTCACCGTACTCCGATGACAGCTGCTTGATCAGGCCCTTCTTGGAGAACGCCTTGAAGTCGAGGTAGTCACGGGCAGCCCCGACGGCGTTCTTCTGCGCCGTGGTCATCGTGGGCTCGGCCTTCTTCTTCTGGGCGGATGAGCTCTTGGTCTCGGTGGTGGGCTTGCTGGCGCCCTTCTGCGCCTGCTGCGACTGCTCGGCCGCAACCGCCCGGTCAGCAGCGGTGCCGGCTCCGTCGACAGAGCCGCACGCGGCAGCTGTGGTGACGAGGGCGGCGGCGACGACCACCGCAGCCAGGGTGGACTTGAGGGTGTTGTTCATTCCGTGTTCCTTGGTTGGTGAGTTGCCGTGTTCGCGCAGCGGGCGAACGCCCTCTCGCGTCTCGTGTGGCTAACCCAACTCTATCAGGGTTCTATCAGGCTTCTATGGGACTCTTATGTGATCTCAGTTACGAGCGCCCTGAACTTGCCGGGGATGGCGGTGCCCGGCAAGGCCTGAAAGTCGCCCAGCGGCCAACTGTGGCCCGCTGGGGTTGGGGCGGGCCTGTCAGACGGCAAACTGTAAGTGGCGCAAGGGAATTCGCCCTTATGTCGACCAGGCCGAGTTCTTCCGCTTCAGGGCACAGGCGTTACAGAAGGCGGGCCTGGCCGATGGCCATCCTGTTCCGGCTGGTGCCGCAGGTGGCCAGATCTGCCATGACGTCTGAGCAGCACAAGCAGGCCCTGATCGAGGGCGGCTCGTCGAGGCAGAGCCAAGTCGACAGCCTGCGACAGGGCTTGCCCGATCACCGGCTGAGGAGGACCGTTACTCGCTTGACTCGGCGAAAGGCTCACGAGGCTGATCCATGAGGGGAAAACATGAGCCAGGTGGGATCGGGCACTCGCGGTAGTGCCGACCGTGAGGAGGCCAAGGTGAGTCGGAAGAAGTCAGCATGAAGACCGACGATGTGAAGACCGACGCGTGGCTCCGGGACCGAGTCCAACGGATGCGTGACTGCTTGGACGAGTCAGGTATGGAGCCGGGCATCGTCGGGATGCTCGACTGCGTGCTGGGGCCGGGGCCGATAGCGTTCGCGACCGCAGGTGACGTCGGGGCATTCCCGCGCTTGGAGGCTGCTTCCACCCAGGTGCACCTGATCTGTGCGACACCAGAGGACGCCACCCGCCTGAGGCAGGCGGCCGTCAAGGGAGAGGTGCTGGTGCGCACCGAAGACGGGCTCGGGATCTCACCAATCGAAGTTCGAGCCGTCGTCGCTGAGGAGTGACGTTTTCGGGCGCGTTTGTCGGACGAGGATGATGCACAATCCGCACGGCTCAAAGCGAATTCGTCTGGTGGACCGGGTCGCGCAACGGGCCCTAGCGTGGTCGCAACACCGATGGCTGCTGGCGGCAGGTCCGGGCCGAGGAGCCCAGCATGCCTGCCTGCCGCCGCTAGCCGCGAGTGCAGCACCTCACCGGCCGCGAGCCCAGCCGCGTTCTGGCATGTCCTGAGATCCACTGCCCGGTCCACGGCGCGGCGCCTGGGCCCCAGGTGCACAGGCGTACTGGTCGGCCCGGTTCGCACCCGTCGTGGAGGTTTGGACGGTCAGGACGCCGGCCGGATCGTGCCAGTCACCTCGCCCAGGCCGATCCGCGCGCCGCCGGGACCGGGGGCCCAGGCGGTCATCGTCACGGTGTCCCCGTCCTCGAGGAAGCCTCGGGTCGACCCGTCCGACAGGGTCAGGGGCTCGGTGCCGTTCCAGGTCAGCTCGAGCAGGCTCCCGCGCGAGTCCTTCTCGGCGCCGCTCACCGTGCCGGAGCCGAAGAGGTCGCCGTTGCGCAGGGATGCGCCGTTGACGGTGAGGTGGGCGAGCATCTGCTCGGGCGACCAGTACATCGTCGAGTACTCCGGCCGCGAGACCACCGTGCCGTTGAGGCTCACCTCGAGGTGGATGTCGATGCCGCGAGCGCGCCCTTCGAGGTAGGGCAGGACCGGCGGATCAGTCTGCCCCGGAAGGGAAACACGGGCCTGCTCGAGAGCGTCGAGCGGGGTGACCCACGCGGAGACGGAGGTTGCGAACGACTTGCCCAGGAAGGGGCCGAGCGGCACGTACTCCCAGGCCTGGATGTCGCGGGCGCTCCAGTCGTTGAGGATGACGAGGCCGAACAGGTGGTCGGGGGCCTCGTCGACGCTGACTCGTGAGCCGAGGGGCGTCGCGCCACCGACGATGTAGCCGAGCTCGGCCTCGATGTCGAGGCGGATGCTCGGGCCGAACACCGGGTCCGGGTCCGTGGGGCCCTTGCGCTGCCCGGTCGGCCGCACGACGTCGGTGCCGGAGACGACCACGGTTCCGCTTCGCCCGTGGTAGCCGATCGGCAGGTGCTTCCAGTTCGGGGGCAGCGCCGCGTTGTCGGGCCGGAAGATCTTGCCCACGTTGGTCGCGTGGCGCTCGCTGGCGTAGAAGTCGACGTAGTCGGCCACCTCGAAAGGCAGATGCAGCTCGACCTCGTGGAGCGGATGCAGGTGCGGCTCGACCCCGATCCGGTGGACCTCGTCGGTGAGGATCTCGGTGAGCCATTGGCGTGCCACCGTCCAGGCGGGCCGGCCCAGTGCGAGGAACGCGTTGAGGCTCGGGGTCAGCCACGCCGTGGCCAGGTCGGGGCCGTCTCCGACGAGGCCCGCGTCACGGCCGATGGCCGCGACGGCGCCGGCGTCGAGCACCAGGTCACCGATCCGCACGCCCACCCGCTTCTCGCTGCCGCCACCGCGGCGACTGAACACGCCGTAGGGCAGGTTGTCGATGCCGAAGAGATGGTCGGCGGGGATGTCGAGCCAGGTCACGCTTTCGCTCCCGGGGTCAGCAGGCCGAGTGCCTCGAGCTCGGTCAGGGGGTCGAGGACTCCACAACAGCCGTATGCCGTGAAGCTGCGCCGGACCCTTTCGGCGTCGTCGGCGTGGATCGCGGACACGGCGGAGGCGACGATCTCGGTGTCGCGGCGGGCCAGGATGCTGGCCAGCTCTGGGGCTTCGGCACCGTCGAGGCCGTGCTGGGTCGCGATGAGGACGTTGAGCAGCCCGTGCATCGGCTTGCCGGAGTGGTCGCCGCGCACGGCGTGGTGCAGGCCGCCGGTGAGCTTGAACGGCAGGCCCCGCAGGATCACGTCGTCGAGGAACGCGGCGAGCGCCTGCTCGTCCGGCCAGGGCCACGCCGGCGTCTCTCCGGTGCGGAACTTGGCCACCACGTCCTGCTCGTCGTCGACGGCTTCGGCGATGTCGTCGAGCGCGGCGTCCCGGCTGGTCCCGACGCCGACCTCGACGACGAGCGGTAGCTCGGTCGGCAGGGCCCGCCGCCACTCGCTGCTCCAGCCGAGCTCTGCCTGCGTGACCAGGACCCTCGGCTCGTCGCGGAGCAGCTCGACCGCGTCGAGCAGCGGGTCGATCGGGCTGTCGGGCCGGACGACCAGACCGACCTCGAGCGGCTCGCGGGCCGCTCGGTCGTCGCGTGCCGCGTGCTCTGCGAGCTCACCGGCGGCTGTGGCCGGCACGAGTAGCGGGCCGATGTGGGCGGCATACGGTCCCGAGCGGCGGTCGAGATGCTCGCGGACGGCGACGTCGACCGGCGCGAGTCCGGGTGGGAAGACGGCGGCGTCGTCGACGAGCCGGTCGAACAGCGGCGCGAACGGCGTCCTTGACATGACCGGGAGCGTACTCCACTGTTGCATTAGTGATACACGTCCGTCCGATAATCGGACGCGCGAGGAAGGGCTCGGCACATGGCGCACTACAACGCGGTCGGCAGCATCCCGCCCAAGCGGCATACCCAGCACCGCCGACCCGGCAGAGGCAAGGCGCCCGGCGAGCTCTACTACGAGGAGCTGATGGGGGAGGAGGGCTTCTCCTCCGACTCGTCGCTGCTCTACCACCGCAACATCCCGTCTACGACTGTGGGCGCGGCCGTCTGGGAGCTGCCCGACCAGTCCACGACTCCGAACCATCCCCTGACGCCCCGCCACCTCAAGCTGCACGACCTGTTCGACGCCAAGGCGATCCGGCGCACCGACGTCGTGACCGGCCGGCGTCTCGTCCTCGGCAACGGCGACGTCCGGATCTCCTACGCGGTGGCCGCTGAGCCAAGTCCCTGGTACCGCAACGGGATCGGCGACGAGTGTGTCTACGTCGAGCGCGGACGGGCACGCGTGGAGACGGTGTTCGGCTCGTTCGAGGTCGGCGAGGGCGACTACGTCATCATCCCGAGGGCGACGACGCACCGGTGGCTGCCGCGACGCTCGACGAAGGACCCGCTGCGCACCTACTGCATCGAGGCCAACAGCCATATCGCACCGCCGAAGCGGTACCTGTCCAAGTACGGCCAGCTCCTCGAGCACGCCCCCTACTGCGAGCGCGACCTGCGTCAGCCCGAGGGGCCACTGGTCGCGGAGGACATCGGTGCCCGTCCCGACGAGGAGACCGAGGTGTACATCAAGCATCGCGGGAACGGTCCGGGCGGGGTCGTCGGGACCGTCCACACCCTCCCGTTCCACCCGCTCGACGTCGTCGGCTGGGACGGCTGCCTCTACCCGTACGTCTTCAACGTCCGCGACTTCGAGCCGATCACCGGCCGGATCCACCAGCCACCGCCGGTCCACCAGGTCTTCGAGGGCTGGAACTTCGTCGTGTGCAACTTCGTGCCGCGCAAGGTCGACTACCACCCGCTCGCCATCCCGGTGCCCTACTACCACTCGAACGTCGACAGCGACGAGATCATGTTCTACGTCGACGGTGACTACGAGGCACGCAAGGGCTCGGGCATCGGCAAGGGCTCGATCTCGGTGCACCCCGGTGGCCATGCCCACGGTCCCCAGCCCGGCGCCACCGAGGGGTCGCTCGGGGTCGAGCGCTTCGACGAGCTGGCGGTCATGGTCGACACCTTCCGGCCGCTCGAGCTCGGCGAGGCGGGCCTCGCCGTGGACGACGGTCTCTACGCGATGTCGTGGTCCAAGGGGATGTCGCGGGTGAGCGCCGAGCCCGGCCGCGGCGTCCACTCCGAGGGCTGAACCGGGGTGGTCGCCCCGGCATCGCGCCGATCGGGCTCGACGAGCGCGGCGCGCCAAGCGAGCACATCGAGCACATCCGGCACATCCGGGCCTGGGCGGCCCGAGGCGTCACAGACGCTCGACCGTGGGATCCGCGTGCTCGAGCTGCTGGCCCGTCCCGGGTATGCCGCTGGGTCGACGATCACCGAGCTGGCTGGCCTTCTCGGCGTGGGCCGTCCGGTCGTCTACCGTCTCGTGGCGACGCTCGAGGAGCACCATCTCGTCTCTCGCGACGCGGACGGAAAGGTCCGGCTCGCGCTCGGCATCAGCCGGCTGGCAGCCGCCGTGACGCCCATCGTGCGCAACGAGGCCCGCCCGGTGCTGCGCGAGCTGGCGGACGCCGTCGGTGCCACCGCCCACCTGACCATCGCCGAGGGCGACGAGGCCCTGGCACTCGTCGTCGTCGAGCCGTCGTGGACCGACCTGCACGTCGCCTACCGGTCCGGAGCACGGCACCGCCTCGACCAGGGTGCGGCCGGACGCGCGATCCTCGCGGGCCGCGCCGGCCGGTCCGGTGTCGTCGCGACCGACAGCGAGCTCCAGGCAGGCGCCCACGGGCTCGCCGTCCCCGTCGTGGCGACCTCCGGCCAGCCGGTCGGGCCCGGTGAGCGGCCCGCGTCGGCGGTGGAGGCCTCGGTCGGCGTCGTGTCCCTCGAGCCGCTCGACGCGCGCACCGTCGGCCCACGGCTGCAGCGCGCCGCCCGTGCACTGCGATCCGTCCTGCGCTGAACGAGCCCCCGCCTCGAGCGTCCTGCGCGTGCGACCTGCAGCGTGCGACCTGCAGCGTGCGACCTTAAAGGTTTGGTCAGGGTTTCGCTCCCGTGGCAACCGTTTGGCCTCGAGCGGTGTCCTAAGCATGCAGGCGTTCAACGACGAGCGCCCAGATCGGCAGGGGATACACCATGAGGGGAAGACACATTTTCGTCGCGGCTGTCACGGCCGCAATGCTCGTCCCGGCGGCGGCGACCACGGCCTTGGCCGCACCGCCCGGCAACGACACACCGTCGGGGGCGGTCGCCATCACCAGCGTCCCGACGACGAAGAGCCAGTCCACGACCGAGGCGACGACGGATGCACTCGACGCCAGCCTCAACGCCAACTGCGGAGCCCCCGTCACGAACGGCAGTGTCTGGTTCACCTACACCGACACGACCGGAGCAGGCCTCGTCGTCGACGTCAGTGGCTCGGACTTCTCTGCCGGAGCCATGATCGTGCAGGGCGACCCGACGAACGGTGGGGAGCTCGTGGCCTGCGGTCCCGGCGTCACCGCAACCGTCGGTGGGCCCGCCGGCACGACCTACTACGTCATGGCGTTCTCCGACACGCCCGGCGTCGTCGGCGGCAACCTCGTCGCGACGTTCGACAAGGCTCCGCCGTCGCCCACGGCCGCGCTGACCGTGTCATCGCGCGCGTCGGCATACAAGGACGGCAGCATGCTGCTGTCTGGCACCTACTCGTGCACCAACGCCGACTTCTTCAGCGACCTCTCGGGGCAGGTCGTGCAGCGGGTCGGCCGGGTCAAGATCACCGGGTTCTTCGACCTCTTCGGCCTCGAGTGCGACGGATCCACGCACCCGTGGCAGGCCCTTGTCACCAGCGAGAACGGGCTCTTCGCGGGTGGCAAGGCGGCGAACGTCAGCGTCGTCTTCGCCTGCGGCCTGATCGAGTGCACCGAACAGTTCGTCGAGCAGAAGGTCCAGGTCAGCCGCAACGGGAAGTGACGTCGCGGTCGCTCACACGAGCGACGGGCAGGCGCGCCGCGATCAGGGGGTCGCGGTGCGCCTGGCCCGGGCGGCCGCGACCGCGACCGCCCACCGGCGACCACGGGTCAGCCGGCCGCGGCGGCTCAGCCGGCCACGACGGGGGAGCCGAGCAGGTGCACTCCGGCCTCGCGCAGCTGCGACAGTGCATCGTCGGTCGTGGCCCGTGCGACTCCGGCGGTGAGGTCGAGCAGGACTGTCGTGTCGAAGCCCTCGCGCTTCGCGTCGAGCGCGGTCGCGCGGACGCAGTGGTCCGTGGCGATGCCGACGACGTCGACGCGGGACACGTGTCGCTCGCGGAGCCAGGTCGCGAGGCTCGCTCGTTCGGCGTCGTCGCTGGTCCCCTCGAACCCGCTGTATGCAGCCGCGTGCTCACCCTTGCGGAAGACCGCCTCGACGTGGCCGAGAGCGCCGGCCAGGCGTGGGTGGAACTGGGCTCCGTCGCTGTCCGCGACGCAGTGCGCCGGCCAGGTGTCGACGAAGTCGGGCGTCGGGCTGAAGTGCGGTCCCGGGTCGATGTGCCAGTCGGCGGTCGCGACGACGTGGTCGTAGTCGGCCGCGTGCCGGCTGACGTGCTCGGTCACCTCGCGGGCGATGTCGGCGCCACCGGCCACGGCGAGCGAGCCGCCTTCACAGAAGTCGTTCTGGACGTCGACGATGATGAGCGCGCGTTCGCCCATGGCTCAGTCCTCCTCCTCGTAGATGGTCGGGATGACAGGCTCGCCACGGGACAGCTGGGCGGCGGCCCGGGGCAGCTCGCCACGCGAGACGGCGTGACGGTCGCGGGCGGCGTGGATGTCGGGTCGCTCGACGAGATCGCCGTTGCGGACGAGCTCGACCATGAGCGGACGGTCGTTGTCGTCGCCTGCTGGCCGGTCGCCGATCCCGATGACCTCGGCCTGAGCGACCCCGGAGTCGCTGAGCCGTCGCATCGCCCACTTGCGCCCGCCGACGGACATCTTGTCCTTGCTCTTCTTGGCCACGCCCTGCATGGCGCCGGTCGCGTCCTCGCGCTGGACCAGCTTGTAGACCATCGACGCCGTGGGTGCACCCGAGCCGGTGACGAGGGCGGTGCCCACGCCGTAGCCGCTGACCGGGCTCGCCGCGAGTGCCGCGATGGCGAACTCGTCGAGGTCGGAGGTGACGATGATCCGGGTGTCGCGGTTGCCGGCAGCATCGAGCTGGGCGCGCACCTCGCGGGCCTGGATCAGCAGGTCGCCGGAGTCGAGCCGGACCGCGCCGAGCTCGGGGCCGGCGATCTCGATCGCCAGGTCGACCGCGGTCTTGACGTCGTAGGTGTCCACGAGCAGCGTCGTCCCGCGACCGAGTGAGTCGACCTGGGCGGTGAACGCCTGCTTCTCGGAGTCGTAGAGCAGGGTGAACGCGTGTGCCGCGGTGCCCGTGGTCGGCACACCGTAGGCACGCCCCGCCTCGAGGTTGCTGGTCGCGTCGAAGCCACCGATGTATGCCGCCCGGGCAGCCGCGACGGCTGCGTCCTCGTGGGTGCGGCGTGAGCCCATCTCGATGCAGGGCCGTCCGCCCGCGGCGGTCGTCATCCGGGAGGCCGCCGATGCGATCGCCGTGTCGTGGTTGAGGACCGACAGCACGAGGGTCTCGAGCACGACCCCCTCGGCGAAGCTCGACTCCACGACGAGCACTGGTGACTGGGGGAAGTAGCACTCGCCTTCGGCGTAGCCGCTGATGGTCCCGGAGAACCGGTACCGCTCGAGCCAGTCCACGGTGGGGCGGTCGACGACGTGGTTGTCGGCGAGGAACCGCAGCTCGTCGTCGCCGAACCGGAAGCTCTCGAGCGACTCGAGCAGGCGCCCGGTGCCGGCGAGCACGCCGTACCGCCGCCCGTCCGGGAGCCGGCGCGCGAAGGCCTCGAAGACGCACCGGCGGCCGGCCTCGCCCGAGGCGAGCGCGGCCTGGACCATGGTCAGCTCGTAGTGGTCGGTCAGCAGCGCCGTGCTCGCGGCGCGGGGGCTCGTCGGGCTCACGTCCCAAAGCCTATGCATGCACGGTCGGCTCGGCGCGGAGGCGAGGTCAGCCATCACACGGGGGTCCGTTGTGATGCACCCCCATTAGGGTTGGCCTGTGACGTCATCCACCCTGTCGCTCGCTCCCGTCGAGCAGAAGGAGGTCGCGACCGAGGAGGTCGTGGCCCCTGCCCTGCCGTGGGTCACGATCGTCTGGAACGACCCGGTGAACCTCATGACGTACGTGACGTGGGTCTTCGAGACCTACTTCGGCTACGCCCGTGCCAAGGCCGAGAAGCTCATGCTGGATGTTCACACCAAGGGTCGCGCCGTCGTGTCGAACGGCCCGCGCGAGTCGATGGAGCGCGACGCCGAGGCCTTGCAGGGGTTCGGCCTGTGGGCGACGTTCGAGAAGGACGAGTGATGGCTCGAGCCTTCTTGCACGAGGACGGCCGCTACGTGGCGATACTCGACGACACCGAGCGCACGGTGCTGTACGGGCTCATGCAGCAGACGCGCATGCTGCTCTCGCCGGAGGTCGAGTCGACGGGCGACGTCTTCGACGATCTCGCCGCGTCGATCGGCGTCTCCCTCGACCCGGAAGCGGCTGTGGCACAAGCCGATCCGGATGTCATTGGGATGCGCGACCCGGCACTCGACCGGCTCCTGCCCGACGCCCACCGCGGCGACGACACGATCGCCGCGGAGTTCCGCAGGCTCACCGAGGAGGGGCTGCGACAGCGCAAGAGCGGCAACCTCGACGTGGCTCTTGCCCGCCTGTCGGCGTCGACCAAGGACCGTGTCGAGCTCGACCCCGACCAGGCCCCGTCGTTCCTCATGGCGCTCACCGACGTCCGGCTGCTGCTCGGCGAGCGCATGGGGATGCGCACCGAGGAGGACGCCGAGGCGCTGCACCGGGCCATGGAGGTCATCGACGACGACGACCCGCTGGGCTATGCCATGGCCTGGTACGACTTCCTCACCTGGCTGCAGGAGACCCTGACGCACGCGCTCATGGGCACCGACCTGTCCGACGTCGGGGCGACGTTCGCCGACGACGACGAGTGGGACGACCTGACCGACGACCTGACGGACGACGGGGTGGACGGCGGCCTGGACGATGATGGCCGCCGGGGCGGCGACACGCGCATGTGACACACGAGACGCTCAGGTCCGCAGTGGGCGGGGCGTGAGCCACCTAGGCTTCACTCCGTGGATGTCACGATCGTCGGCTGCTCCGGCTCCTTCGCCGGGCCCGACTCACCTGCGTCGAGCTACCTCGTGCGCGCCGAGCACGAAGGCCGCACGTGGAGCATCCTGCTCGACCTCGGCAGCGGAGCGCTCGGCTCGCTTCAACGGCATATCAAGCCCTATGCCTTGGACGCGGTGCTGCTCAGCCATCTGCACGTCGACCACTGCATCGACATGTGCGGCCTGTACGTGATGATGAAGTACGTCCCGGGAGGGCCGGGCCGCGACACGATTCCCACCTGGGGGCCTTCGGGCACGGGGGTCCACCTCGCTCGCGCCTACGGCAGCTCCGACGGCGAGGATGTGCTCGGGGTGTTCGACTTCCACGAACTGCGCGATCGCGAGCCGATCCGCGTCGGGCCGTTCACGGTGACCCCGGTGCGCGTCAAACACCCCGTGGAGGCGTACGGCTTCCGGGTCGAGTGCGACGGCCGGGTGCTGGTCTACACCGGCGACACCGACGACTGCGACGCCCTGTCCGACCTCATGGCAGGAGCGGACCTCGTCCTGGCCGACGCTGCCTTCATCGACGGGCGCGACCACGCCCGGGGCGTGCACCTGTCCGGTCGACGTGCGGCCGAGGCCGCGGTCCGCGCCGGCGGCGTCAAGCGCCTCATGCTGACCCACCTGCCGGCGTGGAACGACCCAGACGTGTGTCTGGCCCAGGCGGCCCAGGTGTGGCCGGGCGAGGTGGAGCTGGCCGAGGCCGGAGACACCCACCGGCTCTGACCGCCCGGCTGCCGCCCCCGTTACGGCCTGCTTACAAGTTGCCTGGTCGCGGGTGTCCTGGGCGCGGTTCCGACTTAGCGTGAAGCCATGGCTAGCCTCTTGGGCATGACCACTCGACATGACGGACGTGCCCCCGACGAGACGCGCGAGGTGCGCATCACGCGCAACTGGCTCGACCATGCGGAGGGAAGCGTGCTCGTCGAGTTCGGTCGAACGCGCGTGCTGTGCGCGGCCTCCTTCACCGAAGGCGTCCCGAGGTGGCTCAAGGGCAAGGGCACCGGGTGGGTCACGGCGGAGTACGCCATGCTGCCCCGGGCGACCAACACGCGGTCCGACCGCGAGAGCGTCAAGGGCCGGATCGGCGGGCGCACCCACGAGATCTCGCGGCTCATCGGCCGGAGCCTGCGAGCCGTCATCGACACCAAGGCCCTCGGCGAGAACACCATCGTGCTCGACTGCGACGTGCTGCAGGCCGACGGCGGCACGCGGACGGCTGCCGTCACGGGCGCCTGGGTGGCCCTCGCCGACGCGATCGAGGACGCCCGCGCCAAGGGGCTCATCGGCAAGGACGCCCAGCCCCTGACCGGCTCGGTGGCCGCGGTGTCGGTTGGTCTGGTCAGTGGTCGTCCGGTCCTCGACCTGGACTACCCGGAGGACTCCACCGCCGAGACCGACATGAACGTCGTCATGACCGGTGACGGCCGTTTCGTCGAGGTGCAGGGCACTGCCGAGCGGGACCCGTTCGACCGAGCGCTGCTGGGTCAGCTGCTCGACCTCGCGACGAAGGGGTGTGCCGACCTCACAGCCCGCCAGCAGGCGGCCCGGGCCGAGCGTCTCGACGGGGGGTCCGTCGCGTGACCAAGGTCGTGCTCGCCACCCGAAACGCCCACAAGGTCGAGGAGCTTCGGGCGATCCTGTCCGATGTGTGCACCGACTTCGATCTCGACATCGTCGGGCTCGACGAGTTCCCGGACTCGCCTGATGTGGTCGAGGACGGAGTGACGTTCGAGCAGAACGCGATCCTCAAGGCCTCCGCGGCAGCCCGGTCCACGGGCCTGCCCGCTCTCGCCGACGACTCCGGTCTGGCTGTCGACGTGCTCGGTGGGTCGCCCGGCATCTTCAGCGCCCGCTGGTCGGGTGGTGGTGGCGACCGCGCCAACCTCGAGCTGCTGCTCAAGCAGCTCGACGACGTCCGCGACGAGCATCGCGCTGCGGCCTTCGTCTGCGCCGCCGCGCTGGTGCTCCCTGACGGACGGTCCGCAGCAGAGCTCGGCCGGTTTCCCGGCACCGTGGGCCGGGAGGCCCGTGGCACAGGCGGATTCGGCTATGACCCGATCTTCGTCCCGGCTGACCAGCCTGACGGCAACGGTCGCACGCTCGCGGAGTACGACGCTGCCGAGAAGAACAATGTCTCGCACCGCGCCCTTGCCTTCCGTGCGCTCGTGCCACATCTGAAGGAGCATCTGAGGCCATGACCACAACCAGTCCGGTCACCCGTCCCGAGACCGCCCCGGCGGCACGAGCGCCCGTCTGGTGGGGCGCCATCGACGGAATCGTGGCGGGGCTGCTCACCGTCGGCCTGGCGACGCTGGTCGCCGCGGTCTTCACCCGCCTCGGCTGGTCCTCAGGGCAGCCGGCGCCGATCGCGGCAGTCAGCGAGGCGTTCATCGACCGGACTCCGCCGTGGCTCAAGAACTTTGCCGTGTCGACGTTCGGCACCAACGACAAGCGAGCCCTGCTCGTCGGCGTCGTCGTGGTGCTCACCCTGGTCTGCGCCGGCATCGGGGTCCTCGCACGTCGTCGCCTGAGCCTCGCCCTCGCGGCGTTCGTCGTGCTCGGCGTGGTCGGCGTCGGGGCGGTGCTGTCCAGACCCGGATCGGGACCGGTCGACATCCTGCCCACCGTCGTCGGCACTGTCGCAGGCCTGTGGTTCCTGAGTCGAAGGGCGTCCAGCGCGGGGACGGACGGAGCGGGCGACGCGAGCGCGCCACCCTCCGCCCCGACCCGGCGCTGGCTGCTCGGGGGAGCGGCCGGGGTGGTGACGGCATACCTCGGCACCTTCATCACCGGCGACTCGGCCGCGGCCACCTCCTCGCGCGACGCGCTGAAGAACGTGCCCGTCAAGGCCACGGGCGTCCCGATCCCCGAAGGTGCTGACCTCAAGATCCCGGGGCTGACGCCCTACGTCGTGCCCAACGCCGACTTCTACCGGATCGACACCGCGATCGTTGTACCCCGCGTCGACGCGAGCACCTGGAGCCTCAAGGTGACCGGCATGGTCGACCGTGAGGTCGTCATCGACTGGAAGACGTTGCAGGGCAAGCCGATGAAGGATGCCCTGATCACGTTGACGTGCGTCTCCAACGAGGTCGGCGGTGACCTCGCGGGCAACGCGGTCTGGACGGGGTGGCCGGTGCGCGAGCTGCTCGCCATGGCGGGCCCCAAGCCCGGAGCCGACATGGTGCTTCAGACGAGCGTCGACGGCTTCACCGTTTCGACGCCGCTCGGCGCACTGACCGACGACCGCAACGCGCTGCTCGCCATCCGTATGAACGGCGAGCCCCTTCCCTTCGAGCACGGCTTCCCTGTGCGGGTCGTCGTGCCGGGGCTCTACGGCTACGTGTCCGCGTGCAAGTGGGTGACCGAGCTCAAGGTGACGACGTATGCCGCCGACGTCGCCTACTGGACGCCGCGCGGGTGGTCGCCGATGGGTCCCATCAAGACCGCCTCGCGGATCGACGTGCCCCAGGCGGGTGCGACCGTCAAGGCCGGCACCGTCGCGGTCGCGGGAGTCGCGTGGGCACAGCACCGCGGCATCTCGAAGGTCGAGGTGCAGGTCGACGAGCAGCCTTGGACCGCAGCACGACTCGCGGCTGACGCGAGCATCGACACGTGGCGGCAGTGGGTCTACGAGTGGGACGCGACCCCCGGGGACCACGACATCCGGGTTCGTGCCTACGACGGGAAGGGCGAGGTGCAGTCGCCCCTCGAGGCGCCGCCCGCGCCGGATGGCGCGACCGGCATCCATGTCGTCAACGTCAGGGTCGACTGACGACCGCGTCCGCCTCGATCTCGACGAGCAGGTCAGGGTCGATCAGCGCGCCCACCTGGACCATCGTGGCCGCCGGCCGGATGTCGGCGAACACCTCGCCGTGCGCGCGGCCGACGGCCTCCCAGTCGGACATGTGGGTGACGAAGATCCGCGTGCGCACGACGTCGGCGAGGTCGGCACCGCACTCTGCGAGCGAGGCCGCGATGATCTCGAGCGCGACTCGGGCCTGGGTGTACGGGTCGCCGCGACCGATGACGTCGCCGTCGCGCACCGCCGTCGTGCCCGCGACATGGACGGTGTCGCCGACCCGGACGGCCCGGGAGTAGCCGACGGCCGCTTCCCACGCGCTGCCTGAGTCGACGTTCTGGCGCATCCCACGAGGGTAGCCGTAGGCGCTCGGCCTCACCCCTGCTCCTGGTGGGCGACGCGCCAACTACAGTGGGGGCGCACCGGTTGGCGGACGTGGTGGAACTGGTAGACACGCAGGATTTAGGTTCCTGTGCCTCAGGTGTGCGGGTTCGAGTCCCGCCGTCCGCACGAACGAGACCATCCGTCGACGACGAAGGAGCATGCCGTGAGCGCCCGCCTCGAGCCCGGGGACAAGGCCCCCGACTTCAGCCTGCCGGACGACACCGGCGCGACCGTGAGCCTGTCGGACTTCGCCGGGCGCAAGGTCATCGTGTACTTCTACCCGGCGGCGATGACGCCCGGCTGCACGACGCAGGCCTGCGACTTCAGCGAGTCGCTCGACTCCCTCAAGCGCGACGGTTACGACGTGGTCGGCATCTCCAAGGATGCGCCGGCCAAGCTCGCGAAGTTCCGTGAGCGCGACCATCTCACGCTTCTCCTGCTGTCGGACCAGGACCTCGCGGTGCACCAGGCCTATGGCGCCTACGGCGAGAAGAAGCTCTACGGCAAGACGGTCGAGGGCGTGCTTCGCTCGACGTTCGTCGTCGACGAGGACGGCACGCTGAGCCACGCCTTCTACAACGTCAAGGCGACCGGCCACGTGTCGAAGCTCCGCCGCGACCTCGGAATCGCCGACTAGAGTCGGACCAAGCCGATAGGAGGGCAGATGACCGACACCGCGCGCATCGAGCAGGACATCCAGACCGCCCGGGCACGTCTCCAGGGCACCGTCAACGAGCTGGCGTACCGCAGCCAGCCTCAGGTCATCGCGCAGCGCCAGGCCCAGTCGCTGAAGCTCAAGCTGGACGCGGCCACCCACACCGAGGACGGCGAGCTGCGCGTCGAGCGGGTCGTGGCTGTGGTCGCCGCGGCGGTTGCCGTGGTGGTCGTCGTCGGGCTGTTGCGCCGGCTGCGCCGCTGATCGGGACGAGGTCGAACACCCTGTGACCAAAGGCAGTTCCGGTGGGTCGACGGCCGCCAAGCTCCCCATCCGCATGCTTCACGACCGGGTGCTCGTCTCGGTCGAGTCCGAGGGGGAGCGGCGTTCGGGCGGAGGCATCCTCATCCCGGCGACGGCGTCGGTCGGCAAGCGCCTCGCGTGGGCCGAGGTGGTCGCCACGGGCGCCAACGTGCGCCAGGTCCAGCTCGGCGACCGGGTCCTCTTCGACCCCGAGGACCGTGCCGAGGTCGAGCTCCACGGCCAGGACTACATCCTGCTCCGCGAGCGCGACCTCCACGCCGTCGCAGCCCAGCGGATGGAGGACGGCCAGACCGGCCTCTACCTCTGAGGTGCCCCTTCGACGGGCTGCTTCGGTCTATGCCGCCGCGTCCCGGACGGCGGAGTCCCATCGCCAGCTCGTGCGGCGAGGGTGGTCAGCCAGCGTGGTGCGACCGGTGCACCAGAGCAGGACGGCCGAAGGGTCGCCGACCGGTGCCTCGGGAAAGAGCCGAGCCACCACGGCGGCACTGACCTCGCCCGGCGGCGCCCAGCCGAGGCCGAGACCACGAGCGATGTCGTAGGTGTGGACCAGCGTCTCGGTGATCCCCATGGCCGCGAAGCCGTCCGGGTCCGACATGCCGTAGGGATGCCAGGCCCGTGACGTCGCCGGCGCCGCGGTGACGGCGAGGCGAAGGAGCTCGCCACACATCGCGATGCACCGGACGAGCTGCCGCGGTGTGGCCGCAGGGTCGACGGCCGCCTCGACGGGCAGGTAGGTCTCCCGGGGCTGAGCGACGACCTGCGAGGCGTACGAGAAGAGATCGTCGGCGATGTGCGCGGCGGTATGCCGGCAGGTCCACTCGAGGTCGCCCGCGGTGACGCTCCAGTCCCTGTCGAGAACGGGATCCAGCGCGCGCTGCGACGCGGTCGTCGCGGTCGTGATCAGGTCGGCCAGCAGGCTCATGCGGTCCCCTTCGAGGCGTGGGCGGAGTGCGCCCAGTCTCGTGGATGATCCGGACGATGCCCGACCGGAAAGCGCTGGCAATCGGCCGCCCTACTATGTTGTCGAGTGTCTCCTGCAGTGTCGTGGGTATCGGCCTCCCGAGCCCGCGGTGGGGATGCAGGCACAGGGCAGTAGAGGAGCAGCACGCAGACCCTCGCCTCTCGACCAGGGTGTGCCGTGGTGCAGGCCAACTCTCTGGAGGGCGGTAGTGGACGCGCAGGAAACAGCCGCTACGGCGGGACTGAGGACGCAGCAACCCGAGCCTGAGGCGGAGCCGCTCGACCGGCGCCGGATGAACCTCGTGTTCATCACGATCATGACCGGGCTGCTGCTCGCGGCACTCGACCAGACCATCGTCTCGACGGCCCTGCCGACGATCGTGGGCGATCTCGGGGGAGCGGACCACCTGTCGTGGGTCGTCACGTCGTACATGCTCGCCGACACGATCGCCACGGTGCTCGCCGGCAAGTTCGGCGACCAGTTCGGTCGCAAGCTCATGTTCCAGGGCTCGGCCGCGCTGTTCGTCGTGTCCTCAGCCCTGTGCGGTTTCTCCGCGTCGATGACGTGGCTGATCTCCTGGCGTGCGGTGCAGGGCTTCGCCGCGGGGATCCTCATGGTCACCGCGACCGCCGTGATCGCCGACATCATCCCCCTGCGTGAACGGGGCAAGTACCAGGGCGCGCTGGGCGCGGTCTTCGGGGTGACGACGGTCATCGGCCCCTTGCTGGGCGGCCTGTTCACCGACCACCTGTCGTGGCGGTGGGCCTTCTACATCAACCTCCCGGTCGGGATCGCCGTGATCCTGCTCGCCGCGGTAACCATGCCCTCGATCCGCGCGAAGGGCCGGGTCGTCATCGACTACCTCGGGATCGTCTTCGTCTCGCTCGGCGCGGCCGGCCTGACGCTTGCTCTGTCCTGGGGTGGGACGCAGTACCCGTGGGCCTCGGCGACGATCATCCTCATGATCATCGGCTCGGTGATCTCGCTGGGCATCTTCGTGCTCGTCGAGCGCCGGGCCGCCGAGCCGATCCTGCCGCCGCGGCTGTTCCTCTCGCCCGTGTTCACCATCTGCGTGGTGCTGTCCTTCATCGTCGGCTTCGCGATGCTCGGCTCGATGACCTTCCTGCCCACGTATCTGCAGTACGTCAAGGGCTCCTCGGCGACCGAGTCCGGCCTGCAGACCCTGCCGATGGTGGTCGGGCTCCTCGTCATGTCCATCACGTCCGGCACGATCGTGGGCAGGACCGGGCGCTACAAGATCTTCCCGGTGGTCGGCTCGGTGGTCATGGCGCTGGGCCTGTTCCTGCTGTCCCGGGCCGACGCGTCGACGCCGTATGCCCAGCTCGCGCTCGGAATGTTCGTGCTGGGCTTGGGGATCGGCTCATGTATGCAGGTGCTGACCATCGTCGTCCAGAGCACGGTGGCCTTCGAGGACCTGGGGGTGGCGACCTCAGGCGTGACGTTCTTCAGGACGCTGGGCAGCTCGTTCGGTGCTGCCGTCTTCGGCACGGTGTACGCGAACGTGCTCAGCAACCAGCTGCCCGCCGCAGTCGCTGCCTCGCCCGGTGTGAACCCGCAGGCGATCTCCACACCCGAAGCGCTGCACGCCTACCCACCCGAGCAGATCGCTCCCATCGTCGACGCCTACGCCCATGCGATCCACGTCGTGTTCCTCGCCGCGGTCCCGGTCCCGCTCGTGGCGTTCGTCCTCGCGCTCTTCCTCAAGGAGGTGCCGCTGCGAGGAACGGCCCGCAGCACGGCAACGGACGTCGGCGAAGGCTTCGCCATGCCCGAAGCGGCCGACGCGCGGCTGCAGCTGCAGCTCGTCATCGCCCGGCTGGTGCGCCGAAAGGGGCCCGCGGCGATGACGGCGGTCCGGGAGAGCTCCGGGTCGGCGCTCGACAGCTCGGACGGCTGGGTCGTCGGGCAGGTCTACCTGCGCACACGCCTGGGCCACACCGCAAGCCTCGAGGACATCAGCCGCCGCCATCTGGTGCCCAACACGGTGCTGCAGCCTGCCGTCGACACCGCCACCGGTCATGGCTACATCGAGGGGCCCAGCGACCGCCTCTCGCTCACGGCAGCCGGCGAGGCCGAGATGGGCAAGCTCGTCGACGCCGTCTACGCCTGGCTCTCCGACGAGCTCGGCGACTGGGGCGTCGCCGACGCGGACCTCCGCGACGCCCTGGGCGACCTGGCCGAACGCTTCGTGCAGCAGGAGACCGAACCAGGGTCTCATCTGCTGATGCCCCTGGTGGGAGCCGTACCGCAAGGCGGCGGCCGCACCTGAGGGCGGCCGCGCCGGTCACTGGTGGGGGTAGGCGGGCCCGAGCGACGGCATGCTGAGATCGAGGGCGCTGGTCACCTTGTAGAAGCCTCCACTCTCCGGGTCCCAGGCGAGCAGGTCCTCCCCGCGGGCAGCGCTCGACATGAACAGCACATAGCGCCCGCTGGGGTCCCAGCCGACCACTTCGGCCCAGAACCTCTGCGTGAGCAGCGCTGCGTGGACGACCGGCCGAGACGCACCGTGGGAGGTGTCCACGACCACGAGCTTCGGCAGGTCGACCGTCTTCGGGTTGTCGCCGGCCGGGGCGCGGCCTGTGGTGAACGCGAGCAGGCTGCCGGAGACCACCGGTTGGTGAGCCAGCCCGGTGTCCAACGGAATGCGGGTCGGCGGCCCGAGCCAGCTCGCGTCCAGCGTGATCGAGGTGGCAGGTCCTCCGACCTGGGACCGAAGGAGCAGGCTGGCGTGGCTGTCGGTGTCCCCGGCTACGGTCCAGCGACTAGCCGACGCACCCGGGGCCCGGGTCACGACGCCCGTGTCCGGATGGACGAGCCACGTGGTGGATGCCGAACGCACGACGATGGTGTCGGGGTCGGTGGCCGACCACCCGGCATCCGCTATCGCATTGTCGGGCACCGCAACTCGGCTCACCCGCCTGGTGCTCAGGTCGAAGACGACGACCTCGCGATGCTGCGCGAACACGATCCGGCTCCCGCTGGCCGAGACCGCCTGTGGTCCGGCCAGGAAGGTGAAGGTGTCGGGTTCGCGCGGGAATCGTAGATCGATCGTGTCCAGCACGACGGTGTCCTCGCCACCGATCAGCACCGGCTGGTAGGTGCCTTCGTCCGGAGGACGGAAGTCGGGGATCTCGAACCCGACGGCGGCAGGGATGGTCAGCGGCCTGCCCGGCGCCAGGTCCGACAGGTCGGTGCGCGGCGAGGGCGACTGCGCGGGGAGGCCGATCGAGAGCTGGGGCAGGCTGGCGATGTCGGCTCCAGGGCCGACGACGTACTCGACGCCGCCTGGCGCCGGAAGCCAGCCACCGGGCGGCATCCACGCCGACGGTGCCGAGGCGGGAGGCGCCGGGAGTGTCAACAGGGGCACCGTGCCGCTGCTGGGAGCCTCGGCAACAGGAGTCTGCGACGGCCCTCGGGCCGGCTGGTCCTGCCCAGAGACCACCCAGGACGTCCCGCCGCCGGCGAGCAGGGCCACGAGGACGGCTGCCGCGATGAGCCTTCGCCGTCGTCGCGACCGCGATCGTCGGCGATCCGCCCCGCTCCAGGCGCGCTCGGCGCAGTCGACCTCGTCCACGTCGGCGGCGATCTCCTCGAGCAGCTGCCCAAGTCGGTGGAGGCTCACGCCATCGCCTTCGGTGACCGCGAGGGAGGGGACGAGCTCTCGGATCCCGTTCAGGGCGTCGTGGGTCTGGATCTTCACCGTTCCCATGGAGACGCCCAGCGTGTGGGCGGTCTCCGCCTCGCTGCGGTCCTCGAAGAACCGGAGCACGAGGACGGCTCGATGGCGTGGGTTCAGCTGGCCGAGCGCGCGTTCGAGGCCTACCCGGGTCGCGACAGCGGCGTCTCCGGGGGGCCGCGGGAGCACGGGATCGGGGATCGGCTGCCGGAGACGGCTCCATCGCCGGGACGGCACGGCGTCCCGGTACAGCGCCGTGCGCACGAACTCGTCCGGGTGCTCGTCGCGGATCATGTCCCAGCGCAGCGCCAGCTTCTCGAGGGCGTCCTGGACCAGGTCCTCCGCGCTCTGCTGGTCACCGCGCAGCAGGTATGCCGCCCGGAGCAGCTGGTGCTGCCGGGCCCGCACGTAGATGGCGAAGTCTCGGTCGACCTCACGCATCGTCCATCGTCCCACCACCCATCGACGCCTCGCGGCGACCTGGCACGGCAGGGTTTGGAGATTCGTCGTTGCCCTGACGACAACGAACCTCCACACGCCGGCTCAGGGGGCCGTGCGCTGCAGCCGTCACGTGCGTTCGTCGGACGGAAGTGCCTGGTCTGACCCAGCCCGTTGCACGTACCAGCTGGCGATCTTGGCGCGGGATGTGGCGTCGAGCTTGGTCAGGATGTTGCGGATGTGGCCGTGGACGGTGCGTTCGGAGATGACGAGCCGCTCGGCGATCTCGCGGTTGCTCAGGCCGTCGGCGACGAGCCCGGCGATATCGGCCTCACGGGCGGTGAGCGGGGAGAACGCCGAGGGGTCCTGCTTCGTGACATGCGCGGCTGCCTCGACGGCGAAGGCAACCACGGTGGGCGAGTCCATGGCCAGGCCGCGCGCGAACGCGGCGTCGTAGGCCCCGGGCCCGGCGGCGGTCGTGGCCTGGGTTACGGCGGTGGTCCGGATTGCGAGGAATGGCGCGGCAACGGCAGGCATGTTGATGAGCCGCCAGTGAGTCTTGGTGGCGCCGAGCAGGGTTGCTGCGGCGATGCCGCGTCCCAGCGCTGACTCCGTCCAGCCGAGCGCCTCGAGACCCATGGCTGTCTGGAACTTGTCCTGCAGCTCGGACGCGATCCGTAGGGCCTGCAGCTGGTGCCTCTCGGCAGTGGCCAGCTGTCCGGTTCTGAAGGCGGTCAGACCGAGGACCCAGTGACTGGTGCACCTCATGTACTTCTCACCCAGCGCCTCACTGAGTGCGAGCGATTCCGAGCACAGTCGCGTGGCTTCGACGTGGTCGCCCTGCAGCGCACGGATCAGCCCGACGACATATCTCGTCTGGAGATAGCTGTGTCCCCCGGCGTGACCTGTCCGCTGTAGCTCGGCGGCGGCGGTCGTGAGCTGCTCGACAGCATCGTCCATCCGGCCGTCGTACAGCGAGACGAGCGCAGAGGCGATCATTGCGTCGCTGGGTGCGTAGCAGTCCGGCGTCCACCTGTCGGCCGCGTGGGTGTGCACGCGGGACTCCTCCGTGGAGACTGCCAAGTCGGTGTCGACAAGGGCCAGGCACTCGGCGAGCCGGGCGCGAGCGTACTCAAAGTCCAGCTGGGGTGCGGCAAACCAAGCTGCCAGGGCAGCGGCCCGCCCGCGCTCTGACGGGCTTCCGGACGGCTGGGCCAGGGCCAGATCCAGCCAGTGCCGGGCCTCGTTGAAGCGGCCCCCGCAGTTCCAGTACGGCTCGAGGTTGCGGCAGATCCGAAGCGCGGCCGGCGAGGTGCCCGGATCGGCCACGGCGTGCTCGAGGGCAGCACGCACGTTGGCGTGTTCGCGCCGTAGCCGAGCTAGCCAGAGGGTCTGGTCGGGGCCGGACCAGTGCGACCACATGTCGGTCGTGAGCTCCTCGAACCAGGCCAGGTGAGCGTCCCGGGACGGGGCCAGCTCGCCGGCATTCTCGGCCTGGCGAGCCCCGTACTGGCGCACTGGCTCCAGCATTCGGTACCGACCGGGATGGTCGGGGTCGGGCGAGATCACCGACTTGTCCGAGAGCGACAGCAGCTGCGCCAGCACGCTTTCGGCCACCAGGTCGCCCGCGGCGCAGACGGACTCGGCGGCTTCGATGTCGAACCCACCGACGAACACACTCAGGCGGCGCCACACCACCTGCTCGTCCGGGGGACAGAGCCGGTAGCTCCACTCCACCGACGCCGCCATCGACCGATGCCGCGCAGGGGCATCGACGAACCCGCCCCTCAGCAGCCGCAGCTCGTGCACCCTGCGCACCATGACCTGCGGTGCCGCGACACGGACTCTGGCCGCCGCGAGCTCGACCGCCAGCGGGATCCCGTCCAAAACCCCGACCAGCTCAGCCACCGCGGCCGCATTCTCCGGGACCAGCCGAAACGAGGCCGAGGCCGCACGGGCGCGGTCCACGAACAGCGCCACCGCATCCACACCCGCCAGATCCTCGGGCGACACTCCGGACCCGCCGGCAGTGTCTGTCGGTGGAAGATCCATCGGCGGAACGTCGTACACGGCCTCGCCTGCGACACCCAACGGCATGCGGCTCGTGGCCAGAACCGTCACACCCGGACATGCCCGCACGACCTGGGAGACCAGCGGCGCCACGTGGTCGACGAGGTGCTCGCAGTTGTCGAGGCACAGCAACACCCTCCGATCGCGGAGGAAGTCGGTCAGGACCGCCGGATCCCACCCTGAGCCGGGCACCTGCAGACCGAACACTCCGGCGACGGTATGCCCCAGGAGAGCCGCGTCGGTCAGGTCAGCCAGGGCCACCAGATAAGCGCCGTCGGCGAACTCGGTACCGATCTGCTCAGTCACGCGTGCCGCAAGGCGCGTCTTACCGACGCCGCCGAAACCGGCCAGCGTGACCAAGCGGTTGACCGCGATCACGTCACGCAGTTCCCCGAGCTCCCGCTCCCGGCCGACGAACCGGGTTCCGAAAGACGGACTTTCAACCACGAGTCTCACGCTAACTCAAAGCAAATGGCCGTTTGCTGGCAAACTACGCAATCAACGGTGGATGGGGCCTGTGTTCATGACTCCGCCGCGTGAGTGTGCAAACGCCCGGGGTCGATGCAGGCCCCCTCGCCGCCCGACTTGAGGTCGCCGTCGTATGGCGCGGTCACGACGAGGGCGACGGCCGCGGCGATGGTGCGCATCCTGCTCACGTTCTCCTTCTCGAGGGTGGGACTGCCTTGCGGGACCCCTCGCGGCGTAGTGTGCGCGCATGCGGTTTGGTCTCGTGGGTACCGGTCCGTGGGCGACGATGACACACGGCCCAGGGCTGGTCGCCGCGAGCGGTGTCGACCTCGTGGGCGTGTGGGGACGCAGCCCGCACAAATGCCGGGTCCTGGCCGATAGCTTGGGCACCGCTGTCTTCGAGGACTACGACGAGCTGCTCGCGGCTGTGGATGCGGTGGCGTTCGCCGTCCCGCCGGTTGTGCAGGCTGAGATGGCGCTGGTGGCGGCGCGTGCCGGGAAGCACCTGTTGCTGGACAAACCCGTGGCCATGGACGCCGAGAGCGCGCGTCGACTTCGCGACGCCGCCCTCGAAGCCGGCGTCGCCACGCTGGTCTTCTTCACCGACCGGTTCGTCGGGGTGTCGCTGGCCTGGTTCGACCAGGTCGCCGCGCAGCGCGGGTGGCGCGGCGCCTGGCTCCGATGGTTCAGCGCGCTGCAGGATCCCGGCAACCCGTTCGGCTCGTCGCCGTGGCGCCAGGAGCGCGGTGCGCTCTGGGACATCGGCCCGCACGCCATCTCGACCTTGAGCGCCTGCCTCGGGCCGATCCGGTCTGTGACCGCGGCCAAGGGCGCGGGGGATCTGGTCAACCTCGCGTTCCAGCACGAGTCCGGTGCACTGAGCACCGCGACTCTGACCCAGTTCGCGCCGTCCGATGCGGTCGGGTTCGAGGCAGCCGTCTGGGGCGAGGCCGGACTGTCGTTCATGCCGCCGCGACCCGACGATACGTACGTCGACGCGTACCGCACCGCCGTCGGCCAGCTCGTCGCCGCTGCGGCCGGCGAGCCGCACGAGCTGGACATCGTCTTCGGCACCCGGGTGGTCGAGCTCATCGCCGGAGCCGAGGCCCAGCTGGACACCTGACCTCTGCGGGCGCAGTCGTCCGACGATGCCCGGGGAGAACGCTTTCCGGGGCTCTCACTTGCTCCAGGGGACGGTCGTGGCCCACTGGTGATCCCGGGGCGTCCGCGTCCAAACCTCTGTGAGCTGCACTCGATACCCTGCGAACACTGGTCACACTGAGCGTCAAGAGCCACAGGAGGCGCCATGATCATCGACTGTGCCCTGTACCGAGACGGGCGTCGCCAGCACGTCGACACCCTGACCTTGGAGCAGGCGGCCGCGTTGCACCAGGACGGCAGCGAGGGGTTCGCCTGGCTGGGGACCCTTGAGCCCGATCCCGAAGAGCTGCTCCACATCCGCGACAGCTTCGGCCTGCACGAGCTCGCGGTGGAGGATGTCCAGAGCTTCCACCTGCGACCCAAGGTCGAGCAGTACGACGAGGGGGTCGAGCTCGTCATCTTCCGCACCGCCCGCTACGACGACGCGCGCGAAGAGGTGGACTTCGGCGAGATCAGCGTCTTCATCGCGCCGACGTTCGTCATCACCGTTCGACAGGGGCCCGCGAGCGAGCTGCACTCGGCCCGCACCAAGCTCGAGCACCATCCTGACCTGCTGACCATCGGCACCCCGGCGGTGCTCTGGGCCGTCCTCGACCAGGTCATCAAGAGCTACGGACCGGTGGTCGCCGAGCTCGAGCGCGATATCGAGCAGGTCGAGAGCACCGTCTTCGCCGGTGAGGCCGCACCGACCGAGCGGATCTACTTCCTGCGGCGCGAGGTGACCGACTTCTACCGCGCCGTCCACCCGCTCCTGACGGTCCTCACGACGATCGAGAAGTCGCACCGGGAAGGCCCCCTGGCACCGTACTTCCACGACGTGCACGACTACCTGCTGCTCATCAACGAGGAGGTTGCGGCTCAGCGCGACCTGCTGGCCACCATCCTCGAGGCGAACATGGCGGTGATCTCCGTCGAGCAGACGCAGCTCAGCGTTCACCAGGGGCGGACGATGGAGCGCCTGACGATCCTGGCCACCGTGTTCCTGCCGCTGACCTTCGTCACCGGGTTCTTCGGACAGAACTTCCAGTGGCTCGTCGACAACATGAGCGGGTTCGGGCACTTCCTCGTGCTCGGGATCGGCCTCCAGATCGTGCCCCTGATCCTGCTCTGGTGGTTCATGCTCCGGCGCGACCGCGACCGTTCCACCTGACTGACGGCGCGTCACAACCAGGGCAGCTTGACCGTGCTCGTGTACTGGTCCCACGAGGTGCCGAAGTCCCGCGACAGCTCAGCCTCCTCCGCCGGCGCGTACCTGCGGGTCCCGACGTACATGGCGATGCCGAGGGCGGCGCCCAGCCAGGTGTCGAGGAGGAAGCCCGCCCAGGGCAGGACCAGGAGGGCGACGCCGGTGTAGAGCGGGTGCTTCACGATGGCGAACGGCCCGCTCGTGATCAGTTCTGCCCGAGGGACTTTCGTGAGGATGAGCACGACAGACCAGGCCCACACCACGATGCCCGCGACGAGGATTGCGATGGACGCGGCCCGGAGGCCGGGGGGCGGCCCACCGACATCGAACGCTGCCGGGAACGCGATGTTGAGGCTCAGCCCGACCACGACGAACGGCACCATGAACAGGCCGATCCGGTCACCGCTACCCACGAGTTCCTTGACCTTCATCTCGCTCTCCTTCAGGCGTGGATCGCGTCGCAGATGACACGACGCGCATGGATCTGCCAGGTCACCCGAGTCCCGGCCGACGTGCAGGCCCCGGCTTCGGCGGGGACGGCATCGGCGGGGACGACCACGGCATCGCCGCGGAGCTGCACGTAGCGTGAGGTGTTGTCGGGGTCGACGACGAGCAGGGCGACCCGCGCGTCGACGCGCAGGTCCCGGTCTGGTTGACGCTCCCGCGAGGTGGTCACGAAGGCGGCGTCGCCGTCGTAGGCAACCGACACCAGGCTCGAGTGAGGCTGGCCGGTGTCACCCATCGTCGTGAGGACGCCGCAGGTCGCTCCGCTGAGCAGGTCGACGTGTGAGGGCGGCACCCGGCACTCCGAGAGCGACCCTGTCGGCGTCGTGGGGCTGCGCTTCGGCCGCGGCTCTGCACCGCTCAGTGCGATCGGGCCCTGGCCGACGACGACACAGGTCGGCGCGATCCGGCACAGGACAGGGATCTCGGTCTCGGCGAAGCGAGCGGGGATCACGTCGCCGAAGTAGCTGACCCGCCGGCCGGCATACCTCGATGCGATGTCGTCGAGATGCTTCCGCGCCCCGTCCTCGATGAGGTCGACGACGATGCCGCGTACCTCGAGGTAGCGGGCGAGTCGTCGAGGGTCGTAGCAGAGCAGGGTGACCCGCGGGTCGCGGCGCATGTTGCGCTCCTTGGCGAAGCCGCGCATGGTGTTCACTCGCACGAAGCCGCCGTCATAGTCGCACCAGACGACCGAGGTCTGCGGGGAGCCGTCGCGCGAGACCGTCGTGAGGGCGGCGACCGGTGGGCACTGGACGAGGTCGAGCTGCGACGCCGGGATCTCGCTGATGGCGTGGCCTCGAAGCGGGTCGGTGGTCGGACTCGTCATCTCTTCAGGCTCGCGACAAAGCCGCCGGGCGGTCAGGGCCGAAGGTCCTCCGGCGGTCGGCTCGTCAGCGCTGACGGAGCGCGGCGCGGCCGCGTGCGAGGGCCTCCGCGTCGATGTCTCCACGGGCATACCGCATCTCGAGCTCGGCCTCCGCCGGGCTGCCAGCGGCACCGCCCGTCGCCGACACGTCGTCGTCGGGTCGACCTCGGTTGCGGGCCCGCTCATCCCGGGTCAGGACGAGCACCGCGACCACCGTGCCTCCCGCGATGAGCGCGAAGAGGACCAGCCAGAACAGGACCTGCGAGCTCCCCATGCTCATGTGTCCCCAATCCCACATCATCGACCGCACTCCTTCGCATCGCACGGAGACTCTCTCCAGCACCTTCACTGTCGTTCGTGGCGCTCTGCGAATGCAGTGCCGAAGGTCCTGACCTGGCGGCTCGTTGCCATCGGTCGGCGCACCACCACGGCGTGGAGCTCGGGCGTTTCCCCAGCCTGACTGGGGTCGTCCAGGGCGGCGAGCGGGCGTAGCCTGATCGGCGGACACGTTTGTCACGGCCCAGGCCATCCCCTGTGGTGAACGCTCCGCTTGCCCGGACCTGGGTCGCGCGGAGAGGAGTCCCCCGTGCGTTTCTTGCGACGATGGCTGGTCCTGGCCACGGCACTGGAGCTCGGCGTGGCTTTCGGAGCTCAGACGGCGTATGCCGCACCGGCCTCCGACGCGCTGGTCAGCGTGGCCAGTCCCACCGACCACCATCCACAGAACTCGTCCAACGAGCCGTCCCTGGCGGTCAGTGCCGTTCGGCCGAACGTCCTGGCTGCCGGCTCCAACGACCTGGTCGACATGCAGCCGTGCTCCCAGGCGGCCGCAACCCAGCATGCGGCCTGCTCGTTCCCACTCGGCACGTTCAACCTGGGCGTCGGCCTGTCCGCCGTCCACTTCTCGTTCGACAGCGGCCACCACTGGGTCCAGCCGACGTACTCCGGGCTGACCGCTGCCGACTGCAGCCCGACCGTGGAGCCGTGCACCCCCCATGTGGGCCCGATCCACACGGTGCCCAACTTCTACGAGAACGGCCTGCGCTCGCGAAGCGACACCGGAGTGACCTTTGGGCCGGCACCGGGGCCTGATGGGTTCTCCTGGGCCAACGGCGACCGGCTGTACTTCTCGAGCCTGGCCACGAACCTCACCGACACGGTGATGCGCGACGTCGACCAGGGCCAGAACGGCACCTTCGGCGTGACGGTGTCGCACATCGACAACGTGACGCCGACACGGGTCGCTGACCAGTCCAACTGGTCGCGCCCGTACTTCGCGGCTCCGCACGCGGCGTTCAGCTCGGGCCTGGACAAGGAGCAGGTGTGGGCGGACAACGCGGCATCCAGCCCCTTCTTCGGCAACGTCTACGTGTGCTACTCCGACTTCCACAGCCTCAGCGGGGGCAACTCGTTCCCGCTCAAGCCGATGGTGTCAACGTCTCGTGACGGCGGCGTCACGTGGAAGCAGCACCAGGTCGCCCCGGCGATCGCGAACGCCAAGCAGGGCCTCTACGACGGGTGCACCCTGCGGACCGACAGCCATGGCGTGGTCTACGCCTTCTTCACGCACTACGGCGGGACCGGCCTCGCAGGCAACCACGCCGTCGTCAAGTCGTTCGACGGCGGCCAGACCTGGCGGGCGCCGCAGGACGTGGTGGCGATCACCGATCCGTGTTTCCACACCGACAGCGTGACCGGCCGGTGCATCATCGACGGCATCGCCGGTGCTCGGACCGACCTGGCCGCCATGCCGAGCGTCGACATCGCCAACGGTGCGCCCACCGGGGCGCAGGCGACGAACGAGATCGTCGACGTCTGGGTCGATGGAGCCCAGGGCCCCGACAAGGAGCAGACGATGTTGGCGTACTCGACCGACGGAGCCGCCTCGTTCAGCACGCCGGTGGCGATAACCCAGCCACGGGACATCCCGACCTACGCCGCTCCGGCGATCAGCCCGAACGGTGCTCGGGTGTATGTCGTGTACCAGGCGTTCACCGCGCCGTTCCAGACCACCACGGCCGCTGAGCGACCCGAGCACGGGGTGCTGCTGTCTGCGGCTGTCGGGGCAGGTGGTGCGCCCGGCGGCTGGGTGACGGAGTACACAGGGCCGCTCGGTGACGCTCGCGGTGCGACTCAGGGCCGGATCCTCTACAACGAGTTCCTCGGCGACTATGTGTACGCCGTTGCGACGGAGACCTACGGTGCCGGGGTCTGGACCGATACCCGGCGCACGGTCGACTGCCCGGCGTTCGACTCCTGGCGTCAGGCGTCCTCGGACGCAGGACACGTGGTCCTGCCGGCGCCATGGCCGCTCGACTGCGCGGGCAGCTTCGGCAACAACGACATCTTCAGCGCGACCACGGGTTGAGCGGGCGGCGTTCCGGCCGGCCTTCAGTAGTGGCAGATCAGGATGCCGGCATACGTGGCCGGCATCCTGACCTGCCCCTGAGCCACGTCGTGTGACTGGTGGGACGGGGCGCCCACTCGACCGGGAGGGAGGCCCGGTCGGCCGGACAGGTGCAGGGTTGCCCGCTGCCAGGGTTGCCCGCTGGCAGGGTTCCCCGTGCCTGCGTCGCCCGGTGCCATGGTCGCTCGCGCGCTCAAGTCACCCCTGGCGGGTGTGCCGTCGCACAGACCCTCGCCATCAGCATGGATCCGACCGCACCGGACTTCCCCGCGAGGCCGCGGTGCGGTGCGGCAGGCGAGGAGGGTGCGATGGTCGCGGCGATCTGTGTCTTCGCGCTGCTGGTCATCGGGTTCGTCAGCCTCTCGGCCCGCTTCAGCCGCGCCTACCTGACCGGTCCCATGGTCTTCCTCGTCGCGGGCAGCGGTCTTGCGCTGCTGTCCGTGCTCGAGCCCGAGGGCGAGGGTGCAGCGATCCGGACGCTTGCCGAGGTCACGCTGGTCCTGGTGCTCTTCCACGACGCGGCGGAGCTCCAGCCGCGTGAGCTGCGGTCGGACGCGGGCTTCACCGTGCGACTGTTGCTCGTGGGCCTGCCGCTCACCATCGGCGCGGGGTTCCTTCTGGCGCGGGTCATGTTCCCGGAGATCGGCGTGTGGCTCGCCCTCCTGCTGGCTGCGGCCCTGGCGCCGACCGACGCCGGCCTGGGCGCTGCGACCGTGCAGAACCCCGTCGTGCCTTCACGGGTCCGCCGCATCCTCAACGTCGAGAGCGGCCTCAACGACGGACTGGCAACTCCCGTCGTCCTGTTCGCAGTTGCTGCGGCCAGCGGGTTCGCCGACGGCTCGGCGGAGCATGGCTTCGTGACGGCAATGCGGGAGATCGTCGTCGGTGCCGTCGTCGGTGCCTGTGTCGGATACCTTTCCGGGCTCCTGGTCGAGCTGGCCCGAAACCGCGCCTGGGCGGAGCGGGCTCTGCTTCCTCTCGCGACGCTTGCCGTCCCGGTGCTCTGCTACTACGGGGGGCACGCCCTGGGCGGCAACGGATTCATAGCCGCGTTCGTGGCCGGGACGGCATACGCAGCGAGCCAGACGAGCGTGACGGACGCGCACGACACGGTCGCCTACACCGGACTGACGTCGACCCTCCTGGGCTTCGGCGTCTGGATGGTCTTCGGTGCCGTCGCGGCGGCACATCTCGCGCCGCTTGCCACGTGGCAGAACCTGGTGTTCGCCGTCCTGTCGCTGACGGTGCTGCGCATGGTGCCGGTCGCACTCTCGCTTCTCGGGTCCGGGCTGCGGCCGCAGACCATCGCATTCGTCGGCTGGTTCGGCCCGCGCGGACTGGCGTCGATCATCTTCGCGCTGATCGCGTACGAGTCGCTCGACGCCGAGCCCGCGGTCGCTACCGTGCTGGGCGTCGTCGCGATCACGGTCGTGCTCAGCGTGCTCGCGCACGGCCTCACGGCGACGCCCTGGGCGCAGCGCTACGGGTCGTGGGCCCGCAGCGCCCGTCCGGCGGTCGAGTCTGCCGACGCGGTCGAGCCACTACGCCGCCACGGCCACATATCTTCGCGTGACGAACGCACCTAGCCATCCGCCCCGGCCCCGCCCACGTGCGCCGTTACCGCGTCGCCCAGCGTGGTCGCGGCACGGCTGACAGCAGCAGCCGGGTGTACGCGTGCCGCGGGTTGCCCAGCACCTGGGCCGTCGCACCGTCCTCGACGACCCGGCCCCGACGCATGACGAGGGTGTGGTCGCAGACGTAGCGGACGACAGCAAGGTCGTGGCTGATGAACACGAGCCCGATCCCGGTGTCGCGCCGGATATCACCGAGAAGGTTCAGGACCTGGGCCTGGACCGAGACGTCGAGCGCCGACACCGCCTCGTCCAGGACGAGCACCTGGGGCTCGACGGCGAGGGCCCGAGCGATCGCGACGCGCTGGCGCTGGCCTCCCGACAGCTGCCGGGGGAGCGCATCCGCCTCCCGGGGGCCAAGTCCCACCTGGTGCAGCAGCTCGGTAGCTCTGGTGCCACGGGCGCGACGCCGCAGGCCGGTGTGCAGCCTCAGCACGGCCTCGATCGCCGCGCCGACCGGCACCCGGGGGTCGAGCGAGAGGTACGGGTCCTGGAACACGATCTGCATGCCCTGTGCCCGCGCCAGCCTGGCACGTCGCCCCCGGGAGCCAGCCGGCGCGGCCCCGTGCAGGAGGATGTGCCCGGCATCGGGCTCCTCCAGCCCGACCAGCAGCCGGGCTGTCGTCGACTTGCCCGACCCGGACTCGCCGACGATGCCGAGCGACCGGCCCGGTCGGAGTGTGAAGCCGATCCCGGAAACCGCGTCGACGGTGGTCCCGTGACTCCGGTAGCTCTTGTGCAGGTCCCGCACCTCGAGCAGCGGGGGAGCGGTCGTCGTCATGTGGTGCTCCTCGCGATCTCGCGCGACCCGTCGAGAGCCTCGCCGAGCTCGGCCGCGCGGACACAGCGCAGGGACCGGCCGGCTGACTCGACCAGCGGTGGTGTCTCGGCGTCGCAGACCCCTGACCGGGCGAAGACGCAGCGCGGTGCGAAGGCGCAGCCCGGGGGGTCCTCGTCCAGGCTCAGCGGGCTTCCCGGGATGGGCACGAGCCGTGTGCTCACCGAGTCGAGGCGAGGCGTCGAGCTCAGCAGCCCGGCTGTGTACGGGTGACGCGGTGAGTCGAAAAGCTCACGGGCAGTGGCGTGCTCGACGATCCGGCCGGCATACAAGACGTGCACGCGATCGCAGACCTGGGCCGCGAGGTCGAGGTCGTGGGTGATGAACAGCATCCCCATCTCCTGCTCCCGCTGAAGCCGCCCGAGGATGGTCATGATCTCTGCCTGGGTGGTGACGTCCAGGGCTGTCGTGGGCTCGTCGCAGAGCAGCAGGCTCGGGCGACCCATGAGCGCGCCGGCGATCATGACACGCTGCAGCATTCCGCCGGACAGCTCGTGGGGGTACTGACGCAGGTGTCGTTCGGGGTCCGGGAGCCCCACGGCACCAAGCAGCTCGAGGGCACGAGCGGTGGCCGCGGCGACGTCGACCTTGGCATTGAGCCGCAGCGACTCCGTCAGGTAGTCGCCGATCCGCCGCAGCGGGTTGATCCCCGCTCGGGGGTCCTGAAAGACCATGGAGACGGTCTCGGAGCGGAGCGCCCGGAGCGCGTCCGTCCTGGCGGACAGGACGTCGACCCCGTCCACCGTGATGCTGCCTGACACCTTTGCACCTCGGGGCAGCAGGCCGAGGACCGCGCGCGCCGTGACCGACTTGCCTGATCCGGACTCGCCGACCAGGCCGACGACCTCGCCCGGGATGAGCGTCAGGTCGACGTCGGCGAGCACCGGACGCGCAGCGCCGGGTACCTGCACCGCGAGGCCCGACAGGTCCAGCAACGGCCGACGGTAGAGCGAGGCGGTCATGCGTTCCTCCCCGAGATCCGGTCGCCGATCTCCTCGCCGACCACGTTGAACGCGACCACCGTGAGGATCACTGCCAGCGATGGCACGACGGCGCTCAGCGGCTCCCCGAGCAGCACCGCGCCGCGGCTCTCGTTGATCATCGCACCCCAGTCGGGCGTCGGCGGCTGGACGCCGAGCCCGAGGAACGACAGCGCCGCCAGATCCAGGAGTGCGTAGCCGAACATGACTGTCGCCTGCGCCAGCACGGTCGGTGCGATGTTGGGCAGCACCCGGCGGAATGCGACGTCCGTCGGGGCGAAACCCTGCACGAGGTATGCCGCGACGTAGGTTCGCGACTTCGCCGACAGCACCAGCCCGCGCACCTGCCGTGCCAGGAACGGCGTGTACGCGATCGCCATCGCGACGACCGGTGCCCCCAGGCCCTTTCCGAAGAGCGACACCGCGAGAATCGCCAGCAGCAGACCCGGGAACGCGAACAGAATGTCGAAGACCCGGCTCAGGGTCGCGTCGACCCAGCCGCCGCGCCAGCCGGCGACCAGTCCGAGCACGACGCCGAGGAGCGTGGACACGACGACGACGGCGAGCGGGCCGATCAGGCTGCTGCGGGCGCCGAAGACCAGGCGAGACAACGTGTCACGGCCGAGCTGGTCCGTGCCGAGCCAGTGCTGCGGGCTGGGTGGGGCGAGCGCGTCGGCGAGGTCGGGAGTCGTCGGGTCGTATGGCGCCAGCAGTGGCGCGAGCAGGGCTACGAGGACGAACGCCAACAGGACCGCACCGGACACGACGACCAGCCAGGATCCGCCCCGCCTACGCAGCGCGGTCATGCGACCAGAGCCGAGCGCGGTCGCAGCCAGCGCGGTCATCGGGCACCTGCCCCGGCGACGGTGCGCGGGTCGATGACCGGCTGCAGGAGATCGACGACGAGGTTCACGAGCACGAAGGCCGAGACCACGATCAGGACGATCGCCTGCACGACGGGGAAGTCGCCGGTGTCGACCGACTGCACCAGCAGTGACCCGAGACCGTTGAGCCCGAACGCGGACTCGACGACCGAGCTGCTGACGAGCAGCCCGGCCACGAGCAGACCGGAGATCGTCGTGATGGGGCCGAGTGCGTTGCGCAGCACGTGCCGACGCACCACGGTGTGCCGAGGCAGTCCCCGGCTCATCGCGACCTCGACATGCTCGCGGCCCAGCTCCTCGAGCATGGCCGACCGCGTCACGCGTCCGACGAGCGCGATGAACGTGAGAGACAGGGCGACTGCCGGCAGGAACAGATGCTGGATCCGGTCCCAGCCTCCGTCGCCGGGACCGAAGGTCGGGAACCACCCGAGCCGGACCGCGAACACGGAGATCAGCAGGATCGATGCGACGAAGGATGGCACCGCGGCAAGCACCGTCGTGAGCACGAGCACGGCGCGGTCGGCGAACGCACCCGCGGCGAGGGACCCGATGATCCCGGCTCCGAGGCCGACCATGGTGATCAGCACTGCTGACATCGCCAGCAGCGTCAGCGTGGTGCCGAGCCGCGCGCTGATGAGCGTCCGGACGTCCTCCCGGAAGAGGAACGAGCGGCCCAGGTCGCCGTGCAGCACCCCACTGAGCCAGTGAAGGTACTGCGAGAGGAACGGCTGGTCGAGCCAGTACTGGGCTTTGACCGCGGCGATCGCCTCCGCCGACGGGCTGCGACCCCGGATGAGGAAGTCGATCGGGTCACCCGGTGCGACGTAGAGCGATGCGAACACGAGGAACGACGCCGCGAGCAGGGTCGTCAGTACGGCGGCGATCTTCCGTGCGACGTATGCCGCGCCAGACGTCATGGGGTCGGCCACCATTCGCCGCTGGTGGTGAGCGCCAGGGCGCGTTCGAGGGCGGATCCCAGGCGGAACACGGTCACGTCGTCGTACGTGCGCCCGACGATCTGGACACCCGTCGGCACGCCGTTGGGCGCGATGCCCGATGGCACCGAGAGCACCGGGACCCGACCGATGATGTTGAACGGCACGGTCAGCAGCGCGTCGATCCAGGGGACGAGGCGGTCTCCGACAGACACGAGCGGCTCGGCGTCGTCAGGCGCGGCCTCGATGCCCTGGGTGCCGACCGTGGGGCAGAGCAGCGCCTCGTACCTCTCCAGAAGCTCCCCGAGCGGCTGGTACACCTCGGCCTCGGCCGCCAGCCCGGCGGCATACGAGGAGCTCTTGTCGCGCCACTCGCGAGCCTGGGCGGCGAAGCTGCGCGTGTAGGCCATGAGCTGGTCGCCGGACCCGCCGGCGACCTCCTCGATGAACGGCCCGAAGATGGCCCCGAAGTGCGCCCAGGCGGTCTCGGCCAGGCGCTGCCGCATCCACGGCAGCGTGACCTCCTCCACGATGACCCCGTCCCAGCGGAGCGCGTCCGCCGCGGCGCGCGTGTTCGCCTCGATCACGGGATCCACCTCGTAGTCACCGAGGTTCATGCAGAGCGCGACGCGCATGCCGCGAACTGGCCGCGAGTCGGCGGGCACGGCGAGCGCGGGCCGCAGCGACGCCTGGTCGCTCGGGTGGGGCCCGGCCAGGACGTTCTGGAGCAGCGCCACGTCGGCGACGCTGCGTCCCATCGGCCCGTCCGCGCAGTAGGTGTCGGAGTTGAACGGCGCCATGCCGGGGACCCGCCCGAAGGGCGGCTTGAAGCCGACCACGCCGCAGAAGGACGAGGGGATCCGGATGGACCCGCCGATGTCGGATCCCGTTGCCAGCACGGTCTCCCCGGCCGCGAGCACGGCTCCGGCGCCGCCGGACGACCCGCCGGGTGTCAGGTCCAGGTTCCACGGGTTCCGCGTGACGCCCCACAGCTTGCTGTGGGTGAAGGGGGCGCAGGAGAACTCCGGGGTGGTGGACCGGCCGTGCACGACGGCACCCGCGCCGTAGACGCGGTGCACGATCGGGTGGCTCGCGTCGGAGATGCGACCGCGCTCCAGGATGGACCCCTCCTCGATCGTCCGGCCGGCGATCGGCTGCTCCTCCTTGAACACCAAGGGGACTCCCTCGAGTGCGCGCGGCTCGGGACCGTCGCCGGCGAAGCGTCGCTCCGCCTCGCGCGCCGCGTCGTAAGCCTCGTCCAGCATCGTCTCGGTGAGCGCGTTGACGAGCGGCTCGACCTTCTCGGCACGCGCAACCACCGCATCGAGCAGCTCGACCGGCGAAAGCTCGCGCCGACGGAACAGGTCACGGGCCTCGGTGGCGGTCAGGTGGTGCAGCTCCATCACCGGGCTCCGATCGTCGCGGCCCACGGGTAGTACATGAAGTCGATCGAGGGCTGGACTCCCGTGATGCGGTTGCCGAGCCACACGCTCGTCGGCGCGGTGTAGAGCGGCAGCCAAGGCAGCTCCTCCATGGCGATCTTCTCGGCGTCGGCGATGTGCTGGTTGCGCGCCGGGTCGGTCACCGAGGTCGCGATGGCGCTCTCCATGGCGGTGTCGAACGCCTTGTTCGACCAGGCTCCGTAGTTGCTGAACTGTCCGGTCTGCAGGACGCTGTAGAACTCGACCGGGTCGGCCGACGAGGTGTACCAGACGGTGAGGAACAGGTCGATTCCCTTGCGCGCCGCGGGGTCCGAGAACAGCGTCGTGTACTTGTCCGGCGAGATCGTCTCGATCTTGGGGTCGAGGCCGATCTCCTTGGCTGCCTGAGCGACCGCTGCGGTCGCGACGTCGGCAGCCTGGAAGACGGGGCTCGTCGCGATGACGATCCGCTGGCCGTTGACGCCCGCCTGCTTGGCCAGCGCCTTGGCCTTCGCGGGGTCGTACGTGTACTTCGGCAGCGCGCCGGTCACGGCGCTCACCTGCTCCGACGACATCCCGGAGCGGGTGCTGTCGGTGACGAGGGAGGAGGCGACCTCGGCCACTCCCTGCTCACCGGTCTTGACCACGCCGGCCCGGTCGGTGGCCATCAGCAGCGCCTGCCGCACGCGCTTGTCGCCGAGGATGCCGGACGTGTTGCTGACGATCTGGTCCACGACGGCGGTGTTGATGCCGTAGTAGACCTTCCCGGCGCCGCCGGCGCTGAGCTGAGCGTAGGCGTTCGCCGGCACCATCCAGCCGCCGTCGACCTGCCCGGAGGACCACGCGTTCACGCGGGTATTCGGGTCGGAGAGGAAGACGAACTTCACCGACCCGGCCTTGGCCTTGAGTGCCGGGTCCCAGTAGCTGGCGGCGCGCTTGAGGGTGATGCTCTGCCCCGGCTGCCATGAGTCGAAGGCGAAGGGGCCGGTGCAGTTCACGCCGGTCGAGGCGTTGCCGTAGTTCTTGCCGGCCGCGGCAAGAGTCCGTGCCGACTCGACGGTGCCGGGGCTGGCTGCCATGAGCTGGTTGAACATCGAGTCCGCCTTGACGAGGGTGACGGTCACCTGTCGGTCACCCGTCTTCGCGATCGACTTGACGTTCTGGAACACGCTGGCCCAGTAGGACCCCACGTTCGGGTCCAGGTGGCGTTTGAGCGATGCGACGACGTCGTCCGCCGTCAAGGTCGTCCCGTCGTGGAACGTGACGCCGTTCCTGATCGTGTACACCCACGTGGTCGGGGTCGGGTTCTCGTACTTCTCCGCGAGCCCAGGCGCGATGGTCAGGTCGGGCTTCCAGCGCAGGAGGCTCTCGCAGACGTTGGCGAGCACCTGGTTCGGCGGGTAGTCGAACGCGTACGCGTAGTCCAGGGAGCCAGGCTCGGCGTAGACCGACCAGGTGAACGAGTCGATGTCGCCCCTCGGCTGTGGCGTGGACTCCGTCAGCTCGTATGCCGCCTGCGCAGCGGTGGCGTCACCGCCCGCCTTCTGACCGGCAGTGCCACTGCACGCTGTGGCTCCGAGTGCGAGGGCGACGAGCCCGGCCCAAAGGGCGGGTCGGCGCGCGGTGCGCATGGTCATGAGTTCCTCCGACGTCGTTGTTGGGGAAGGGATTTCGGGTGGGGTCAGGTGGGGGTCGCGTCACCCGGCGGCATACACGAGCTCGCCGCCGACGTAGGTGCGGGTGACCTGCGTCTCGGCGATCTCATCCGGCCGACCCGCGAACGGGTCGCGGTCCAGAACCGCCAGATCGGCCAGAGCGCCCACGCGGAGCCGTCCCGTCTCGTCATCGTGATGGTTGATACGGGCCGATCCGAACGTGTATGCCGTCAGTGCCTTGGCCAGCGTGATGCGGTTGCGGGGGTGGAAGGGACGCGGGTGGATGGCGTTCGGGTACGTCCTGTTGACGGCAACGTGGATGGCCGCCATCGGGTCCGGGCTGCTGACCGGCCAGTCGCTTCCCGCTGCGACCGAGGCGCCTGCCGTGACGAGATCGCCGAACGGGTACTGCCAGGAGGAGCGGCGCTCGCCGAGGAACGGGATGGTGAGCTCGTCCATCTGTGGCTCGTGGCAGGCCCAGAGGGACTGGATGTTGGCGGTCGCGTCGAGCTGGGCGAAGCGCTCGATGTCGTCGGGGTGGACAACCTGCAGGTGGGCGAGGTGGTGCCTGTTGTCCGTGGGGCCGTTCGCGCGGCGCGACGCCTCGAGCGCGTCGAGTCCCTCGCGGACGGCGCGGTCGCCCAGCGCGTGGAAGTGCACCTGGAACCCCTCCGCGTCGAGACGGGTCACGAACTCCCGCAAGGAGATCGGATCGATGAAGGAGAGCCCGCTGTTTCCGGACGCGCACCCACAGCCGTCGAGGTACTGCTCCGTCATGGCGGCGGTGAAGTTCTCGGCGACCCCGTCGAGCATCATCTTGACCGAGCGCGGGCGGAAGCGACCGACCGTGCCTCGGGCTCTCAGGTCGACGAGCTCCTCGACCTGTTCGATGCCGCGGGCGCGGTCCCACCACAGGGCGCCGACGACCCGGCCCTTGAGCTCGCCGGACTCGGCTGCCTTCACATACACCTCGAAGACGTCGCCGAGGCCGAACACGTCGCCGACCGCTGCGTCCTGCCACGAGGTGATGCCGTGGCTGAACAGGACGTCCTGAGCGGCGAGCAGGCCCGCGTACTGGTCGTCGAACCCGACCGGGCCCGTGTGGTTGGTCACGAGTGCCATGGCGCCTTCGTGCAGGGTCCCGCTCGGGGTGCCGTCCGGCTCGCGTTCGATCCGGCCGTCGGTGGGGTCGGGGGTGCTGGCGTCGATACCCGCGCGGGCGAGGGCTGCCGTGTTGACCCAGGCGCCGTGCCCGTCGCGGTTCGTGAGGAAGACGGGACGGTCCGGCACGACCGCGTCGAGCAGCTGGCGTGTCGGAGTGCCACCGGTGAAGAACTCCATGGACCACCCGCCGCCGGTGACCCACTCCCGCCCAGGGTGAGCAACGGCATACTCGGCGATGCGGTCCACGCACTCTTGCGCGGAGCGGGTGCCGTGGAGCTCGCAGCGCAGCAGGTCCACCCCGGCCATGACGGGATGGACGTGGGCGTCCTGGAAGCCGGGCACGAGCAGCCCGCCCGCGAGGTCGACGACCTCGGTGTCGGTGCCGATGAGCTCGGTCGCGTCGTCGCCCACGGCGACGATCCGGTCATCCCTGACAGCGAGTGCCCCAGGCCGAGACCGCGCGAAACCCGCGGTGAACAGGGATCCGTTGACGAACGCGACATCTGCGTAGGGACCCATGAGGACCTCTCTCACTCGGTGTTGCGGCGAGAGTAGGTGGCACCCGACTGTCGAGTCAACGATGTTGACTACATTGTTTACATCGAGGTTGGATGGTCGGTGCCGCCGGATCTGTCAGGATCGGCGAACGCCCGACCGGCGAGCGCCCGACCGGTGGGCGAACTTCGAGGAGGAGACCCAGATGACCGTGGAGCGCGTCCAGCGGGTTGGTCGACGACGCGCACAGCTGAACCGCGAGTCGATCCTCGAGGCGACGAGAGGCATTGCGGCAGAAGGCGGCCAGATCACCTTCCGTGCCCTGGGCTCCGCCCTTGACGCGGACCACACCGCCGTCTACCGGCACTTCCGCGACAAGGAGGAGCTCGTCCGCGCGACCTTCGACCAGCTCCTGTCCGAGGTCTGCGAGGGGGTCGACCAGACCCTCCCGTGGCGTGACCAGGCCTACGCGCTGGCGCGGCTGACCTGGGAAGCATGCGCGTCGCACCCCTCCATCGGTGTCGAGGCGCACACCCTCACCACCGGCGGCCCGGGCGAGATGTGCTGTGTCGAGATCCTCCTGGCGCTTCTGACGAAGGCCGGCCTGCCCGCGAGCGAGGCCGTGCACTTCTACGCAGTCCTGTCGAACTACACACTCGGAGTGGCAAGCACGAAGGCCGCACACCGGCTGGCCGATCCAGGTGGCAGCAGCGACGTCACCGCGACCTGGCTCGGCGACCTCGCGCCGATCGACCCCGGCGTCCACCCACATGTTGCCCGGGTGCGGGCCGAGCTCAGCTCGCTCCGTGACGACGACGTGTACGCGATGGGACTCGACGTCATCCTCGATGCCGCCGAGCGGACGGCTGAACGGGGATCAGCCGAACATCCCTAGGTCGCGGGGTTAGGGTCGAAGACGTTGGCTCGCGGGAGGGGTTCTCATGACCGGTCGGATCGTCGTCGGCATCGACGGCTCGCCTCAGAGCGGCAGGGCGCTCGAGTGGGCTGTGGCCCGCGCGCGGCTCGGGGCTGAGCAGCTCGAGCTCGTCCACGCGTACAGCCTCACTCCCGATCTCGACTTCTTCGGCTACCACGGCATGGCGTCCAGCCAGCCCGCCGAGTGGTTCGTTCAGTTCTCCGAGGAAATGCTCGAGGCCGCGGCAGCGCGGGTGCGCGAGCTGGCGCCCGGTGTGACCTGCACCCTGAGATCGACGCTGGGCCATCCAGCCCCCACGCTGGTGGCGGCTTCCGAGGATGCCGTCCTGGTCGTCGTGGGCCGCCGCGGTCTGGGCAGTGCCGCGAGTGCCCTGCTGGGCTCGTTGAGCAACCGGCTGACCGTCCAGGCGAAATGCCCGGTCGTCGTCGTGGGGGAGGGGGAGCTCCCGACGACCGGCCCGGTCGTCGTCGGCCTCGACGACTCACCCTTCGGGACGAACGCTCTCCGATACGCCATCGCCGAGGCGGCAGTGCGTAGGACCGGCGTGAGAGTCGTCGCCGCGTACGACGTCATGCACCAGGCGTTTCCGGCCGACCCGGAGCTCATCGAGCGGTTGCGTGCCAGCGTCGAGGCGGAGGCGGAGGAAACCATCGCGCGTGCGCTTCGCGACTCGCAGGGCGGCACCGCGTCAGTGGAGGTCGAGCGCGTCGCGGTGGAGGGCCTTGCCGCAGAAGCGATCCTGAGCCATGCCGACGACGCGCAGCTGATCGTCGTCGGCACGCACGGCAAGGGCCTGGTCCGCCGGGCCCTGCTCGGCTCGGTGAGCCGGCAGGTCCTCCACGATGCCGACCGGCCGGTGGCCGTCGTCGACATTCCTGAAGCCTGAGTATGCCGTCCGTGCGGCCGGGGTATGCCGGCCGGCTCGCGTCACCGACCCGCCAAGCCGCCGCGTGGCGGCCCCGCGACGCACACTGTAGTGGTGAGCTCCGCGGCGCAGCAGGAAGAAGGAATCGGTCGTCCCGAGTGCTGGTGCTGTGGCGGCACCTTCGAGGAGGCCGAGCTGACCCGTCTGGGCCAGCACCCGGAGGTCGGCGTCTGCGCCGACTGTGCGAGGTGGCTCCTGCGCCGGTCCCGATCTGGGGCCGGTCACGGGCCACCGTCGGTGTCGGCACGCTTGGCGCGGACGGTCGACTCCGTCCGCGGCTTCGTGATGGAGCACCACTGGCACGAGAAGCCGGTTGTCGGACCACTGCTGCGCCGCCTGGACCGGCATCTGCCCTGAGCGCGAAGCGAGCGGCCTAACCGGCGTCGTCTCCGCCGGAACCGCGGACGAGTCCCTGTCCGCTCCAGGTCGACAGGCAGAACGGGTGCCCGGCAGGGTCGGCATACACGAAGCAGTGATCGGCGTTGGGCTGGAAGTCGAGCAGCGTGGCCCCGGCGGCGACAACTCGCGCCCCGGTCGCCTCGAGGTCCTCGACGAAGAAGTCGAGATGCATCTGCATCGGGACATCGTTTCCGGGCCACTGCGGGGGTCGGAAGTCCTCGACCTGCTGGAATGCGATGCATCCGTTCGGGCCGGTGACTGCTGCCCAGTGCGAGGTGCCCCTCGCGACGCCGCCGGTGATCTCGGCATAGAACTGAGCCAGGGCGAGCGCATCGGGCGCGTTGACCGTGGTCCCGTCCAGCGTGATGAGGTCGGACATCAGCGGGCCGCCGTGTCCAGGTACGCGGGAGTGAGCTCGGTCCAGCGCGCGTGCCAGCCAGCTGCCGGTGTCTGCTCGGACCATCCGCCGACATGCACCGGCCCGTCGATCGCCAGCGATCGTCCGAGGTCCTCCAGGTGGGCTTGCCAGCCGGCCCCGTGGAGTGCAGGGCGCCGAGCGGCAGGCCGCGCTCCTCGACCACGAGCCTGGTCTGCTGACCCTCTGCGGTGAGCCAGGCCTCGACCTGACCCTCGTCGTCGGTGCCTGGTTCGGAGGTGAGCAGCAGATGGTGGGGGGCGTCGCAGACCTCGATCCTGGCGGGGCCGCTCCACGTGCTGGTGAAGACGGCGTGGACCGTCCCACCTTCGCGCAGGTCGCCGGAGACCTGGGCCATCCAGCGCGCGAGCCGCTCCGGCGCGGTGCACGCCTGCCACAGGTCGTCGATGTCGGTGTCGTAGACGTCCTCGACGCGCACCGCTCCGCGGGTGTCGTCGAGTGCCCGCATGGTTCCGATGGTTCTCATCTCCTCGCCTTCTTTCCTCGTGCGATCTCGGTGTGCAGCGCATCGAGCCGGTGCTCCCACAGCGCGCGGTAGCCCTCCAGCCACTCGTCGACCTCGATCAGCGCCTCGGGCCGCAGGCTGTAGATCCGTCGCTGCGCCTCCTGACGTACGTCGACCAGCCCGGCCTCCCGCAGCACCCGCAGGTGGCGGGACACGCCCGGACGGGCGATCGGCAGCGCATCGGCCAGCTCGCCGGCGGTCGCCGGGTGGTCCCTCAGGATCTCCAGCACCGTGCGGCGGCTGTGATCTGCCAGAGCCTGCAATACCGCGTCCATTCCAATAGTGTACCCAGTCAGTTACGTAACTGCAAGGGTACGCCGGGAGGTATGACGCTCTCATCTCGCCGCGCGCATCCTTCGGGACTTTCGTCCGTGGGCAGGGGCCGTCGCGAACACGAGCATCGTCTCGAGGGCTGACGGCTCGGCCATCGGGACCGGACCGCGCCCGCACGACCAGGAGGGTTGTCCCATGAAAGCGCTCGTCTACCACGGACCCGGTCAGAAGGCCTGGGAGGACGTACCTGACCCGACCATCAAGGACCCGACGGACGCCATCGTCCGCATGGAGACGACGACCATCTGCGGCACGGACCTGCACATCCTCAAGGGTGATGTCCCCGCCGTGGCCGACGGTCGGATCCTGGGCCATGAAGGTGTGGGCGTCGTGACCGAGGTGGGTCCCGAGTGCACGACGACCAAGGTCGGCGACCGGGTCATCGTCTCGTGCATCAGCAAGTGCGGGACGTGCGAGTACTGCCGGTCGGGGCTGACGTCGCACTGCCAGACGCTCGGCGGCATCGGCTGGATCTTCGGCCACCTCATCGACGGCACCCAGGCCGAGCTGGTCCGCGTCCCGTTCGCCGACAACGGCCTCATCCCGCTCCCCGACGGAGTGACAGCCGAGCAGGGCGCGATGCTCAGCGACATCCTGCCGACCGGATACGAGATCGGCGTGCTCAGCGGCGCGGTGAAGCAGGGCGATGTCGTCGCCGTCATCGGCGCCGGCCCGGTCGGCCTCGCCGCGATCATGACCGCGACCCCGCAGGGTGCATCGCGGATCATTGCGGTCGACGGCAACGCCTACCGGCTCGCGCAGTCGAAGGACTTCGGCGCGACGGAGACCATCGACATCACGACGACGCCGGACGTGGTCGGCGAGCTCAAGCGCCTGAGCCGTGACGGGCTCGGCGTCGACGTCGCCATCGAGGCCGTCGGCCTGCCCGCGACGTTCGGCACGGCGCTCGACTCGATCCGTCCCGGCGGACGCGTCGCGAACGTCGGCGTCCACGGTGCGCCCGTGTCGTTCCCCATCGAGCGCGACTGGATCAACAACATCACCATCACCACCGGCCTCGTCAACGCCACCACGGCGCCCGACCTTCTCGATCAGATCACCAAGGGCGAGATCGACCCGGGCAAGTTCGTGACGCACCGGTTCACGTTCGACCAGATGCTCGAGGCCTACGACACCTTCGCGAATGCCGCAGAGCAGCACGCGCTCAAGGTGGTCATCAGCACGAGGTGACCCGTTCGCGCGGCTGAGTCCACCGACGACGTATGCCGTCCCTCTCGTTAGTGCCCGAGCCGGCCTCCCGGCTCGGGCACGAGTGCATCCCTGTCACTCCTACATTCACGAGGCAGTAAAGTACGGCTGCCAAATAGCAGGGTGAGTCATGAGTTTCGGCTGGGAACTCCATAAAGAACCTATAACGATTCCGGCGACGCCGAGATGGTCCAGAGACCGGCCATTCCCGTTCTAGGTCAAGCAACGCGGATCCAGTTCGGTTGGTGCACAACGACTTTCAGTCACGACACCGATGACTACCAGTGACTCCGAGAAACTGCCCATCTTTTGGAAACGGGACATCTCCGGGTGATTGACGCGGCGCGCAACTTCAAGGACGGTTCGCGTTCGAAGCGCCATATCGGAGTGGCGTGTGCGTGGGTCACGAGTTCACAGGGGTGTGATGTGTCGCAGGCGAGGGGTTCTTACAAGCGCTCGGGACGTGCGCGTCGATTCTGTTCGGTGATGGCGGCTTTCACACTTGGGGCCTGTCTTCCAGGCGCGGTGGTCAAGGCCGAGGCCACGTCCGCGGCAGCCACTCCCGGGGCACCGGCCGTCCTAGGAGCAGACGCAGCCGCGGAGCAGGCCCGGTCCTCTGGCGTTGCCGTGGAGGTGACTGCGGAGACATCGGAGACCGAGCAGCGGTTCGCGAACCCGGATGGGTCCTTCACCCTGAAGGTGGCCTCGGAACCGGTGCGTGTGCGTTCCGGCTCAACATGGGTGCCGGTCGACACGACCCTCATGCAGCAGCCGGACGGGACCTGGTCCCCGGTCGCCGCTACCTCGCTGATGTCGTTCTCCGGCGGCGGCAGCTCGAGGCCGCTCGTGTCGTTCTCGCGAGGTGGAACGACGATGGCCTGGTCCTGGCCCGGCACACTGCCCGTGCCATTGGTCGCGGGTGACACCGTCACCTACCCGGACGTGTTCACGGACGTAGACCTGCGACTGGTAGCCCATGCGGACGGGTTCGGCGAGGCGTTGGTCGTCAAGTCAGCGCGTGGCGCGGCCCAAACCCAGCTGGAACACATCGCTCTCGGCGTCCACACGACCGGCGGCATGCTCGCGCGAACGGCACAGGGCGGGTTCGAGGTCCGCAGCGACTCCGAAAGCCTTGTCATGCAGGGCGGAAGCCCGTTGATGTGGGACGCCTCCGGGGCGCTGCTCGGTAGCGGCCCGAACGCGCCCTCGGTCGATGGAGCGGGTGCCTCGACGAGGCTGCAGCAGCCCGTGGCGGGCGACCACGCAAGCGGCGTCGCCCTGGCCGTGACGTCATCCGCGATGACCATAGCGCCGAATCTGGCTCTCCTGCGGGGGGACTCGACCCAGTACCCGGTTGTCATCGACCCGGACACCTACAGATCGTCCCAACCTATGCCAACGACACCACCCACTGGATCCACACCGCCAGCACCAGCGTGCAGAGGGTCAAGGTCGGCTGTGCCGCAACCCCAGCCATCCCGGGAGATGTCGTCTCCGGAAGCGAGACCCTCTACGACGGAGCAGCCACCTGGACCGCGAACCCGGCCCTGACGAAGGGCGACCCGACCAAGGTCCTCACGCTCAAGAGCTACTCCGGCACGACGCCGAACTACGTCACCACCGCGACGACGACCTATGAGAGCACCTACGGCAGGGTCACCAGTGTGACCGACGCCGTAGGGCACCAGACAACGACCAGCGACACGCAGAACACGGCCGGTCTCACGTCCTCGCAGACCGTGACCACCGGAGCAGGGACCACCACGCCCCAGGCGACGACGACCACCTTCGACGTCAACCGAGGGCTGCCGCTGACGGTCACCGACCCGAACAACAAGGTGACCACCACCACGTACGACGCGATGGGGCGCCTCACCGGCGTCTGGCTCCCCGGCCGCGCGACCACCGCCACAGCCAGCCGCACCTTCGGCTACACCCTCGGCAACGCCACGGCCCCGAGCCTCGTCTCCGCCGGTGAGCTGCGTAACAACGGCACGTACACCACGGCATACGGGTACTACGACGGGATGCTGCGCCCGGTCGAGACCCAGACACCTGCCGCCGACCTCACCACAGGCACCAGGATCGTCACCCAGACGCTGTACGACTCCCGAGGACTCACCGCTAGCACGCTCGGACCCGTGAAGGCCACCGGAGCACCCGGCACGGGGCTGGTCAATGCCGACAACGGCGCCCTGCCCGCCAGAACCGACTTCACGTACGACGGCGACAGCCGCCAGCTCACGTCCACCATGCGCGCCGGGATCGGCACGTACCACTACTACCCGACCGTCACGGCATACGACGGCCCGACCACGACGGTCACCCCACCCTCCGGAGGCACCGCGACCGCCACGGTGACAGACTCCCGCGACCAGGTCATCACTCGTCGGCAGTACACCACCACCTCGGGAACCGCCGGCGCATACCAAGACACGACCTACGCCTACGACGCCAACGGCAACCCCACCGCAATGACTGACCCCGCGGGCAACTCCTGGACCCGCGGATACGACCTCATGGGACGCCGAACGACCAGCACCGACCCGGACGCCGGGACGAGCGCCACCAGCTACAACGACGACGGCACCATCGCCACTACGACCGACAGCACAGGATCCACGCTCGCGTTCGTCTATGACCCGCTCGGCCGCAAGATCGAAGAACACACCGGCAGCAGCGCGGGCCCCAAGACCGCCTCCTGGCTGTACGACACCATCGTGAAAGGCCAGCTGACGTCGTCCACCACCTACGACGCGGCCGGCGACGCATACATCCGTGCCGTCACCGGCTACAACAACCTCTATCAGCCCACCGGCACCAACCTGAGCATCCCCGGCTCCGAGACCGGACTGTCCGGCACCTACACCACCACGGAGACGTACAACCTCGACGGGGGCGTACGGACGTACGTGCAGCCCACCATCGCCGGAGTCGCGGCCGTGGGCCAGGGCCCTGGCTATGACTCCTTGGGCCACCCGTACAGCCTCAACGGAGGCTCCAGCGGCCTTGTCGCCGGGACGTCTTACTCCGCCTACGGAGAGGTCGGGCTGCTGACCGAGGGCGTGGCCACGTCCAGCATCTACACGGCATACAGCTATGAGGACGGCACCCGGCGTCTGCTCAACCGGCAGGTCACACGCGACAAGGGGACCGGCTACCTCGAGAACGAGAGCTTCACCCGCGACGACGCCGGAAAGCTCACGTCGGTCGTGGACAGCCCGACCGACCCGGGAGCGGGAACCACGTCAGACACCCAGTGCTTCGGCTACGACCCGCTGGGCCATCTAACTCTTGCCTGGACACCCGGCAGCGGCGGGTGCGCCCAGACCCCGGCCGCCGGCCTGCTCGGCGGGCCCGCGCCCTACTGGCAGAGCTGGACCTGGGACAACGCCACCGGGAACCGCACCACCCAGACCAGCACCACCACAGCTGGCGATACCACGACAACCAGCTACGCCTACCCAGCGGCCCAGGCTCGCCAGCCCCACACCGTGTCCCAGGCGTCCACGACGGGCGCAGCCTCCTCGAGCACCACCTACGGGTGGGACGCGGCCGGGAACGAGAAGAGCATCAGCACCGGCTCCGCGACGACGACCCTCACCTGGGACGCCCACGAGCGGCTCACCGGAACGAGCGGGCCAACGGGTACGACCTCCAACGTGTACGACGCGGACGGCAACCTGCTCATCGCCCGCGACGCCGGCGGCGCCACCCTCTACGCGGACCAGGGTCCGTTCGGGTCCACCGAGATCCGGTACGCCACCACCAGCGCGACCGCGAGCCTGGTGCACCACTACTGAATCGCCCCGGGTCTGGTGGAGGGTCTGATCCCACGAAAGGGTGGAGTCATGCCTGTTCCGAGGAAGTACACGGACGAGCTGCGTGAGCGC